>JAZNRE010000001.1:0-47569 GCA_045590535.1 Clostridia bacterium
GGTAAAACAATCCCTCAGTCAGCTACGCTGACAGCTCCCTTTACACAAGGGAGCCTTAATACATTGTAAAGGAGTGGTAATGTGTTGAAAAAGAAAAAGGGTGAAAAGAAAATTCCGGACAATACATATAGAGTTATCAAAATCAGTAAAGATGCATTGTATGAATTTATTTATGAATCATTTATAGATAATCAGGAAACTTTTTTGATGTAACAGATGAAACAAAAATAGTTACCTCTTTTGATGTTGATTGGGAAAATGATTCGTTTATTATGGTTGCCCAAAATGCAAAGGACGAATTACCATTCGGCAAGGATATTGATGTTAAAAAAATATCTAATGCAATAGATGATACAACAAATACAATGTATGCTGACAACAGATATATTGAATTGTCGCAAGAACAACTTGATGCCATTCAAGAAAAGGAATGATTTATGTTCCTAACTTAATACGAACCTGCTGTTAAAAGGATTGACATCTAGATTATACAGTCTTTCTAAGCTTTGATATACAAGGGACAAAAAATGTCTAAGCTGGTCGCGATCGAATTATGTCAAATATGCTGAAAGGAGTGGTTTTATGACTAAAACTAAAAAGATTATCATTGTGTTGCTAATTTCAGTTGTTTCTGTTTTAGCAGTTTTTAAAATACTATCCGTTTTAGAGTTTTTTAGTTTATTTATAGAACAGAAACCACCTCAAATTACAGAGGGTGAATTTCCTTTTGTTGTTGAATATGAAATCGATGGTGAGAGATACATAATTGAGGATACGGTTGTTTGCTCATTTGACGGATATGACCATTCGGCATGGTTTGCTAAACCAAGAACATGGAATGAACATTTGAAGAGTGGCGATGAAGATAAACGAATTATTTTACACGAAGAAAATAATTATTCCGTCTTAACTCCAGGAAGACTAAATGAACGATCAAGAGTTGTTTTGAATTATGGTAGTGGAGCATATTATATGGGTGATAAAACTAACTCAAGAAGTATGATATATGCTAAGCCGTTTTTCTATTATTCTGAAAGATACAAAACAGATGAAAAAACAGAGCATAATACAGGAGAAAAACTTTCTGAAAAAGATTTGGAAAAATACTTTGGTATTAAGGTAATAAGATTTGAATTTAGTAAACCGATAAAGAATAAATTTTAATAAATTTTTTGTCCCTAACTTGACAAAAACATATAATTGACACATATAGAATTTTATTTCATAAAATTCTCAAGAGTTGACGCTCTTTTGTGCTCTTTCGAGCACCGCGTCAATTGACGGCGCCCTCTAAAATGTCCTTGTAAGCAAATATTTTTGTTCCTGGTAAAATGATTTTGCGGCACCTAATTTGTGCATTGATTTTATAATTGATAAAGAAATAGAATTTGAATATAAATGAAATACAGATACACGAGGAATGAAATTAAATGGAACTTTATCTTGCGCCACTTGAGGGGATAACAACTTATACATATAGAAATACCCACGCTGAACTTTTCGGAGCATGTGATGCCTACTATGCGCCCTTTATTGTGCCTACAGATAATGAAAGGCTGACATTAAAAAGTCTTCGTGATATAAAACCGGATAACAACCGGGTCAATCTTATACCATAGGTCATGTGCACAACACCCAATACATTCAAAGGGTTCGCAAGGAAAATTAAAGAAATTGGCTATGATGAAGTGAATCTTAATTTTGGATGTCCTTCCGGTACGGTTGTGCATAAATCCAGAGGCTCGGGGGCGCTTAAAAATACCGAAGCGCTTGGCGAATTGCTGTATGGTATTTTTGAAACGAGCGACATAAAAATCAGTATAAAAACAAGAACGGGTTTTTATACCCATGATGAATTTGAAAATCTTTTGAGCATCTATGAAAAATATCCTGTTTCAAAGCTTATCGTTCATCCCAGGGTCAGAGAAGAATATTATGGCGGCGATCCGAATCTTGAAAGCTTTAAAAAGGCCTATGAAATCTTTCGGGAAAAATTATGTTATAACGGAAATATATACTCGGTTTCTGATTTTTGCAAAATCAGCGAAACATTTCCGGGAATCAACAGCGTTATGATTGGAAGAGGATGCGTTCGGAACCCTGCAATATTTCGGGAAATTAAAGGTGGGAAAAAACTCTCTACCTCTGAGTTGATCAATTTTTCAAACACACTTGAAAAAAGATATCTTAATCTTTTTAAGTCAGAAATCAATACGCTTCACAAGCTAAAAGAAATGTGGATGTATTCCATTACGAACTATTCAGAGGAACATAGAATTATAAAAGCCGTAAAGAAAGCGAAGAATCTTTCTGAACTAAACAGCGCTCTTAATGCATTGTCGGAGCTTGAATGAAAATGATATGCTTTTGTTCATAATTTCGTATGAGCCTATGCGGTTGAGTTTCAACCGCAACTAAGTTTGCCTTGCGGCAAGTGAAGTTATCTTTGATAGTGAAGTTTACTTCGTAAGTGAAGTTCTGCCTTTCGGCAGAGTGGCAAACTTAACTTCACTTTTGCATTAGCAAAAACTTCACTGCGTATGCAACTTCACTTTGAACGAATGTTCAAAACTTCATTAAAACAAGTGGCATCTAGATTATACAGTCTTTATACATTAGGTTTATAGAATGCCTTGGAGGAAACTATGAGAAATTTTAAAATAACTGTTCAATATGACGGAACGAAATATAATGGTTGGCAGAGACAAGGTAACACAAAAAACACCATTCAGGAGCGTTTTGAAAATGTGCTTTCAAAAATGTGTGGAAAAGAAGTAGAAATATTTGCTTCCGGCAGAACAGATGCAGGTGTTCACGCCGATGAGCAGACTGCAAATTTTAAATGTGATACATTGATGGATGAAGTTGAAATGCAGGATTATATTAATAAATATCTTCCTGAAGATATATGTGTGACATCTCTTGAAGAAGTTGATATGCGTTTTCATAGCAGACTTAATGCAGTATCAAAAACATACGAGTACACAATCGCAACAGAAAAGCCTAATGTGTTTATAAGAAAGTATGTATTTTTCGTTGACAGAAAGCCCAATGTGGAAAAAATGCGAAAAGCTGCAAGGTTAATTATAGGAAAACATGATTTTAGGGGTTTCAGTTCTGTGGGAAGATTTAAGAAATCAACGGTGAGAACAGTTAATTTCATTGAAATAGAAGAGGAAAACAATCTTATAAAAATCAGAATTAACGGAAACGGATTTCTTTATAATATGGTGAGAATTATTTCAGGTACACTTTACAATATAGGAACAGGAGAGCTTGATGAAAGTGTTATCAATGAAATATTTGAAAAAAAAATCAGAGCAAAAGCAGGCGTAACCTTTCCGGCATCAGGGCTCAGACTTGTAAAGGTTTATTATTGATTTTTGTCCGGTCTTGATATGAGCTATGTAAAGATGTCGAATATTGTCGGAAGAAAAAGCCTCCCTTGCCTAAAGGGAGGGGGACCACCGAAGGTGGTGGAGGGATACAATAGGGGATATATTGATCTAAATGAATCCCCCTGTCTGCTTCGCAGACAGACCCCCTTTAAGCAAGGGGGCCTTCAAAATCAGTTGCATCTAAACCTTATATCACTTATAAAGTTTGAGATGTAAGGGATAAAATGTAGGGGCGATTCAAGAATCGCCCGCGGGACATTCGTGAATGTCCCCTACAAAATTTTTTATCCCTAACTTGACAAAATCATAATGGGGATTTTGTCGAACGCTAGCAGAGAATAAGTGTTTGATTTGTGTATTTTATGTTAGTTAATTAATTTTTGTGATGAATAAAAGGAGATGGCATTATGGAAAAAATGAGTATTCAAAATAAAGAAATTATTGAAACAAATTCTACTGATGGATGCGAAAATGTTGTTTTGCATGAAAATGAAATTGCGAACAATGCGAACAAAAAGAATAAACTAAATAAAAAAATATTTATATGTATTGCAAGTCTAATTGTTTTAATTGTAATTTCTTTGGTTGTTTTTATTCTTGTTTTTTCTCCTATGTCAAATTACAGTAGAGCTCAAAAACTTTTTGAACAAAATGACTTCGAAGAAGCTGCAAAAATATATGAAAAACTTGATGAATACAAAGAAAGTAAAATCTACCTCAAAAAATGCAATCATATGATTTTGTATAATTACATTCTAAAACATGGAGAAAAGTATGAAGATATATATACAATGAGAAGTGCTGTTGAGGATTTATTTATTCAAGTAAAAGAAAACGATAATGTAATAAGAGTCATGCACACATATCAAGCTGATAGCTCGTCGCAAATGAATACTATTTTAATTATAGATCCAACACTTGAACATATGAAGGTGTCATATTTAATGACTAATGATACTTTCAAATCGCAAGCAGAAGCAACATTTAAGCCACAGATGTATACGGGTGAAATAAAATTTGCTTCTGATCCGGGTGGACGTGGAGCTCTACGCAATAGCGACGGAACGGAAATAGGAATAAATGATTTAAATGAATGTCCTTATTTAGAAATGAACTCGATTGATGGCAGTTTGACATACTACAATAACTACGACAAATATATAGATGCAGGAAGAACAAGAATGACAGAAGAATGGTGTACATTAAGATTTTATGTTGGTTTTCCTGAAACAATTTCATGTCTCAATGAATTTGTTACCCTTTTTGATGTTGAAGTGGATCTTTCGGACTTAGGTGTTAATAGCCTAGACTAAACAAGAGTATACAAGTATTCTTTGGTCGTAATTTGAAGTGAGATATATAAATATGTCGAAATTTGACGAAAGGAGTGAGGTTGATGTTTAATATTGATGCATCAAATATGTATTGGATAACAGAAGGTGACGATCCCAATGACTTATGTGCTCATGGGGATATGGTGGCAATAATAGGTGATGAGAGATTTGAGTTTAACGGAACCGCAAGTGCAACTGCAATATATTTATTGAAAACATTAACTGAAGATCGTGCCTTTGAAGATGAAAATCAGATGATGCCATGTTGTGGACATTTTTACATAGCAAATGATACTTTGGATAATGTGATTATCTTAGGTTGCGATAGTGGAGTTGATTGGGAAACAACTCATGTTGATAATGGGGTGAAAATCAAAACGGAAAATGAAAAAGAAGTTTTTGTCCCATATGAGGAATATAAAAGGGTAGTATTTAATTTTTGTGATAAAGTCGAAGCTTTTTATAAGAGTTGTCTTAATAAAAATATTCCTGATGATGAATTTGAAAGAAACGGGTATATTGCGTTTTGGAATGAATGGAATCGTAGGAGATATGGCAAATAGTTTTTAGACCAAACTTAACAAGAAATTGCCCCCAAAAAGGTTGCATCTAAACCTTATGCCTCGCAATATGAATATGTCGAATGTTGTCGAAAGGAGAATGAGCAATGGCTAACATATTTACAATGGGTTATTATGTTTTTTCTATGCTTTTTGGAATAGTACAATTTATAGCAATTATTGGACTTATTATTTGGGGAATTGCAAAACTAATAAAATTGATAAAAAAGAATAATCTTGTAGGAAATAAAAAGTCGTTGGTTTTATCTATAATTTGTATTATTATTGCTACTGCATCATTGGTGCTTAATATGGGTTGGATTAGATTTGGTATGATATTTATGCTAATACCTATCATACAACCAATATTGTTTTTAATGACAAATTTATATGCATCACAATTTTTTGTTGAATCTCCAAGATTAAGAATAATCAATTTTCTTTTTATTATTACATATTTGATTTTCTGGGTTTTATTGCCGGATGGCGGTGATATAGGACCTTCATATTGTTTGTTTAATTTGGTTCATAATGATGATTTTACAGATGTGGCTTTTGCAGTGTCGTGGATAGTAGGAACAGCCCATATAGTATTTTTCGTCTTACAAATTATTCAATTCGTGAAACTTAAAAAGAAGAAAACAAGTAACTAATTTTTTGCCCTTGACTTGACATGAATTACATCGAAAAAGGTTTGCATCTAAACCTTATGCCTCGCAATCGCTAAAATCACTTGGCATCTAAACCTTATATCCCTTATAAAAGGGATTATGTTGAGTACTGTCGAAAGGGAGTAAAAGCAATGAAAAAGAGTTTAATTTCTATTTTGGTTTTGGTTTTGATTTTTGTGTTTATAAGAATTACAACCTCGACATACGAAAACATAAAACGCAGAAATAACGCACCTGTACAAGGTCAAGAAACGGTAATTAGTGAAACGAAGTCAGACGGTGATATTACCCCGATATCTGTTGATGATGTTAAAGGCATCACAGGGCAAGAAGCAGAAGAGCTATGCTATTATATTCTGGGGGAAAAGGATGAAGATACCGGATTTGTGTTTTCATTCGGCACATCGGGAGCTGTTCAAAAAGGTGAAAAACAATATTATGTCATACGCGCCTCCTGGCTAGTAGATAACAGCCATCTGTCATACATTGGCGATTTTTTTGTCTCGGCAGATGGCAAAGAGATTTATACCGGAACGGCTTTGTCAGATGAATATATAATGGAAAATTTAATATGGAGAGAATGATTTAGCTCAAAAGTTGGCATCTAGATTATACAGTCTTAATACATGCAACAAGATACCAGTAACCAGGGAGATGGATGATAGAATGGTTGAAACACAAAAAGAAAAAAGAGTAAACATACAAAAAAACGGTTTGAACAGTTGGCGCATCACTTTAGGCGTTGTGTGCTCCATGCTTATTTTGTTTGCGCTTTTGCTGTTCTTTTCTGCGTCGTGGTATATTAAACACTATGGCAATACCGGATTTGATTCGGTGCTGTTCACTCTTTTTTCCAATTTAGGTGGTGTAAGCAAGGGGCTTATAATCAGTTTTTGCCTTGAGAGTGTTTTGCCCATGGTTTTAATCGGTGCGGTGCTGATTTTTCTTGTATATGGTTTAAACATCAAAAAAGCGTGGTTTAAAAAAGTTAAATTTTGGCACAAAGCCGTGCTTTCGTTGATGCTCGCCGTTTTATTCTTTATCCTTGCAGGAACCAAAGTGAATGTTTTTGGCTACATTCAAAAAATTGCCCTGCAAACAACTCTATATGAAGATTATTTTGTTGAGCCAAGCTGCGATATTGTTCGATTTCCTGAAAAGAAACGAAATTTGATTTACATATTTCTAGAATCCATGGAAACCACCTACATGTCACAAGAAGAGGGTGGCGCACGGCCGAAAAATGTGATTCCGGAGCTGACGAAGCTGGCTGTTGAAAATGTAAGCTTTTCAGACAGCGAAACCTTGGGCGGATTTTTAACACCCAGCGGGACCGGGTGGACCGTTGCGGGCATGGTGGCGCAAACCTCGGGTGTGCCCCTTAAAGGCTCGGCGGGGGTTTTGGAAAATAATGAGTACGGAAAAGACAACTTTCTGCCCGGTGTAACCTCTCTTTCTGATATTTTACATGAAAATGGTTATCAGCAGGCTTTAATTGTGGGTTCTGATGCCTCTTATGCCAACCGGGATGTTTACTTTAAACAACACAAAACAGACCGGATTTATGACTATTTTTCGGCGCAGGAAGAGGGAGTTATTGATAAGGGTTATTATGTTTGGTGGGGCATGGAGGACGAATATCTTTTTGATTATGCCAAAGATAAAATCAGGGAGCTATCAAAAGGTAAAGAGCCTTTTGCCTGCACCTTGCTCACGGCGGATACACACTTTCCGGAAGGATTTAAGTGTGAACAATGTGAGGACAAATTCAGCGAACAATATGACAATGTGCTGTCTTGCGCAAGCAGACAGGTTGCCGATTTTATCCGTTGGCTGAAGCAACAAAGTTTTTATGATAACACCACCATTGTCATTTGTGGTGACCATTTGAGCATGGACAACCAATATGTTGAACGAAATGTTCAAAAAGACTATCAAAGAAAAGTGTATAACTGTTTTATCAACTCGGCTAAAGAAAGTGCAAATTATCAAAACAGAATCTTTACAAGTCTTGACATTTTCCCCACAACATTAGCCGCTATGGGCTGCGAAATAAAAGGCGAACGCCTGGGACTTGGAACCAATCTGTTTTCAGAAAAATCCACGATAGCAGAAGAGATAGGTTATGAAGAATTTGACCATAAGCTGCTTTATAGTTCAAATTATTACATCAAAAAGTTTATGGTAGGAGAACACGAATAAAAATTTAAAAAACGAGGGAAGTTAAATGGAAAAACTCTTAAAACGGATCAATGAACTTGCTAAAAAGTCAAGAGAGCAGGGGCTTAATGACGAAGAAAAAGCGGAGCAAAATACACTCCGGCAGGAATATATTAAAAAGTTTCGCCAAGGCATGGAAAACACATTAAACAGTGTTTATATAATGGATGAAATGGGGAACAAAAGAAAAGTGGAAAAGAGAAAATAATTTGTGATTTTATTTTAATTCAGATTCCCGAAATGATTTTAGATATGTTAAAATGTGAGTAGAATGAATAAATTTCTTATAGGAGGTCTTTATGAAATTAGGTGTTTTTAGTCCTGTATTAGCGCAAGCCAGCTTTAAAGAAATGATTGAATATCTTTCCTCCCTTGGCGTTGACCAGGTTGAAATGGGGGCCGGCGGCAATCCCGGCAAGGCACACTTTGACCCGGAGATTCTTTTAAAAGATGAGGCTAAAATTGAAGAAATTAAGAAAATTCTTGCGGATAATAACATGTCCATTGCGGCCATCAGCTGTCATGGAAATCCTGTGCATCCCAATAAAGAAACCGCCCGGATGTATCATGAAGACTTTAACAACGCTGTTCTTTTAGCTGAAAAACTTGGGGTTGACACCATGGTTGGTTTTTCGGGCTGTCCCGGTGATTCGGCTACCAGTCAAAAACCAAACTGGATTACATGCCCTTGGCCGGAGGATTTTTTAGAGATTTTAGATTATCAATGGAACGAGGTTTTGATTCCGTACTGGAAGGAAGAGGTCAAGTTTTGCAAAGCCCATGGCATTAAAAAAATTGCTTTTGAAATGCACCCCGGCTTTTGTGTGTATAACACCGCAACGGTCTTGAAATTAAGAGAAGCCGTTGGGGATATCATTGGTGCCAATGTGGACCCCAGCCACCTTTTTTGGCAGGGCATGGACCCTGTTGAGGTGATTAAGGTTTTAGGCAAGGCAAATGCTATTTATCATTTCCATGCCAAAGACACCAGGATTGATGAAAGAAACAAAGCCATAAACGGTGTTTTGGACTTGGGCCACTACAGCAACATTTCAGAGCGTTCCTGGGTGTTTCGCACGGTGGGTTACGGCCACGGCAAAGAAGTGTGGAATGATATTATCAGTGCCCTTAAAGTGTCAGGATATGACGGTGTTATCAGCATAGAGCATGAAGATGCGCTGATGAGTTCAAAAGAAGGCCTTGAAAAAGCCATTGCATTCTTAAAGGATGTTATTATTTATGAAAAGCCGGAAGAAATTTGGTGGGCATAATTTAACTTTAGATAAAACAAGAAAATTTATTATAACGGAGGCTATGTATGGAAATTTCTACTTGTAATAGCATGGCGGTTTTTAAAACCGAATTTAATGAAAAGTTTGACCTTGTGCAATACTTTCGTGGAATCAACATGGAAAATGTAACGCAACACACGGCAACCGATTTTTATGCAGCCGGTTTGCAAAGAAAAGGGCATATTGATATTTGGCACATGGATATTCCCCTGGCGGTTTCCACAGATGAATGCACACCTCAATTTATCAACAAAGAATATTTAGGTGGCAACCACGGTGCGCCTTTTTGCACCTGTGTTCAGTCAGAAAGCATTTGCGAAGAAAGCTATGAAATCGGTTCTGTTTGGATAGACGAAGAAGGCACTAAGTGGATGCTGCTTAAATCCTTTAAAAATTCACTGGTTTTCATTTCAGAAAACTTAGGCACAAAAACCGATTATCATTTTAAAAAGAAAATTACAGGTAAACTCAGCCCTTATAAAAATACAAAAAACACAGAAGATATTTGCAACTTTAACCAGGAACTTTATGCCTATACGCCCATTATCAGAATGAAAAGCAAACAGCTGGTTGCCATTATGGCAGATGGCACAAAGCTTTATAACACTTCAGTTGGTGACTGTGTTGAAGGCTTAATTGAAGAAGAATATGACATTTTAAATCCCTCTTCCTTCTTTGATGCAAGTCTTTGCGAGATTGAAGGCGCAGAGGTGTTTAAAAAAGATGGCGAAGCTTTGATGAATTGCAAGATTCGATACCGGATTTTAAATGATGGAACCATTATTTGCGAATTTGAATATAAAGCCCTGCAGGATGTGAATTACAGCTCATGTATGGGTCTTATGTTCCAGGAAAAGTGTAATTCCTTTGTGGGCGGTGTTTACCGCTACATACCCAAAACCTTGCCTTTTGAAAGCGACGGTTATACATATGACTGCACAAATCCTCACGATTATGCTGCACAGCCGTTCCCGAATATAAATCTCACTCCCGAATATTGGGAAAATCCGTTAATGCCGCCGGACCGTGTGGTCGATTATTATAAAGATATTAACGACAACAATGTGGCGGCCTTTGCCGGTGGATATTTACCTGTTTATGACGGCGTGGGCGCCATTCGTAAAGACAATTTACGATATTCGAACATGGTGGTTGAAACCAACAAGGCCTATCCCATTTTTGCAAATCTTGAGTTTATGAAACATCTAAAGGGCGCAGGCTACCGGAAGTATTTTGACAACCGCCAAAACAACAGTTCCTTGTATACAGTGGATTACGACGGCGCCACCTATTACTATGTTGACTTTTTTGCAAAAGACAGCCTGACTATCGACACAAATGGCAAGCTGTTTGAAATTGTTGAAAAGAGTGAAAGTGTGGCATTTAATGAGCAAAACGGTGTGCTGACTGTTTCAGGCGACAAGGGATATTTCGTTATCAAGGTAATGCAAGCATAAAAAACAGAGATAAGTTAAACCTAATAGACAGAAAGCATGGGAGGGGATTTGATGGGACAAAAAATGTATCTTTGTATTGATTTAAAATCCTTTTATGCCTCTGTTGAATGTATCGAACGCGGTCTTGATGCCATGACCACTAATTTGGTAGTTGCCGATAACAGCCGGACAGAAAAAACAATTTGTCTGGCTGTTTCGCCTTCTTTAAAATCTTTTGGCATTCCGGGACGCCCCCGGCTTTTTGAAGTGATCGAGCAGGTTAAAAAGGTGAACCGTGAACGGCAAAAAAAGGCTCCTTCAGGCAAACTAACGGGGGAATCTTATGATATCTGCCAGCTTAATGAACACAAAGACATAGCGGTATCGTACCTTGTAGCACCACCACGCATGGCACATTACATGGCCTACAGCACACGGATTTATGAAATATATTTAAAGTATATTGCTCCTGAGGATATTCATGTTTATTCTATTGATGAGGTGTTTATTGACATCACACGATATTTAAAAACCTATAATAAAACACCTCGAGAGCTTGCTATGACATTGATTTTGGATGTGTTAAAAGAAACAGGCATCACCGCAACGGCAGGCATTGGAACCAATATGTATCTTGCAAAGGTTGCCATGGATATTGTGGCAAAAAAAGCCGAGGCAACCAAAGACGGCGTTCGCGTTGCTGAGCTTGATGAAATGTCCTATCGAAAAACCTTGTGGCAACATAGACCCCTGACGGATTTTTGGCGTGTGGGTAAGGGAATTGCCAAAAAATTAGAAGCAGCAGGGCTTCATACCATGGGGGATGTTGCCCGCGAATCTTTAACGGAATATGGCGAGGACAGGCTCTATAAAATGTTTGGTGTGGGTGCTGAATTTTTAATTGACCATGCCTGGGGCTGGGAACCTTGCGAGCTTGAGGACATCAGGCGGTATCATCCTGAAACCAAAAGCATTGGGTCGGGACAGGTGTTGCACACGCCGTATTCCTTTGAAAAGGCCAAAATTGTAACCTGGGAAATGACAGAGCTTTTGGTTCTTGAGCTTGTTGAAAAAAGGCTGGTTTCAAAACAGTTTGTGTTAACGGTTGGCTATGATATTGACAATTTAAAAGACGGGTGCAGTTACAAGGGTGAAATCACTGTGGATGCCTATGGCAGAAAGGTGCCCAAACACGCCCACGGTACCACAAATTTAGAGTTTGAAACCTCTTCAACCAAGCTGATAACCGAGGCTGTTATGGCGCTTTATGACCGCATTGTTGACCCCAACTTGTTAATTCGAAGGATTAACATCACGGCGGGCAATGTGCTTGCAGAGAGTGCTGTTTCCAAGGCGAAAAAAAGCGGTCAGTTGGATTTTTTTACGAATTATGAAACCTTAGAGGCAGATGAAGAACAAAAGGCTTTAGCCCTTGAAAAAGAGCGTAAAATTCAAGAAGCCATTCTGCTTATTAAAAAACAATTTGGTAAAAATGCCATTTTAAAAGGAGTCAATTTGGAAGAAGGGGCCACGGCAAAGGACCGTAATAAGCAAATTGGAGGGCACAAGGCATGAATCCTTATGATGATATTATACACCTGCCGCATCCTGAACCTAAAAAGCATAAACGGGCATCCCGGGAGAGCCGCGCCGCGCAATTTGGCGCCTTCAGAGCACTGACCGGTCATGAAGAAGCGGTTAATGAAACGGCCAGAATCACAGACAGCCGGGTTGAACTCAGCGAAAATATGATGGAAATTTTAAACGGAAAAATCTTAATGCTCAAAGAGCGCATAGAAGAAATGCCCACAGTTTCAATCACATTTTTTAAACCCGATGAGAAAAAAGACGGCGGAACCTATATAGAGCATACAGGTCGGATTAAAAAAATCAACGGCTATGAAAGGACAATTCTGTTTACTGACCGGCTTAAAGTTGAAATTCCCATGATTGTTGACATTCAAAGCGATATATTTATTGATGCAGATGATTTTTGTGAATTATAGACACATGCAAAAGGGGAAGGTTTAAACATCGATTTAAACCTTCCCCTTTTTAGCGTATGTTAAAGAATAACAGGTTGTCGTTGTGTACCGGAAAGGGCAGCACGAACGGTTTCTGTGATTTGTGACATGTCGGCCACCAAAGAGTTTGTTTTATGAATCGGGTCATCCTGCCCGTAAGGAACAAAATAGAGATTTTGAACATTTAATAAATGACCAATGTTTTTGCCGCTGCCGCCCAAACCGTCATTGGTGGAAACAGCCACAATAACCGGCTTTTGATTCCGCAGGGTTGCTTTTGCTGCCATGGTCACAGATGTATCGGTTATGCCACCGGCAAGCTTTGCCAAGGTGTTTCCGGTGCAGGGAGCAATGACCAGCGCATCCAACAAATTTTTAGGGCCAATGGGTTCAGCATCAACAATAGTATGAATAATATCATGACCTGTTATGGCTTTGATTTCAGCAATAAAATCTTGTGCCTTGCCAAAACGGGTGTCGGTTTCATAGGCAATGGGGGACATAATGGGCAAAATGGTTGCGCCTGTTTCTGCCAACACCTTCAGCTCATCAATTACCCGGCGGAAAGTGCAAAATGAACCCGTTATAGCAAAACCGATTTTTTTATCTTTCATTCCTTCACCTCCGTTTCGCTGATAATGTTTAAAACTGTATCGCATATGATTTTTCCGGCAGTTAAAGGAGCCACTTTACCGGGTAAAGATAGGGCATGATTCACTTTTATGCCCAAATTTTTTGCAACATCGAAATCCACCCCCGCGGATGTATATTTGGATAACAAGCTCATATTCTCTTTTTTTAATACATACATATAGCAGGGGAGGTGGAAATGATAACCAACAAAACAGCGCTTTATTTACGACTATCAAGAGATGATGAGAAGAATACAGAATCTGAAAGCATTTTAAATCAAAGAGATTTTTTAATGCGTTATGCAAAGTGTCACGGTTTTTTGGTGGTGGCTGTTTTAGCCGACGACGGATATTCTGGCACAAGCTTTGACCGACCGGATTTTTTAAAGCTTTTGGAGTTGATTGAACGCAAAGAAATCGATGTTGTGATCACCAAGGATTTATCCCGTTTGGGACGAGATTACATTCAAACAGGCTATTACATAGAGCAATATTTTCCCCTGCATCGGGTGCGGTATATCGCTGTTAATGATGGTATAGATACAGAAGCGGGCGGCGTTGGCAATGACCTTTCACCCTTTCGTGCCGTGTTTAATGATATGTATGCCCGGGATATTAGCTTAAAGGTACGAACGGCGTTGCAAACCAAAAAGCAAAACGGTCGTTTTATCGGTGCTATAGCCCCTTACGGATATAAAAAATCCCAAGAGGATAAAAACATATTGGTGCCGGATGTGGATAAGGCGGCGATTGTGCAAGAGATTTATCGACGCTATAATCGTGGTGAGAGCATGACTTTAATAGCGCAACGGCTAACCGCAAGAAACATTAAAACACCTTCTGAAGAAAGCGGAGTGACCGCGAAAAAAAGCACACAATGGAACGCCACAACCATTCGGCGTATTTTATCCAATCCCACCTATGCAGGCCATTTAACACAAAACCGAAGCCGCAAAATCAATTATAAGCTCAATCAAAAAATTGCCCTGCCAAAAGAAGCGTGGATAACGGTGGAGGACACACATGAGGCCATTATAAGTCAAAAGGAATTTGATATGGCATTAAAAAGGCTGAAAGAAAGGTCCTATAACAACAAAACCAGAGGCAAAAAGGAACATCGTTTATCCGGCAAGGTTTATTGCGCGGATTGTGGCAGCCGAATGAGTTTTATCTATAGCAACAATCATTGTTATATCGTTTGCAGCAAATGGCGAAAAGAAAATAAAACCTGCACCTCCCATTGCATTCGTGAAGATTACGTGGAAAGTTATGTAGAAACAAAGCTGAATCAGATTTGTTTTATTGAAAAAGCAGAGGGAGATTTTTTTAATAAGCATCCATATTTCAAAGAAATAAATCAAATTCAAATTGATAAAAACAAAGAAATTTTCATTAGTTTTATGCCGCGAAAAATGTAAAATTTGTTACTTTTTATTGTTGCGTCTTATCCTATATAGTGCTATAATAAACAAGGTTAACTTAAATAAGGTTAAGAAGGGAAGACGAATTGTGTCAAATTTTAAACCTATGCTCATAACAGATTTACAAAAGTATAGTGGTAAACAAATTGTTCAGGATTTAATCGCCGGCGTTATTGTTGCCATTATTGCACTGCCGCTTTCAATTGCTTTAGCCATTGCATCAGGCGTGGGTCCCGAGGCAGGCATTTACACTGCCATTGTGGCCGGTCTCGTTGCTGCATTATTTGGCGGAAGCAGCGTGCAGATTACCGGTCCCACAGCGGCTTTTGCCACCATTGTTGCCGGCATTGTTGCCCGCAGTGGTTTAGACGGCTTGGCTATGGCCACCATTTTAGCCGGTGTCTTTTTAATTGTGATGGGCTTTTTAAAGCTTGGTAATTTAATTAAATTCATTCCTTTCACCATCACTACCGGATTTACCGCCGGTATTGCCGTTACCCTGGTGATTGGTCAGTTAAAAGATTTTTTCGGTATTACATATTTAAACAACGAAGCGCCTATTGAAACTTTGGAAAAGGCTGCAGCCTTTTTTCAAAACATTATAACCGTAAACTGGCAAGCACTTTTGGTGGGTCTTGTTTGCTTAGCTGTTCTCATTATTTGGCCAAAAATTTATGAAAAAATTCCCGCATCCTTGCTTGCGGTTGCTGTTGGTATCGCCATGGTGAAGGGTCTTGGCATGGAAGTGAATACCATTGGTGATTTATACACCGTGACAAGTGACTTACCGGCTTTCCGTATGCCTGCATTTTCCTTGGGCAGCATGGTGGCTGTTTTGCCAGATGCTGTAACAATTGCCCTTTTGGCAGGCATTGAATCCTTGTTGTCTTGTGTTGTGGCCGACGGCATGGTGCAAAAGAAGCATCGTTCCAACGCCGAGCTGACAGGCCAGGGTCTTGGCAACATCTGTTCGGCTCTTTTCGGCGGTATTCCCGCAACCGGTGCCATTGCAAGAACAGCAGCCAATGTTAAAAACGGTGGTCGAACCCCTGTGGCTGCCATTGTGCACTCCCTTGTTCTTTTGCTGGTGCTGGCAATTTTAATGCCCTATGCGGCTTACATCCCCATGCCGGCTATTGCAGCCATTTTAATTCATGTGGCTTATAATATGTGCCAGTGGCGTACTTTTGTATACCTTGTTAAAACATCGCCCAAAAGCGATATTTTGGTACTTATTTTAACCTTCTTGCTCACAGTTATTTTTGACCTGGTTATTGCCATTGAAATCGGCCTTGTTGTCGCTTGTGTTTTGTTTATGCGACGGGCAAGTGACGAAACAAAGATTGAAAGCTGGAAATATATTGAAAAAGAAAGCGACCCCGACAGCTTAGAGCTTCGTCAGGTGGCAAAACACATCAGCGTTTATGAACTTTCAGGACCTTTGTTTTTTGCTGTGGCCAGCCAGATTTTAGAGATTAAAACAAAGAGCTATACCAAATGCGTAATTTTGCGCATGCGCTCCGTTCCCTCTGTGGATACCGACGCCCTGCGCATGTTAGAGCAGTTTGTTAAAAAGTGCGAGAAAAAGGGCATTACCGTCGTTTTCTCACATGTAAATGCGCAGCCCCTGCGCGCTATGCATAAATCCGGTCTTTATGATTTGGTTAAAAAGGAAAACTTCTGTCCCAACATTGATGCGGCGCTTTCAAGAGGCGAAGAACTTGCATAATTGATTTTGAACATGAAAACGGGCTGTAAACCTATGTTTACAGCCCGTTTTTTGCATTTATATTTATTGTAACCACAAATCTGCCGAAGCATCGGACGGCATGTGCAAATCCGTTCTAGGCGATAAGCTCACAGAACCGATTTTGGGTCCGTCCGGCAGGCAGGAGCGTGTAAACTGATTTTGGAAAAAACGACGGAGGAAGGTTGTTAAAACACTTTCAATATAATCCGTTTTATACTGATTGCCAAAGGCGCAGGCGGCAAGATAGCGTATTTTTTCTTTGGAGAAGCCAAACCGCAGAAAATAGTATAGGAAAAAGTCGTGTAATTCATAATCACCAATAATTTCTTCCGTTTTCTGTGCGATGGTTTGTTCATTGGCAGGGAGCAATTCAGGTGAAACAGGGGTGTCTAAAACATCAGCTAAGACAGCTTTTATTTCGCCTTCATACATGTTTTCTGCAATCCATTTAACCAAATGACGAACCAATGTTTTAGGCACGCCGGCATTTACGCCATACATTGAAATATGGTCGCCGGCATAGGTTGCCCAGCCTAATGCAAGCTCTGAAAGGTCGCCGGTTCCAATCACAAGACCGCCTGTTTGATTGGCCACATCCATTAAAATCTGTGTCCGTTCTCTTGCCTGGGTGTTTTCATAGGTCACATCGGTAACATAAGCGTTGTGACCAATATCTTTAAAATGCTGCAGACAGGCATCGGCAATGGATATTTCCCGGCTGGTTGTGCCTAAAAAGTCCATTAGTTTTTTGGCATTTTGTAGAGTTCTGTCCGTTGTGCCAAAGCCGGGCATGGTTAAGGCTAAAATGTCGGTTCTGGGCCGTTTTAAAAGGTCCATTGCGCGGGTTGCAACCAAGAGAGCCAATGTAGAATCCAAGCCGCCCGAAATGCCGATCACCGCTGTTTTGGCTTTTGTATGCATAAGCCGCCTTGCCAAAGCGATGGCAAGGGTTTGATAAATTTCATCAAAGCGTTCATTTTTTGTTTGTTCATCAGCCGGCACAAAGGGATGTGCAGGAATTGTGCGGGACAGGCTCACGTCTTGAACAGAGAAGGGACGAAGCTCAACCGATACAATGCCTTGCTCAGGAGCAGCAAAGGTATTTAAACGCTTTCTGTCGCCTTGAATGCGCTCAATATCAATATCGGTATAATACAATGCACTTTCAAATTGCATATCCTGTTCATCCAGTAAAACAGCACCGTTTTCGGCAGCTAAAACATGACCGCTATACACCGTATCGGTTGTGCTTTCACTGGGGCCGGCAGAGGTAAATACATAAGCGCAATGGGATAAAAACGAGCGATTTTGCACAAGCATTTTGCGGTTGTTCCGTTTGCCCACAACGGCATTGCTTGCCGAAAGATTGCAAATGATTTCGGCACCGTGAAGAGCCAGTTTACCAGAGGGGGGATTGCTGACCATCATATCTTCACAAACTTCAACGGCAATCACCGCCTGATTATTTTTGAAAATCAACTGGCCAAAGGGCACGGTTTGACCGCAAAGTGTTATTTCATTTTGTGTTGCGGTTGCACCGGATGCAAACCAGCGGCCTTCACTGTATTCACCATAGTTTGGAATGTTATATTTAGGCACAACACCGCAAATCTGGCCATTTTGTACGATGACAGCCGCATTGTAGACACATCTGTTGTCCGATACGGGCATGCCCACAACCACAACAGAGGCAATCTTTTTGGTTGCTTTAAGCAGTTTTTCAAGAGCCTGCTGTGCGCCCTGAAGTAGGGAAGAATGCAAAAATAAATCACCGCAAGAATAGGCCGTTAAAGACAATTCGGGAAAGAGCACAAGGTCAGCTCCATTTTCAGCGGCCTTTAGCGTTAACGAAATGGCTTCGTTGGCATTTTCAATTGGGTTTGCAATTGTAACCTTTGGCACAGCCAAAGCAACCTTTAAAAATCCATGTTGATTCATAATCATCACTCCGTTATATATCCATTCGATTTCGTTCTTTGTATTTTTTTATTTTATCATAAATTTAAAAAAATGTGAATAGTTTTTAAGATAATTTTTTGCTAATTTTATCCAATTGCGGCATCCGCCCCGCCGGGCATTGAGGCAAGGTCAATAATGAGACAATTTTTTGCGATTAACTGCAGCGCCTTTCTGTCTAAAACCAGATGGGGCACCGTGTTAAAAATAACTTGAAAATTGTCGATTTGTTCATTAAAGCGACTGTAGGACAGGGGCGTGTAGCCATAGGCCTTTATCCAGGCAAGGTCGCTGTGGCGTCTGGCCGAAACTGTGACACAGGCCCCCATGCCTTTTAACGCTGCCGACAAAGCTTTGCCAATCCGTCCAAAGCCAATGATCAAGGCGTTTGTGCCATGTAATGTAACCGGCAGTTCATGAAGAGCAATCTCAATAGCGCCTTCAGCTGTGGGGATGGCATTTAAAACCGAAAACTCTTCACGCTGAACATAGTCGTAATAGGGAATACCCTTGGTTTCCAGTTCTGCACAAAATACCTTATCTAATTTACCGCCTAAAATGCGTTGGCCTTTATTGACATGGGCTAAAATATCCTGCAGCAAAACCGTGCCGTCATATAAGGGCGTATTCACCGCACTGCCATTCATTGAGCAGGGAAGAGGCAGAATGATGTTATCGGCACAATGTATGGCTTCTTGAAGGGTTTCGGCACGATGCAATGCTTTTTCGCATTTGGTTGCAGCTTCAAAGCCGAAAAGTGTTACCTCATAACCCGCTTTATATAGTTCTTCTGCAGTTACAAGGCTTCTTTGGTCGCCGCCGATGACGGTAAATCGTTCTCGGCATAGTTTGTTTTTATCATATTCATTCATGGAGGCTCTCCTTTACATGCATAAAATAAAACCCGATACAGATGATGCCGTAATTAAAAACATCACATTACATAGTATGCTGTCAGCCGTATAACAGTTCATACAGCTTCGACGCAATATTTAGTGTATCCCAATAAACGCCTACAGCATTTTGCGGTTACTTTTGATTTAATACTTGAAAATTAAATGAGAATATGATAAAATATATAATAATTGTATCTTCTTAAATAACAATCGATAAAAGACTGTTGCAGAACAGAGCAAATGATGGCTCACAATAGACTTACATAACGGCATTTCTGCAGCCGAATTGACATATCAGATAGGAGTTAACTATGCAGAATAAAAGATGGAAACTGCGGCCGGCTATTGAACCGCAGGAGCAAATTGTGGAGCGAAGCCGCAAGTACGGCATTCCTCCTTTGGTTGCTTCAATTTTGTCAAAGCGTGGCATTTCCAATTTAGATGAATATATTATACCGGAGCTTAATAAACTCTATGACCCTTTTTTGATGAAGGATATGGAGCAGGCTGTTAAAAGAATTGTAAGCGCCATACAAAACAAAGAAACCGTTTATGTTTACGGCGACTATGATGTTGACGGCATTACCTCTACAGCCATTTTAACGCATTTTCTTCGTAGCCAGGGCGTGCCGGCATTGTATTACATTCCAGACCGGTTACAAGAGGGTTACGGCGTTAATTGTAATGCCGTTGAAGAAATTGCGGCTAAAGGGGCCACACTTTTAATAACGGTGGATTGCGGCATCAGTTCTGTTAAAGAGGTGGAGAAGGCAAAGGCCATCGGTCTTGATGTTATTATAACAGACCACCATGAATGTAAAGAAGAACTCCCTGATGCAGTTGCTGTTTTAAATCCCAAACGCCCCGACTGTAACTATCCTTTTAAACAGTTAGCCGGCGTTGGCGTGGTTTTTAAACTTTTGCAAGCCCTTTTTATGGAGCTTAAAATTCACATGCAAACCTTGTTTGATGCTTATTTAGACATTACAGCCATCGGAACGGTTGCCGATGTGATGCCCCTGATGAGCGAAAACCGCATGATTCTTAAAAATGGCTTGGAACGATTAACCTATACAGAAAACAAGGGGCTTCGTGCTCTTATTCAGCAGGCTGGTGTTGGTGCAAACCCCATCACAGCCGGCACCATCGGCTTTGTTTTAGCGCCCCGCATTAACGCAGCCGGAAGAGTGGGCGACCCGAAATGTGCTGTTGAGCTATTGCTTTCAGAGGTGGATAAAACAGCTGAAGAATACGCTCTGTTTTTAGATGAATCAAACCGTAGCCGTCAAAATGCTGAGCAGGATATTTTTAAAGAGGCTTTGGCCATGCTGGAAAGTGACTCAAGACTGAAAGAAGAATCGGTGCTGGTGCTGGCTCATGAAGGTTGGCATCATGGCATTATCGGGATTGTTGCCTCAAAAATAACGGAACGGTTTCACAAGCCATGCATTTTAATTTCGTTAGACGAAACCACAGGAAAAGGCTCCGGCCGAAGCATTAAAAACTTTAACCTGTTTGCCGCTTTAACAGAATGTCAGGCGCATTTGATTAAATTTGGCGGTCATGAGCTGGCTGCCGGCCTTACAGTTGCAAGAGAGCAGATTGAGCTCTTCAGGCAGAAAATCAACGCCTATGCTAAAGAAGTTTTACAGCCTGAAGATTACATTCCTGAAATTGTGATTGACGCAGAGCTACCTATATCGTACTTAAACTTAAACACCATTGACAAAATTTCAGTTATGGCGCCTTATGGCATGGGCAATGCAAGTCCTGTTTTTGTTTGCCGCAATCTGCGAGTTACAGGCATGCGTTTGTTAAGTGGGGGCAAGCATATTAAACTCACGCTTTCAGATGGGCGTTGCACCGTTAACGCCATTGGTTTTTCCATGGGCGAGCTGGGTAAAACCATTAGCATAAGAGATATGGTGGATATTGTTTTTACCCTTGATTCGAATGTATATCATGGGGAACGACAGGCACAAATCTTGCTCAAAGATGTTCGTCTTGCGTCTGCCACATGATCGTAAAACAGTAGCATTGAGCTGGTTGGGAGGTTTCTATGGAACAGACTTTTGACAAATTGTTAGAAACAATAAAAAAATATAATCCCAATATGGATTTTGATAAAATTGCAAAAGCTTATGAGCTTGCAAAGCAGGCACATGCAACACAACTGCGAAACACAGGCGAGCCTTACATCATTCATCCTTTAGCTGTTGCGCAGATTTTGGCCGAATTAGAGCTTGATTGTGACAGCATTGTGGGTGCACTTCTACACGATGTTGTTGAAGATACAGACTATACAGTGGCCGATATTGCCCGCGAGTTTGGCGACAGTGTATCCATCATTGTTGATGGCGTTACAAAACTGAGCAAAATTCAGTATACCAATAAAGAAGAACAGCAAGTTGAAAATCTTCGTAAAATGTTTTTGGCCATGGCAAAAGACATTCGTGTAATTTTAATTAAGCTGGCCGACCGTTTACACAACATGCGCACCATTCGGTTTATGTCAGAAGAAAAGCAAAGAGAAAAGGCAAGAGAAACTCTTGAAGTTTATGCAGCCCTGGCACATCGCCTTGGTATGTCTAAAATTAAATGGGAGCTTGAAGACTTATCTCTGCGATATTTAGATCCCATAGCTTATCGTGAAATTACTGAATCCATCAGTCAAAAAAGACAGGAAAGAGAGCAATATATTGATGATATTATAAAAACTTTCCGTCAAAAACTTAATGAACTGGGTATTCATGCGCAGTTAATGGGTCGTGCCAAGCATTTTTACAGTATTTTCCGTAAAATGTATGCCCAGAACAAGAGCATTGATGAGATTTATGATTTATTTGCTGTTCGTGCCATTGTGGACAGTGTGAAAGATTGTTACGCGGTGTTGGGTATGGTGCACGAGCTTTATTATCCCATTCCCGGTCGTTTTAAAGACTACATCGCAATGCCTAAACCCAACATGTATCAATCTTTGCACACAACGGTAATGGGCCCTCACGGCATTCCCTTTGAAATTCAAATCAGAACCCAGGAAATGCACAAGGTTGCGGAATATGGTATCGCAGCCCATTGGAAATATAAAGAAGGCGTATCCGGCACAACGGATATGGATGAAAAGCTTGCCTGGATTGGCAAAATTCTTGAAATTCAAAATGAAACCGTTGATTCAGATGATTTCATGCGGACACTGAAAATTGATTTGTTTGCCGATGAAGTTTTTGTGTTCACGCCAAAGGGCGATGTTATCAATCTGCCTGCCGGCTCAACGCCCATTGACTTTGCTTTTGCCATTCATACGGCAGTGGGTTGTCGCATGGCGGGTGTTCGTGTTAATGGCAAAATTGCCACCTTGGATTATGCCCTGCAAAATGGTGACATTGTAGAGGTTATGACATCTTCTGCTGTGCATGGCCCAAGCCGAGACTGGCTTAAAATTTGCAAAACATCTCAAGCCCGCACCAAAATCAATCAATGGTATAAAAAAGAGAAGCGTGAAGAAAACATTTTGCGTGGCAAAGACATGATTGATAAGGAATTAAAAAGACTGGGCTATACCCATAGCCAGCTTTTTAAACCCGAATGGATTGAACTATTATTAAAAAAATATGGCATTCAAAGCGTTGACGATATGTTTGCCGCTGTGGGTTATGGTGGTATCACCGTTAATAAAATTCTTTCCCGTTTAAAAGAAGAATACAGGCTGGCGCATAAAAATGAGGGCATGCAGCATGTGATTGCCAATGCACAGAAAAAACGCAAATCCTCATCTAACGGCATCGTAGTGGAGGGGATTGATAACTGTTTAGTACGCCTTTCACGCTGCTGCAATCCTGTGCCCGGTGATCCGGTTATTGGCTATATTACCCGTGGTCGTGGCGTTTCGGTTCACAGAAGCGATTGCCCGAATATTAAAGCAGAAGAGGTGCAGCCTTCACACAACGGTCGTTTGATTCATGTTTATTGGGAGAGTCAGACGGTCAACTCGTCTTATTTAACAGAGTTGCAGATTTCTGCATATGACCGCCAGGGCTTGCTGGCGGAAATTACCGCTATTTTGTATGACATGAAGATTTTGATTACATCCTTGCATACAAAAACAACCAAAGACCAGGTTGCCGTTTTGAATATCACCATTGAAATTAACTCAAAAGAGCAACTGGATATGGTTTTAAAAAAGCTTTCCCGTTTAGGCGGTGTATTTGAAGTTTCAAGAGGCAATGCGTGAGTGAATTTTGCCACGAAAGGAAAAAGCAATGATTATTGATACAATTGTGGTCGGTTCAATTGAAGAAAACTGTTATTTGATTGGCGAGTCTGAGGCGATGATTGTTATTGACCCGGGGGATGAAGCCGAAAAAATTATTAACCACATTAACAAAAAAGGCTACAAGGTGCGCTATGTTGTGCTGACACACTGCCATTATGACCATGTGGGTGCTGTACACGATGTTTTAGAAGCTACCGGTGCAGAACTTTTAATCGGTGCAGCAGAAAAAGAGAATTACTTTGACCGGCATGTAAGTTTTTGCGGCTATTTCAGCCCCAAGCCGATTTTGGATGAGCCGGACAGATTGTTAGAAGACGGTGACACTTTCACCGCCGGAAGGCACACTTTTAAGGTTATCACAACACCGGGGCATACCAGCGGCTCTCTGTGTTTACTGTGTGACGATGTCTTAATTTCAGGTGACACTTTATTTTATCTTTCCATCGGACGGGCCGATTTTCCCACAGGCGACCTGAAAACGCTGGTTAAAAGCATTAAAGAAAAGCTATTTATCTTGCCGGATTCGGTCGTGGTTTATCCCGGTCATGGTCCTAAAACAACCATAGGCTATGAAAAACAGCACAACGAAGTATATCTATGGGAAAAGCATTGCAATTAAAATGATTATTTCATAAAGCAGGAGGTTTTACACAATGAAATGTCCCTATTGCGAATTTGAAGAAAGCAAAGTTATCGACTCAAGACCTACCGACGAAAACGAAGCCATTCGCCGTCGTAGAGAATGCTTATCTTGCGGCAAACGCTTTACCACCTATGAAAAGGTGGAAAACATTCCTTTGATGGTGATTAAAAAAGACGGCTCCCGGCAGATGTTTGACAGCCAAAAGCTTCTTAACGGCATTATGCGTGCTTGTGAAAAAAGACCGGTTTCAGCGGATGATATGGAACGGGTGGTTTATGAAATTGAAACCGCAGCTCAAAACTTAATGGAACGGGAAATCAAAAGCGATACCTTGGGCGAAATGGTGATGGACAAGCTTCGGGATTTAGACGGTGTTGCGTATGTTCGTTTTGCCTCTGTTTATCGTGAATTCCGTGATTTAAACACCTTTGTTGAAGAAGTGAACAAACTTTTAAAGAAATAAAACGGAGAATGCTATGTTTGGAATTAGTCAGGATTGGGAAACGGTTTTAGAAAAGGAATTTTCTGCCCCATATTTTGCAGAACTCTGGAAACAGGTGGAAGAAGAGTATGAAAAGGGGCCGGTTTATCCTGCAAAAGAAAATATTTTTAACGCGCTTTGCTATACGCCTTATCATGAGGTTAAAATCTTGTTGTTGGGGCAGGATCCATACCACGGCTATGGCCAGGCACATGGCCTTGCTTTTTCCGTTCAGCCCGGCGTGGCGTTGCCGCCGTCACTCCAAAATATGTATAAAGAGCTTGTGAATGATGTGGGTATTCAAATGCCCCAAACTGGTTGTTTGATTCCTTGGGCAGAGCAGGGGGTTATGCTTTTAAACACGGTTTTAACCGTGCGGGAGTCAGAGCCCAATTCACACAAAAAAATGGGTTGGATTCAGTTTACCGACAGCGTTATTTCAGCTTTGAATGAGCGAAAAGACCCCGTCATATTTTTGTTATGGGGCGCTAATGCGAAAGAAAAACTGCCCCTCATTACCAATCCGCAGCATTTTGTTTTATCGGCGCCGCATCCCAGCCCATTGTCAGCCACCCGGGGCTTTTTCGGTTGTCGGCATTTCAGCAAAGCCAACGAAATTTTAAAGCGGCAGGGTAAAGAGCCTATTTGTTGGCAGCTGTAAATTTACATGTGAAAGGTTTAATTTTAATGGATTACATTATTTTTGACTTAGAATGGTCCAGAAACATAAGAAAAGTCATTCCCGGTTGCCCGGATGAAATCATTCAGATCGGCGCCGTTAAATATGACAAAAATTTACAATATAAAGGCAGCTTTAACCGTTTTATTAAGCCCGGTGTTTATGACCGGATTGATAATCGTGTTGCACAAATAACCGGCATCACAAAAGAACATCTTTTGCGGTTTGGCATTCCTTTTATGCAAGCTTTTCGCGAGTTTAAAGCCTTTGTGGGCCACGATGCCGTGCTTATGTCCTGGGGTGTACAGGATATACAAATCCTACGGACTAATGCGCAATATTACAATAAAAATGTTAAGCTTTCCTTTATGGAACGGTTTTCGGATTTGCAAAGATATGCAGCTAAACGCTTAAACACAGATGAAAAGCAACAAATGGGGCTTAAGACAGCTGCTGACTTGTGCCAGATATCCTACGAACCGGAAACCCTGCACGATGCCCATGTGGACGCTGAAATTTCGGGCAAGGTTTTTGCCAATATTTTTGATAAAAAATCATTTACCGAAACAGTTTATAATGTGTTAGAAGACCATAAACCTGTACCCAAAACCGTGAAAATAGATAAAACACAGTTTGCTTTGGCCTGTCCTGAATGCGGCAAACTGTTAAAAAATAAAAGTGGATGGTTTCGCAACGCAGGCGGCACACAATTTTTTGCCTTTTTGTATTGTAAAAAATGCAAGCGGGATGTTTTGGCGAGTGTTGAACTTTTCCGCAGCAAAGGGGCGCGGATTCATTATAAAAGAAGAGTGCGATTTGTTGATAAAATAAAAGATATCAGCAAAATGAGCGAATAACTTTTTGTTTATAAAACAGAAAGATAAAGCGGTGGCAGTTGCCACCGCTTTCATTTTGTTACGCTTTTTTCTTAAAGGATTTACAGTCTGTGCACTGCTCATCGGTAGGGTTGTTTTCGTGAGTGCCCACAGTGATTGAATCCAGTGTGCAATACTGTTCTGAACAATCGTTATAACTGCATTCCTGCACGGTGCATTTAATAGTTTGTTTACCTGTTTTCATAATATGAACTCCTTCCATATTGGCTTTCATCTGATGTCTTTCTGTCCACAAATAGTTTAACCAAATTTTTAAATTAAATTCAAAAAAATTTTAATGATTTAAAATATAATAAAGGGCATCCAAGGCAAAGTCAACCTCTTTTATTGTGTTAAAATATCCAAAACTGAATCGAATACAGCCGGTGTCTAATGTGCCTAACGCTTTATGGGCTAAAGCTGCGCAGTGCAAACCGCTTCGTGTGGCGATGCCAAATTCTTTGTTTAAACGGTCGCTGACTTCCACACAATCCATGCCATCAATATTTAAGGCAACCGCATTGATGCCGGTAGCATTGCCATATACGGTGATTTTCGGCATGTTTAAAACACCTTCACAAAAACGGTTGCAAAGAGTTTTATCATGGTCAGAAATGGTGTTGATGCCTTCTTTTAAAATAAAATCGACTGCTGTACCCAGGCCAACAATAGCCGGTACATTTTGGGTGCCACTTTCCAGTCTGTCGGGCATTTCATCAGGCTGAGTGAAAAGCTCTGAGCTGCTGCCCGTACCGCCTTCTGTAATAGTTTGCAGTCGAACACCATCACGAACATATAGCCCGCCGCTTCCTTGGGGGCCGTAAAGGCTTTTGTGACCGGGGAAGGCCAGTAAGTCTACATCCTCGGCACAAATGGGAATAACGCCGGCGCTTTGGGCGGCATCCACCATAAAATAAGCACTACGCTGACGCACAAGTCGGCTGATAGAGACAATGTCATAGACATTGCCGCAAACATTTGATGCATGGGTGCAAACAACCAGCTTTGTGTTCTGCCGCATGGCTTTGGCAAACTGTTCCGGCTCCAAGCTTCCGTCTTCCCTTGGTTTGACTGTTGTGCAGGTGATAAGTCCCTTTCGTTTTAATGCTTCAATGGGTCTTGCCACCGAGTTGTGTTCCATGCCGCTGATGACAACATGGTCGCCATAATTCAAAACACCTTTTATGCCTGCATTTAAGGCCTGTGTGGTATTTGGGAAAAATGCAAGCCGTTCCGGCGAGGATATTTGAAACAGCCGGCTGATTTTTTCTCTTGCTTCATATATCCTTTCAGCAGCTTGCACCGATGCATAGTGCCCTCCGCGTCCTGGGTTTGCGCTATGGTAACACATTGCTTCATAAACCGACTTATAAACACAGGCAGGTTTAATAAACGATGTGGCTGCATAATCAAAATAAACCATGTATAATCCTCCTTTTTAATGCATTATATGAAAAAAAGAGAAGCTGGGTGATTGTCATGTTTTTAAAGATGCATCATATACTGGTAGGGGAGCAAAACAGAAAGGAGGACTGTTTATGAATGATAAAAAAATAGCACAAAAAATTAACAGTCTGTTTAATCAATTAAGTGACAATCAAAAAAATACTTTGTCAAATTTATTGAAAGACGAAGATAGCATGAAAAAAGCTCTGCAGCAGGTGGATGCACAAAAAATTAAGCAGGCTGCAAAGAAAATGAATCTAGACGGAATTGAACAGGTTGAAGATATGGTAGAAAATTTAAAGAAAAACCCTGATTTGATTCATGAAATAAAACCAAAACAATAGAAAGGTTGGAATAAGCCATGGCAGAGGACGGTAGCAAGCTTTTAGAAAACATCATGGGAATGCTGGGCGATAACCCCACAGAAAAGTTGGGTGAAATGCTTTCTGCGTTGACGGTCAATAACAGCGAAGAAAAAAAGGATGATAAAGAAGCAGAATCCCACGACGCTATAGGTGCCTTTGACCCTTCCATGCTTTTAAAACTGCAAGGCTTAATGGGACAACTAAACAATCAAAATGAAGATGAACGAAGCGCCCTCCTTCACGCAATCAGGCCGTTTTTAAGTGAAGAGAGAAGACCGCAAATTGACCAAATGATTAAATTTCTTCGGTTATCGAGCCTGGCTAAAACCGCACAGGAAATGGATTTATTTAAGGAACTGCTGTAATGCATTCATATAAAGTTTACAGCGAAGGATGCGAAAAATATGGAAATGAAATATTATAACCCCAGCAATCAGTTTAAATCCCCTATAAAACGAGAGCCTAAACCATATCGTCCGCCAAGCTATTGCGAGCCGGAAATCATTGTGCCAAAACCGCCAAAAGAACAAACGCAAGATGCAAATGAATTTGTTGAAGAAGCAATTGAAACCATGCCTTTTTGTGATAAAAAAACATTGCCGTTCAACGGTCTTATTAACAATCAGGATGACCTTCTGATTTTGGGTGTTCTTTTGGTTTTATTATTGAATAATTGTGACGATTATTTCATGTTGCTCATCTTGGGCTATTTGTTTTTATCGGGCAATAAAAAGCTTAATTGGAAATTATAATTTAATTTTAAAAGAACCCCTCTATATAGGCGATAAACCTTGACAATAACCGCAAAAAATGGTATACTGACTACAATGAATTGTGGGAGTTATGCCTATGTCAAAATTTTTTGTCAATAAAAATCAGATATCAAACGAGCATGCTGTCATCACAGGGGCCGATGTGAATCATCTCATTAAGGTTTTGCGTGCCAATGTTGGTGATTCTCTCACAATTTGCGATGGAGAAGGGACAGACTACGAAGCCACCATCGCTTCTTTTACCCGCGACGAAATCCATGTGGATTTGGTGCGATCTCTGCCTTGCCTTAATGAGCCGAAAACCAAGGTTACCTTATATCAAGGCTTACCCAAGCAAGGTAAAATGGAATGGATTATTGAAAAATGCACCGAAATGGGAATTGACGCCATTGTGCCCGTGCAAATGAAACGCAGTGTTGTGCAGCTTTCAAGGGAACAAGCTGTCAAAAAGCTTGAACGGTGGCAAAAAACAGCCGAGGCTGCTGCCAAACAATGCAGCCGTGGCAAAATCCCCAAGGTGCACATGCCCATTAAACTTTCAGACCTTAAAAAAGGGCCTATTCCCGAGTTTTTGTTGCTACCTTATGAAAATGAGCGCTCTCAATCGGTGAAGCAGGCTTTAACAGGAAAAAAAGCCGATTCAGTCGGCATTTTTATTGGACCCGAAGGTGGATTTGCACCGGAAGAGGTGGCTTTTTTAGAATCGTTAGGTGCGCAAAGCGTAACATTAGGCCCCCGCATTTTGCGAACAGAAACAGCCGGATTGGTTGCTCTTTCTGTTTTGCTTTATGAGTGGGGCGATATGTCTTGTTAAAAATTCACTGCCTCTTGCAGTGGTTAACATTTATACTTAGGAGCGTGTTTTATCATGACAAAAGAACAAAAAGAAAAATTATCCAACCGTTTGGTGCTTAACTTTGGCATTCTGCTGGCTGCAGGTCTTGTTTTGCTTTATGTTAATTCCGCACTGCGCAATGGCCTTAGAGCAGCACAAGTGACATGCAACGCACTATTTGTTGTAGGCATTATCAGTGCGCTTTTAGGCATTTTCCTCTTTGTTTGGGGTAAAGTGAAAAAAACAGCCGCTAAAAATTACAGCGCTATTTGTCTTGGTGTTTTCATTGGTTGTGCCATGATTTATTTTTCCGGTTTGAATCTGATTCCCAGTTACACAAAAACAGTTGCTGTTCTTTCGGTTTACATTGCTATGGCTGTATATTTCATTGTGCTTTCTATCGTTACATCCATTCAGCTTCGCAAACCCACCATTAAGTCAGAAGCAGAGCTTGCCGCCCGTGCCAAACAAATGGCCGGCAAAAAGAAGAAAAAAAGAAAGTAATATAACTTTAAACAACAAAAGACAAAGGAGCTACAGATATGTTTTCGTTTGACGACATTAAAAATCAAGACCCGCAAATTGCCGAAGCGATTACCCTGGAAATCGGCAGACAAAACCAAAACATTGAATTGATTGCCTCTGAAAACTTTGTTTCACCGGCAGTTATGGCGGCCATGGGTTCTCCCTTGACCAATAAATATGCTGAAGGCTATCCCGGCAAGCGTTATTACGGCGGCTGTCAGTTTGTTGATGTTGCCGAAAGTATTGCCATTAACCGTGCCAAAGAACTCTTTGGCGCAGAGCATGCCAATGTGCAGGCTCACTCCGGCGCACAGGCTAATTTGGCTGTGTTCTTTGCCGCTTTAAAACCCGGGGATACCGTTTTGGGTATGAACTTATCCCATGGCGGTCATTTATCTCACGGAAATCCGGTTAACATTTCGGGTAAATATTTTAACATCATTCCTTATGGTGTTACAGAAGACACCAACACCATTGACTATGAAGAAGTTCGCCGATTGGCAAAAGAGCATAAGCCGAAGCTGATTTTAGCTGGTGCCAGTGCATATCCTCGTGTGATTGATTTTGCTAAATTTGCTGAAATTGCAAAAGAAGTAGGGGCCTATTTCATGGTTGATATGGCGCACATTGCCGGTCTTGTTGCTGCTGGTCTTCATCCCAATCCGGTTCCTTATGCCGACTTTGTAACAACCACCACACACAAAACTCTGCGTGGCCCCAGAGGGGGTTTGATTCTTTGCAAAGAAGAGCATGCAAAAATGATTGACAAGGCCATTTTCCCCGGTATTCAGGGTGGTCCTTTGATGCATGTGATTGCAGCCAAAGCTGTTTGCTTGGGTGAAGCTCTGCAAGATGATTTTAAGGCTTATCAAAAGCAGGTGGTAAACAATGCAAAAGCACTTTCTGAAGGCTTAATGGCAGAAGGTTTAAATCTTGTTTCTGGTGGCACCGATAATCACCTGATGCTTGTGGATTTAACCAACATCGGCGTTACCGGCAAAGATGCTGAACACATGCTGGATGAAGTGCACATCACCGTTAACAAAAACACTATTCCTTTTGAAACACAAAGTCCCTTCATCACCAGCGGCATTCGTATCGGTACACCGGCATCCACAACTCGCGGTATGAAAGAGGCGGATATGGCCGAAATTGCAAAGCTGATTCATATGACCTTAACTGATTTTGAGGCAAAGAAAGACGAGGTTGCTGACCGCGTTGCAAACCTTTGCAGCAAATATCCTTTATACAGATAATTTAAGGCACTAAAAAAGCGTTGTCTTAACTGTGATAACACAGAAGACAACGCTTTATTTTTTTATCTATTAAGCACCGCAAACCCAAAATTTAACAATAGCGCAGCACTCACGCAGATAATCGGGAATTACGGTTAATATGGCATTTTGAGCGTGGAACCGAGCCGATATGATACCGACATTTTTTGCAATTCGTCCGGCACGAAACACATGAAAGCTGTTGGTAATATAGGCTGTTTTATAGGAAGTAGAGAACCTTTGGTCTAACAGTTCTTTGCTGAATTGAAAATTCTCAAAAGTAGAGGAGGCTTTGTCTTCACGAACAATCTTTTCAGGTGCAACACCACGGGAGACTAAATAGCGTTCCATGGCTTCGGCCTCTGATATCAGCTCCTGCGGTCCTTGTCCGCCGGAAACCACAAGGAGAGCTTCCGGGTTCATTTTGTGATATTTTAGAGCAGCATCCAGCCGATAGGCCAGGGTTTGCGATACGGTTTCACCGTGAATGCCGGCGCCTAAAATAATAACCGCATCTTCTTTATAGGTAACGGTATCGTTTCTTCCTGAAACTGTGATTAAAGTGGTAATAAAAAGAAACGCCGCCGCACACAAAACCAAACACGCCCTCAAAACAGCTCCAAAACGATTGTTAAATAGAGGATGTATCCAGCGGTAAATCAGGGGATAAATAAGCAAAAATCCACCTAAAATTGTGGTTAAAAGCAATCCGAGATTATAGTTTGATACAAGCCACAGGTAACCGGCGTTGCACAGAAGAATTAAACCGATGGTTATGAAAAGTATTTTAAAAAATTTTTTAATCATATGTATGTCCCAAATTATCCCTTTCTTGCTGTGTTATTGTAACATGAGTATAACACATAGTTTTATAAAATGCAATAAATAAGATTTTCTATGCATAAATTGCGCATATTTTTCCTTTCTCTATTGCATTTAGTGGTATTTTGTGGTATACTATTGCAGTATACATCCCAATGTATAATTATTCATAAAACATTTAGAATGGAGTTTGACTATGATTATCTATCCGGCCATTGATTTACGCGGCGGCCAGTGTGTGCGGCTTTTGCAAGGCGATTTTAATCAGACCACTGTTTATTCCGACGCCCCTCTTGAAATGGCAAAAAAGTGGGCAAGCTGCGGTGCCTCCTGGTTGCATCTTGTTGATTTAGACGGTGCACGGCAAGAAGCCGGTGATAATCGTGCCATTATATGTGACATTGCAACTAAATTATCCATTCCTGTGCAAACGGGCGGTGGCATTCGCACTATGAGCGACATTGATGAGCTGATCGGTCACGGTGTTTCTCGGGTTATTTTGGGCACAGTGGCCGTAGAAAACCCTGATTTTGTGGCCGAGGCAGTTTTAAAATATGGCGATAAAATTGCCGTGGGTATTGATGCAAAAGACGGTTTTGCCGCTGTTTCCGGTTGGGAAGCTGTAAGTAAGTGGAAAGCGGTTGAGCTGGCACAGCTCATGAAGGAAAAAGGCGTTAAACACATTATTTATACTGACATTGCCACAGACGGTATGCTCACCGGCCCCAATCTTGCTGCCATGACCGAAATGGTTGCTGCTTTTGGAGAAGGGGTGATCGCCTCAGGCGGCGTTGGCACTTTAGACGATTTAAAAGCCTTGACAAAAACAGGTGTGAGTGGTGCTATTGTGGGCAAAGCTTTATATACCGGCCAGGTTGATTTAAAAGCCGCTGTATCGTTAGAACAGGAGGGCACCTCATGCTGACAAAGAGAATTATTCCCTGTCTTGATGTTCACCGGGGGCGTGTTGTTAAAGGCGTTAATTTCGTTGATTTAAAAGACGCCGGTGACCCCGTTGAAATTGCAAAGGCTTATGATGAAGCAGGGGCTGATGAGCTGGTTTTTTTGGATATTACAGCCTCATCGGACGCTCGTAATATCATTGTAAATTTGGTGGAAAAAACCGCTGAACAGGTTTTTATTCCCTTTACCGTGGGCGGTGGCATTCGAACAGTTGACGATTTTAAAGAAATTTTAAAAGCCGGAGCTGATAAAATCTCTGTAAATTCTGCGGCAATAAAACGACCTGAACTCATTTCAGAGGCCGCTTATAAGTTCGGTTCTCAATGTGTGGTGGTTGCCATCGACGCTAAAAGAAAGCCTGACGGAAACTATACTGTTTATTTAAACGGCGGTCGGGTAGACACAGGCCTTGATGCAATAGAGTGGGCAATGAAAGCTGAAGCGCTGGGTGCCGGTGAAATTTTGCTCACCAGCATGGATGCTGACGGCACAAAGGCAGGTTATGACCTGACCATCACAAAGGCTATTTCTGATGCGGTTTCCATTCCGGTGATTGCATCCGGTGGCGCCGGCACTAAATCTCACTTTGCCGATGCCATTACAAAAGCAGGAGCCGATGCCGTTTTGGCCGCCTCTTTATTTCACTATAAAGAATTAACAATACACGAGCTTAAAGCGTATTTGCGGGATTTATCAATTCCGGTGCGCTTGTAATGAGAAAGGATGGATTTTACTATGCTGAAATTTGATGAAAAAGGTTTAATCCCTGCCGTTGCACAAGATTACATATCCGGCCGCATTTTAATGCTGGCTTATATGAACGAAGAATCTTTGCGACTGACACTTAAAACCGGAAAAGCAACTTTCTTTTCCCGTTCCCGCCAATGTCTGTGGGTTAAAGGTGAGCATTCCGGCAACATTCTTTGGGTAAAAGATATTTTAGTAGATTGTGATGAAGACGCTTTAATTATTAAGGTTGACCCGGCCGGTCCGGCGTGCCATACAGGTGAAAAGACATGTTTCTATCGTAAAATGGAGAAGGACGGTTCCCTGGTTGACCAGAAGAATGAAACTGTTTCTTTATCGGTTTTAAAAGATGTGTTTGATGTTATCACAGATAGAAAAGCAAACCCCAAAGAGGGCTCTTATACCAACTATCTTTTCACAAAGGGCATTGATAAACAGCTCAAAAAGATTGGTGAAGAATCAGCAGAAGTTATTATTGCAGCCAAAAACCCTGATGTAAGCGAGCTTGAATATGAGGCTTGTGATTTGCTCTATCATCTTATGGTTGTTATGGTAGAGAGGGGTCTAACCTGGGAAAATCTTATGTCTGAACTGGATAAAAGACGGTAAGTGGGTGAAACCATGAAATTGATGGCGGTAATTTGTGAATATAATCCTTTTCACAACGGACATGCCTATCAGCTGAATGAGCAGAAGAAGGCCTTGTCTTGTGATGGTGTTATATGCCTGATGAGTGGCTCTTTTGTTCAGCGTGGCGAACCCGCCATTTGTGATAAGTGGGCACGGGCTGAAATGGCTCTTACCTGCGGATGCGATTTGGTTCTTGAACTGCCTGTCGTTTACAGCTTGCAATCAGCTGAAGGCTTCGCCCGAGGCGCTGTGTCATTGCTAAAGAAGATTGGCGCCGAAGGGTATTTGGCTTTTGGCAGCGAATGCGGTGATGTGACAAAGTTGCAGAAACTGGCAAGTTACGCTGAAACGGATGAATATCAAACCAGCCTTAAAAACGCCCTTTTAAAAGGTTTAAGTTATCCGGCAGCTTGTTCTTTGGCTTTGGCTTCAAATCCAGATTTAGCCGTCGATTTAAACCAAAAACCGAACGATATTTTAGGCGTTGAATATGTTAAGGCTATCAACGAAACAAAAGTACAGTTGACTCCGGCCGTTCTTCGTCGCATTGGTGACTACAACAGCCAAGAGCCCGTGGATAACATTTTGAGCGCAACAGGCATTCGTCAAAAAATGATGGTAGGGGAGGATGTTCACACCTATATGCCCCCAAAAGCCCACGCTGTTTTGCAGCGGGAAATTAAAGAAGGAAAGGCACCGGTTACAGCCGATGCACTTACAAAGCTTTTGCAATATTCACTATTGCGAGCAGATAAAGCTGAACTATGTGACATTTGTGGCATTTCTGAAGGACTTGAAAACCGAGTTATTGATGCAGCAGCCACGCTGCACAGTTTTAATGAAATCGCCCAGGCTGCCAAAACCAAGCGTTATCCGCAAACACGCCTGCAAAGGGCTATGATAAACATTCTTTTGGGGCTAACCAAAAAAGATGCTGCCCTTTCGCCTGCTTATGCCCGTGTCCTTGGCATGAACGAAAACGGCAGCGCTATTTTAAAGGAGTTGCGCGAAAAAACCACAATTCCTGTGATTATCAAAACGGCTGATGCATCATTTAACAACGAAAATGCAGAGCGAATGTTTGCTTTGGATTGTGCTGCAACGGATTTATACAGTCTTTTATATCCTGGAAAAAACAAAGGGAAGAACGGCATGGATTTTTACCGTTCCCCCCTGGTGATTCAGTCACGACCTGAATAAATCAAGCAATTCTTCTTTTGTTAAATTCTTTAATAAGCTTTGATCGTCTGGCAGAACCGCTTCTGCCAGACTTTGTTTTTTATCTGCCAATGCCATAATCTTTTCTTCAATAGAGTTTTTGGCAATGAGCTTATAAACCGAAACGCTTTTTTTCTGACCAATTCTGTGAGAACGGTCTGTAGCTTGATTTTGCACGCTTTGGTTCCACCACGGATCATAATGAATGACAACATCGGCACCGGTCAGATTCAGTCCTGTTCCGCCGGCCTTTAATGAGATTAAAAACACCGGCGTATCATCCTGATTAAAGGCTGTTACCTGCGCCAAACGGTCTTCTTTTTTGGTTGCACCTTCAATGAGATAATAGGATAAATGCCGTTTTTTAAGCTTTAGTGCTATGCGGGAAAGCATAGAAGTGAACTGGGAGAAAATCAAAATTTTATGTCCGGCAGCCACAGAGGTTTCAACTAAATTCATGCACAAATCAAGCTTTGCACTTTCTTCTTTATAGTTTTCATATAAGATTGCCGGGTCACAGCAAATTTGTCGCAAGCGCATGAGCATGGCCAAAATCACCAGTTTGTTTTGTGAGGTATAGCCGGATAATTCAAAATCCAATTCTTTTTGCATGGTCGCCAGATTTGCCGCATAAAGCTTGTGTTGTTCCGGCGCCATGTTAACATATAAAACAGTTTCATTTTTTTCCGGCAATTCGGTTAATACATCTCGTTTTAAACGCCTTAAAATAAAGGGCGAAACCATTTTTTTCAGTTCTTTTAGAGCTTCTGTATCTTCATCCCGTAAAATAGGAATTTCAAACCGTGTGTGAAAACGGCTGTATTTATACAAATAACCGGGCATTAAGTAATCAAAAATCGACCAAAGCTCTGCAATGCTGTTTTCAATAGGGGTGCCGGTTAAAGCAAAACGGCAACGGGAGACAATCGCTTTCACAGCACGGGCGTTTTTTGTGTTGTGATTTTTAATATATTGAGCTTCATCAATGATTTCATAATCAAATTCAAAATCACGGTAGCTTTCAATATCCCGCTTTAACAAATCATATGAGGTGATGAGCACATCAATGCCTTCTGTTTCAGAAAGTAGGACTTGCCGCTCGGCATTACCACCCATAATGCATAAAGTTTTAAGGCCGGGGGCAAATCGCTTGGCTTCTTGTTCCCAGTTTAAAATCAGCGAAGCAGGGCAGACCACCAAGGCAAAGCAACGCCCGTGGGTTTCCTTGTGTAAAGTTAAAAGACTTAACACCTGTATGGTTTTTCCTAAGCCCATATCATCGGCTAAAATACCACCAAAGCCACAAGAAGAGAGGGCGTGCATCCATCGTAAACCATATTTTTGATAATCTCTTAAAACATTTTGGAAACCTGATGGAATCGGTGTTTTATCTTGTTGTAAGTTACCAAATGCTTCTGTCAGTTTTGTAAAGCTATTTTCCTTTACAATTCTAACATCCGAAACAGCATCTAAATATAAAGCTCTGTAGACGGGTAAGTCAAAGGTTGTTTTTTTCAAATCGGAAGATGAGATGCCGGCGCCGTCGGCTATGTGGCTAAAGCGGTCAATGGCATCGTTAGTCAGTAATAAAAATGACCCGTTTTTCAATCGAATATATTTCTTTCGTTGCCTATATGCACCAAGCGCCTCCGCCAGCACCGACGGAGAAAACTCATCACTTGAAATATCCATTTCTAAAAGGTCAGACTTAACGCGCAAACCAATTCGCGGCATGGAAAATGAATGCAATCGAAGAGCCTTTAAAGAGGAGCTAATGTATAAAACCGCATGACGCGAAAGCCGCGGAATGCCTTCTGATAATAGGGTATAAAGGGATTCGTCACTAGCCTCTAAAAATGCGGTGCCTGCTTCTTTTGAAAGCATGGGGAAATAGTCTTTAACCATATTTTCAATTAAGGTTTCCCCTTCAATATCCCATACGGTTTTAAGGTCACGGTCCTGCGAAAAAGCATAATACATTTGGTCGTCATAGAAAAACTCTGTGCGGGCTGTTACTGTTTTATCAACCATATCCAAATAAATTTTTGTCTGCAGGGACGGGGGAATGAAGCTGTCATCTTCTGTTTCTGTTTGAATGTATTTCGCAGCTGGTTGCAAAACCAGACTATAAAAAGACGACATGTCCTCATCTGTCACAATCAAATCTGCCTTGTTTTGAATAAAGCGCATAAGAAGTCCGCTGCAGGCATCGGCAAAGGCTTCATGGCAGATATGCAGATTGCCATCCATAATGAGATAGCACCGTTTTTGTCCGCAAAGCATGTCAAAATCACGCCGACTGGGGCTTAAACGATAAAACCCTTTGGCTCGTTTAATCCACACAACAAGGTTGGGCAATGCATCCGTTATGGATAAAACACCAGAATCTGTATTTATTTTTCCTTGTGAAAACACATTGAAAAAGGCGTCAATAGCCTCCGGGGATAAAGATATGGTCTTGCTGTTTTCTTCGGTACGACACAGGGGATAATACGCTATGAAAAAGCGGACAAAATCTTCATTTTGAAAGTTTTCAGGAGCGTATAAAAAGGTTTTTGCCTGGCCACACGGCGCTGTTTTGCCGTGAAGAAAAAGCTGATATAGTTCTTCTAAATCCCGTACGATATATGTGCGACCCACGCCAATTTTAAATCCCAATTCAAAACAGCCTTTTTTAATGTGAATTTGGGGTGTGAGCGTGGCTTTTTCAAACATGGCTCTTTGCTTGGCTCTCGCCTGCAAAAGAGTAGCCCGCTCTGTTAATAAGTCACGGCATGCGTCATCAGTTTGAGGTGTAAAGCGTGGATAAGAGGCTCTGCCAAAATCCGCCCTAAAGAAATTGTTTTCAATTTTTAAAAGCAGTGCTACTAAATGCTCGCAAAGTGCGCCGGTTTCTTTAAAATTCTTGCAAGTGCAAGAAAAATTTTCAAACCATTCGTGTGCATTATCAATTTCAATGGTCGCCTGACAGTCTTCCTGCAAAAAATCGGCAGAAACGGTGTATAGCTCCGTAAAACGGGACGGTTCAACATGATGCAAAAAGGGTGTGGCATATAAAGACAGACCGCGTGTGTAAACATCGTCATTTTCTGTCATTTTTCGAATATATCCTCTTGGAATTGCCATAAAAGCACCCTCCATTTCACAGTCTAATGCATATCAATCTATTATAGCATATATTTTTTAATTGCACAAGTTATTTACAAAAGAATTATAAAAAAATAAAACCAACAAAGAGATTTCGTGGTTTTTGGTCTTGTAGTTTTTGCTGTAATCATGTATAATTGAAACATACAGATATTATCTAAAAAACAGAGGTGCTTTTGTGATTCGATTTCAATCCTTTTTAAGTAGTTCCTCCGGCAACTGCACTTTTATTACTGACGGAACAACACATTTGTTGGTGGATTGTGGGGCAGGGGGACGGTATATAGCCGAATGCATGCGTCGTATTGGCGTCCTGCCCGAAGATGTATCTGGCATTTTAATCACCCATGAACACCGGGACCACATTGCTGGCGCCGGCGTTGTTTCACGAAAATTTGATATTCCCGTTTATGCAACGGCAAAGACATGGCAGGCCATGGAGGGTGTATTGGGTACAATCGCCCCGAAAAACCACAAAATAACCGAGGCAAATATGTCAATTAAAAGCCTCAAGGTGCAATCGTTTCCCATTCCTCATGATGCAGCGCAACCGGTGGGATATAGTTTTTTAACTGACGATGAAAAACTCACCATAGCCACGGATATTGGGTATATAACCGATGCCGTATTGAATGGTTTAAAAGGCAGCACTTCTGTTATTGTGGAGGCAAATCACGATGTCCAAATGTTGCAAAACGGACGCTATCCTTATCCTTTAAAAAAGAGAATTGCAGGGGATAAAGGCCACCTATCCAACCAACGATGCGGCGAGCTTTGCGCTCAGCTTGTTAAAATGGGAACGACCGATTTTTGGCTAGGGCATTTGTCCGCTGAAAACAACACGCCGACGCTGGCCTACGAAACGGTGACAAGCATTTTGCGTTCCCAAAATTTTCAGGTTGGAAACGGCATAAATGTCAATGTTTTGCCACGGTATTGGATTGAATCTTAAAAAAAGATAAATGCTTTGTAAGGAGCCTGTTTTATGCAAATTGAAATCATTTGTGTGGGAAAATTAAAAGAAAAGTTTTGGACAGAAGCATGCAATGAATATGTAAAGCGCTTATCTCGTTTTTGTCATTTGCACATAACAGAGCTGAAAGACGAAGCGGTGAACGAACGGGCATCGAACGCCCAGATTGAGCAATCATTAGAAAAAGAAGCCCAGCGTATAGCAGCATGCTTATTGCCTCGTGACTATGTTATTTCTCTCTGTGTTGAGGGCAAAATGCTTGACTCAGAAAAGTTGGCAGAAAAGCTTTCAGACATACAGCATATGGGTTCAGGCCGCCTTGTTTTCATCATTGGTGGGTCCCATGGCTTGTCAGACACCATTAAAAAACGCTCTGATTTTAAGCTTTCCTTTTCGCCTATGACCTTTCCGCATCAATTGATGCGTGTTGTTTTGCTTGAACAAGTCTATCGTGCCTTTAAAATCAATGCCGGCGAAAGCTATCACAAATAATTTGCCATTAAGTTAAAGAGCAGGGCGGTGCCCAATAGGGGCATTCAGGGTCGTTTTCTTCTGCCTCGTTAACTACAGACATCAACACGCTGTCGCAGCAGCATTTTCCGTCTTCTTGAAATTGACAGGTTTTTGAACAATTTATATTTGTCAAAATAATTCATCCTTTCATCATGAAACATAAGGAGGCCCCATAGCTTAACTGTGGAGGCCTCCTGTTTATATAAACGGCAAAGCAAAGCTTCACCGGTATATAATATTGTATGATGCATATAAAAAGTGGGTGCTCTAATTGAGGCCCTATTATAAAATATTTTCTACGCACAATTTTTCACCGGTTGGCAGCCGCATTAACAATTCCTGCAGTTTCTTATTCCGGACAAGAAATAGGTCTTTATTTTTTATTTCTATGCATCGGTTTAGCTCATAAACTGTTTGATTGACGGCATCCAGCTCCTGATGATGCATAAAAAAGGAGAGTTTCTGGTAGGTTGTTACCCATTGGTCATTCAGTCCCTCCATGGTGATGCGGCACGATGACCAATCTTCAGTAAAAACATAAACATCCATTGCACGAAGGGATTCATTCAGTTCATCAACTGTATTGTTCAGCCAGCGGACATAATAATAAGCACCGCCAATCATGACAGTCAAGATAAGCATTGCCACAATAAATGCCTTCATTTGTTTTTCACCTTTGCTTTCTCCTTCTTTTGAACAAATAAGTTTCCGGACGAATCTAAGGTGACTAAAAATGCATCAGAAATATCATAAATATTGTATTCGTTCAACTTATTTAAAAGCCATTCAATTGTCACCTCGGCATAGGCCATGTTTTTTTGATTGATTACGCCATCCGTAACAAGTACATAGGGAATCCCTTCATAGGCGGGATTGATATTTAAATCATCCGGCGTTACAGGGCGTTTGTTTGACTTGGGAAAAACGCTTAAATTGCCGTTTGATTCAATGATGGCATATTCAACATCTAAAATGTTGGCAAAACCGCTTGTGCGCAATTCTTCAAGCAAATCATCAATGTTATAGCGCAGGCGTTCCAGTTCTTTTTCCTGAATTTTTCCTTTTTCCACCACAATAGTGGGCGTTCCGGACAGAACCTTGCGAATCCTTCGGCTTTTTAAAGTCAAAAACGAAAAGGTCGTTTCCGCGACCAACAGGGTTAGAACGGGAATGATGCCGGTTAAAAGGGGTGTTCCGTTGTTTTCTAAGGGAATAGAGGCAAGCTCAGACAGCATCATGGCCACAACCAGTTCCGAGGGCTGTAATTGTCCAATTTGTCGCTTGCCCATGAGCCGCAGAGCTAAAATAACCACTATGTAGATAATCAATGTTCTGATTAACGAAACCAGCAAATCCTTCACCTACTGACATGTTTTATTTGATAGTATTATGAGTCGGAAAGCAATATTTATGTATTAAAAGCAGAATTTCATATTTTTGTAATAAACTTATGATATACTGAAATTAAATTAAATGACCGGGAGGACTTTATGCTTAAAATCAATAAAAACATCCTGCGGATTATTGCCATTATCTGTGCTGTTGCCATGCTTTTTACCGTTCTTTTTTCCGTTATTCTGGGTATTTACGGTATAAGCTGACATAATTTTCAAAAAATTTGAAGTTTTATCGGTTTTTTTTATAATTTTTCTGTACAAATGCCCCATTATATGTTATAATTATTATGTTATTTTATTAGACAGGTCAGCGAGGAATCGGTATGGAACCAAGAATTCACATTATTGTCGGTCATTACGGCAGCGGAAAAACTGAATTTGCCATCAATTATGCTTTAGGTTTGCGTGAGCGTTATGCCCGTGTTTATCTTGTGGATTTAGACATTGTGAATCCTTACTTTCGAACCAACGATGTGAAAGAACGGCTTGAGGCCATGGGGCTTTCAGTTATTGCTTCGCCCTATGCAAGCAGCAATGTTGATGTGCCCTCGCTGCCATCCGATATTCATCGGGTTTTTGCCGACCAGGATGCAGCTGTTGTTTTTGATGTGGGCGGCGATGATGATGGGGCAATAGCCCTGGGTCGTTATAAACAGTTTTTTGATAAAGAAAAGCCCCAAATGCTTTTTGTTATCAATGTTTTCCGTCCCATGACAGCCACCCCGGAACAGATTAAGGATATGGTAACTGATATTGAAATCACCAGCCGTCAAAAAGTTACGGCCCTTGTCAACAGTTCAAATCTGGCGGGTTTAACCACCAAGGATGAGGTTATGAAAGGACAAGAAATAACCGGGCAAGCCTCCCGACTCACCGGGATTCCCCTTCGATATACAACCGTGACAGAAGAGGTGGCCAAAACTTTGCCGGAAGAAAACCGCCAATCGCTTTTTATCATCAAGCGGTTTATGGCATTAAATTTTTAAATTGCATACATGCAGCAGGGTAGCTGCTTATATATTTTAATTAGTTTGTGCAAAAGCATAAGCAGAAATGGAGAGAATCATGGCCAAGGTAGTCTTTTTTGAAGAAAAATGTAAGGGCTGTTATTTATGTGTTACCGCATGCCCAAACAAAATTATTAAAGTTGCTGAAGACAGAATGAATGCAAAAGGCTTTCGTCCTGTTGAAGTTTTAGAGCAGGATAAGTGCATTGGTTGCGCTATGTGTGCCACCATTTGTCCTGACTGCGTTATTGAAGTGTTTAAATAATAGATTGGAGTGTAAAGCATGGCTGAAAAAGTATTGTTAAAGGGTAACGAAGCCATCGCCGAAGCCGCTATTTTATCAGGCTGTCGGTATTTCTTCGGTTATCCGATTACGCCACAGACGGAAATTTCCGCCTATATGGCAAAGCGCATGCCCAAAATTGGCGGCGTTTTTCTGCAAGCCGAAAGTGAAATTTCAGCTTGTAACATGGTGTACGGTGCAGCTGCTGCCGGCGCTCGCGTGATGACCTCATCCTCAAGCCCGGGCATCAGCTTAAAAGCCGAAGCCATTTCATACATAGCAGGTGCTGATTTGCCTGCCGTGGTTGTTAACATCGTGCGTGCGGGCCCGGGTTTGGGCGGCATCCAGCCGGCGCAGTCTGACTATCATCAGGCTACAAAAGGTTTGGGTCACGGCGATTATAAAATGATTGTTTTGGCACCTTCATCCGTGCAGGAAATCATCAACTTAACAGCTGAAGCCTTTGATTTGGCTGACTTTTACAGAATGCCGGTTATGATTATTGGCGACGGTATGCTGGGTCAGATGATGGAACCTGTAACTTTTGAGCTGCCCGAAGGCAGAAAACTGCCTGAAAAGACCTGGGCAACTAACGGAACCGGCATGAAACGCCCTCATAATGTTGTAAACTCTCTCTACATTCAACCCAATGATTTGGAGAAAATTGTGTTAGAGCGTAATAAAAAATATCAGCAGATTCAGGCAACAGAAGCAAAAGCGGAAACCTATTGCATGGAAGATGCTGAATATATGATTACCGCCTATGGCTCAACCGCCCGCATTGCTAAAAACGCTGTTGATGAACTGCGTGAGCAGGGCATTAAGGCAGGTCTTGTTCGTCCTATTACTCTGTGGCCCTTCCCTGAAGATACATATAAGCAATATGTCGGTCAGGTTAAGGCTATTTTGAGTGTAGAAATGAGCTTAGGACAAATGGTTGATGATGTTAAATTGGCCGTTGAGTCTAAAGTTCCTGTTCATTTTTACGGTCGTTGCGGCGGTAACATTCCGTATCCCGATGAAATTATTCAGAAAATGAAAGAAATCGCAGGAGGTGTAGCATAATGAAACAGGTATTTAAAAAGCCCGCAGCTCTTTGCGATGTGCCGCTTCACTATTGTCCTGGTTGCACCCATGGTATTGTTCACCGTTTGGTTGCCGAAGTTATTGACGAACTGGGCATCGAAGGCAAAACCATTGGTGTTGCACCGGTTGGTTGCTCTGTTTTTGCTTATGATTACTTTAACTGTGATATGGTAGAAGCAGCTCACGGTCGTGCTCCGGCTGTTGCAACCGGCATTAAGCGCACAAACTTGGATAACATTGTGTTTACCTATCAGGGTGACGGTGACTTAGCTGCCATTGGTACAGCCGAAACAGTTCATGCCGCTGCCCGTGGTGAAAACATTACCATTATCTTTATTAACAATGCTATTTATGGTATGACCGGCGGACAGATGGCACCCACCACTTTGCCCGGTCAGGTGACACAAACATCACCCTATGGTCGTAACACCGAAACACAGGGCTTTCCCATTCGCGTGAGCGAAATGCTTGCCACATTAGACGGTCCTGCTTACATTGAGCGTGTTGCCGTTGACTGTGTTAAAAACATTAACATGGCAAAGCGTGCCATTAAAAAAGCTTTTACTTGTCAGGTGGAAAAGAAAGGCTTCTCTTTGGTAGAAGTTGTTTCAACTTGCCCCACAAACTGGGGTTTGTCTCCTGAAGAGGCAATGAACTGGTTGCGTGAAAACATGCTGCCGTATTATCCCTTAGGTGTTTATTGCGATAAAACATCGAAATAACATTAAGAAACTGGCTGTTGCCGACATGGACGCACCCATCTGCCTCCTGATTGGCAGCAGTCTGTTTTTTTATCATGCGGGGTGACTTTATTTGATCATCACAAAAATTGAATCACAAAAGAAAAACAAAGGCCGCAGCTCTGTGTTTATTGATGACTCCTTTGCTTTTGGCATGTCAGATTTTGATGTGCTGCGCCTTCATTTAAAGGTTGGCAAAACACTGACAGAGACGGATGTAGCTTCCATCCGTCAGGACATTTTGCTGGCCGATAGTCGTCAATATGCCCTGCATTTATTAGACAGACACAGTTACACCGAAGCTGCCATGTGCCGCAAATTGCGGGAGCGTGGCACGGATGAAGAAACCATTTTAAATGTTATTTCATTTTTAAAAGGATACCACTACATTGACGACGAAGATTATGCCCGCCGCTATATAAAAGCCGCCCTCCATGCCGGAAAAAGCGGTTTGAAAAAAATTCAATATGATTTGGTTGGCAAGGGCATTGATAAGAACATTGTCGAATCGGTCATTGCAGAGCTTTCAGAAGAAGACTTTGATGAAAACGAAGCCATAATGCCTATTTTGCAAAAAAAATTAAAGGGCGATTTTTCTTTTCAAAATAAAATGAAAGCCAAAAGATATTTGCTTTCTCGGGGATTTTCCGTAGAGAGCATCGATCGTGCTTTGCGAAAAACAGAAGAAGAGGGTAGCGGTGACGAATGGATATAGCTTCCGCTGCCATGAAATAGAATGAAAAGGGGTGATAACCATGAAAATTGCAAGAGTGATTGTTAACAAAACAGCCCGGGCCGTGGACCGACTGTTTGATTATATTATTCCTGAAGCTTTAACCGATGTTTTGCAAATTGGCATGGTTGTCAATGTGCCCTTTGGAAAAGGCAACACGCTCATCGAAGGATATATCGTTGAATTTCCGGAAAGCTCAAACGCTGAAAATTTAAAGGAAATTGATTCGCTACTTTTCCGTGAGCCTCTCTTTGATCAATCCCTTTTGGATTTGATTTATTTTATGAAAAAGCGGTATTTTTCCACCTATTTATCCGCTTTAAAAACCGTTGTGCCATATGGTCTTGGCTTATCAACACGGCAAGATGCTGGCAAATTTTTAAAAGGCTCACAACTGGCCATTTCTCACGAAGATGCCTTTGATGTTTTAGAAAACATTCGGGACAAAGCGCCCATGCAAGCCCGAATCATTGAACTTTTAATGCAAAACGACTTTGTGGCAAATTGCGACATTCAAATGATTTTAGGTTGCGGAATTTCTGCCATTAAAAGTTTAGAAAAAAAAGGCGTTATTGAATCAACTGAAATTGAAGTTTTCAGAAATCCGGTGGACTATTCAAAAATTGAGCCCACTAAGCCTTTAACGCCTACAAAAGAGCAGCAAATTGCTATTCATCGCATTGCAGATACGCTGGATAACTTTCGAGTTTTCTTACTGCATGGCGTTACAGGAAGCGGAAAAACAGAGGTTTTTCTCCAGTGTATTGACATGGTTTTGGCGAAAAACAAGTCTGCCATTGTTTTGGTGCCTGAAATTTCATTAACACCGCAAATGATTAACCGTTTTGCCGGACGATTTGGTGAAAAAATAGCAGTTTTACACTCCCGATTGTCAATTGGCGAACGAAATGACGAATATAAACGCATTAAAAGCGGAGAAGCCCGGGTTGTGATTGGTGTGCGTTCGGCTATTTTTGCCCCGGTTCAAAACTTGGGACTGATTGTGATGGACGAAGAACATGAAGCCTCTTATAAATCACAAACGGTGCCGGCTTATCACACTCGCGAAATTGCCGCTGTGCGCGCAAAACAGAGTAATGTGCCGCTGGTGCTGGCCTCTGCCACACCGTCAGTTGAAAGCTATTATAAGGCGCAAAAAGGCAAATATGAATTGTTAACATTAAACACTCGTGCAAAAGAGTCGGCAACCATGCCCAATGTGCAAATTGTCGACATGCGGCGTGAACTGGCTGACGGAAACCGTTCTTTATTTTCACAAAAGTTGGCTGATGAAATTAAAGCAAATTTAGATGCCGGTCGGCAGACAATTTTATTTTTAAACCGACGGGGTTTTTCCACTTTTATATCCTGCCGCAGCTGCGGTTATGTGGTGAAATGTCCCCGCTGCAACATTGCGCTGACTTATCACAAAAATAAAAATCACTTGACCTGCCATTATTGTGGCTATACCCAGCGAAATTTAAATGCATGTCCCGATTGCGGAAGCCACTATATCAAGCATTTTGGCACCGGCACACAAAAGGTGGAGGA
>JAZNRE010000002.1:0-29972 GCA_045590535.1 Clostridia bacterium
CCTAAAGTCTGCACGGCTTCTTCAGGGTTTTGAATGGAGGGGATTTCAACCCGCACCTTTTTATCACCCTGACGGGAAACGGTTGCTTCACTGTAACCCAGCGCATCGAGACGCTTTCTTAATACATTTTTAACGGATTCCATTTCAGAATCGGTTGCTGTTTCTGTCTGTGCCTCATAGGTAATTACCGAACCGCCGACCAGGTCAAGACCCTGTCTGATGCCTTGTTCTTCATCCAAGGCGGACGGATAATCAATGTGCCAGCCGAACAATTGAATGTTGCAGCCGAACAGAGCGATGTAAGCGCCCAAGGCAATGACAACCACTGCAATCACAAGTTTTGTGATGCTTTTGCTCATGTTATTTTCCTCCTTTGTAAAACTCACATAGATTTATTATATATATTTATTCAACTCAAGTCAACTAAAATCTCAAAATTTAACTAATTTGTAACTTTTATAAATTAAGGAAAATAATTTTTACAAAATAACAATTTTTTTTGTAAAATGATATTGCGCAGGAAGTAAAAGAATGCTATAATATAATAGTATGTCTATGTATATATGTAAGAAGAGCGAGAACAGCAGAAGGGTTTTTTTTATTATGAGTGAGGCACAAGTGAAATTACCGCAAGAAGCGTCATATTATGCCGGTGCATATGGCACCGTGGTAATCGGTGGCGGCCATGCCGGCTGTGAAGCGGCTTTAGCCAGCGCACGCCTGGGCATTGTAACAGCCATGTTTACCATTAACCTAGACTCCGTTGCCAACATGCCCTGCAACCCATCCATCGGCGGCACAGCAAAGGGTCACCTGGTGCGCGAGATTGATGCTTTGGGCGGCGAAATGGGCAAGGTGGCCGATAAAACCTTTTTGCAATCCCGCATTTTGAACAGGGGCAAGGGTCCCGCTGTTTATTCTTTGCGCGTGCAGTCGGACCGCCGTGTTTATCAAATGGAGATGAAGCATCGGCTTGAACAAACAGAAAATTTAGATGTTAAACAGGCTGAAATCGTGTCTATTCATTGTGAAGAGGGTCGTGTTTGCGGCGTTGTTACCCACACGGGCGCTTATTACAGTGCGAACTGTGTTGTTTTAGCCACCGGCACCTTTTTGGGTGGCAGAATTATTATTGGTGATGTGTCATACAGTGGCGGACCGGACGGCTTATTCCCGGCCAACCGCCTTACAGATAGTTTGCGCCAGGCAGGTCTTGGGTTGAGACGGTTTAAAACCGGCACCCCCGCCAGAGTATCCCGTCGCAGTGTTGACTTTTCTAAAATGGAAGAGCAAAAGGGCGATGAAATCATCACACCTTTTTCCTTTGAAACGGAAAATCCCGGTGAAAACACCGTTAGTTGCTATTTGACTTATACAAATGAAAAGACCCATCAGGTGATTCGTGATAATTTGCACCGCTCTCCTTTATATAGCGGCAATATTGAGGGCATTGGTCCTCGTTATTGTCCCTCGATTGAAGATAAAGTAGTGCGGTTTGCTGACAAAACAAGACATCAGCTTTTCATTGAGCCCATGGGTGCGCAGACAGAAGAAATGTATGTGCAGGGCTTATCCAGCAGCTTGCCCGAAGATGTGCAGATTGCTATGTTGCACACCATTAGCGGACTGGAAAATGTTAAAATGATGCGCACAGCCTATGCCATTGAATATGACTGTGTCGACCCCACAGAAATGCTACCCACTTTAGAGTTTAAAACCATTCAGGGTCTTTATGGTGCTGGGCAGTTTAACGGCAGCTCCGGCTATGAAGAGGCGGCGGCACAAGGCCTTGTTGCCGGCATTAACAGTGCCATGAAACAGCTTGGCAGAGAGCCACTTGTTTTAGACAGGTCTGAAAGCTACATTGGTACCTTGATTGATGACCTTGTGACAAAAGGCACACCCGAGCCATACCGCATGATGACCTCCCGTTCGGAATATCGGTTGCTTTTGCGGCAGGATAATGCCGATTTGCGCCTGACACCTACAGGCTATGAAATTGGCTTAATCAGTGAGGAACGCTACCAAAGCTTTTTGCAGAAAAAAGAGCGGATAGAAAAAGAGATCGACCGCTTAACCTCTATCGTTTTATCACCCTCTGAAGAGGTAAGAGCCTTCTTAGCTGAAAACAATTCGGCGGATATTGTAACCGGCATCCGGCTCAGTGATTTGTTGCGCCGTCCGGAATTTACATATGAAAGCCTGGCAGTTTTAGACCCTGACCGTCCGGTTTTGACACGGGCAGAGGCAGAGCAGGTTGAAATTCAAATTAAATATGAAGGTTACATCAGCCGTCAACTGCGGCAAGTGGCAGCTTTTCGCAAAATGGAGGATAAGCTACTGGATGAAAACCTTGACTATAATGCCATTTCCGGCCTGCGCATTGAGGCACGACAAAAGCTCTCAAAAATTAAGCCTCGGTCTTTGGGACAGGCAGGTCGTATTTCCGGCGTGAGTCCGGCAGATATCTCTGTTTTAATGATTTATTTAGAACAGCAGAAAAATAGAGAGGGATGAATATGAGTACAATTAAGAGCATGACCGGTTACGGTCGTTATGAGAGTGTGGATGCACAAAAAAAGGTTGTTATTGATTTGCGAAGCGTTAATCATCGTTATTGTGACATCAATGTTAAGGTTTCACGGATGTATAGCTACCTGGAAGATAAGATTAAAGACTATGTAGGCAAACGGGTTAACCGTGGCAAAATTGATGTTTCGGTGTATTTTGAAAGTTATGAAAACCAAAACAAAGCCGTGTCTTTAGACAAAGGTCTGCTCAAAAATTATTATGATGTTTTGGCCGACATTAAAAAGACTTGCCACATCAAAGGCGGCATTGGTCTTTCTGACTTAACCCGCTTCAGCGACATTTTCATTGTTCGTCAGGAAGAGCAGGACCAGGAGGCTATTTGGGAAACCGTATCCTTTTGCCTTGAAAAAGCCGTTGATGATTTTGAAGCCATGCGTGAGCGTGAAGGCACCAGAATGGCAGCCGACCTTCGCCTGCGGGCAAGCAATGTTTTGCAAGAACTTGCCAAAGTTGAAAAACTGTCGGCAAAAGCGGCTGACCAATATGCCGAGCGTTTGCGGGCACGGATGCAGGAACTTTTGGGTGACACTCCGGTTGATGAATCCCGCTTTTTAACCGAGGTTGCCTTAATGGCAGACAAGCTTTGCGTGAGTGAAGAAAAAGTTCGTCTGCGCAGCCACTTTGAAGAAATGGAAAATATTTTAAAAGAAGAGGGCGGCGTTGGTCGTAAGCTGGATTTCCTGGTGCAGGAAATGAACCGTGAGGTTAACACCATTGGCTCAAAGGCGAATGATTTAGAAATTGCCAAATGTGTTGTGAACATGAAAGCAGAAATTGAAAAACTCCGTGAACAGATTCAGAATATTGAATAAGTTTTTGCAGAGTTGCAATTTTTAAGAAACTTAATGATTAAAAGGAGACAGATATGAAACTCATCAATATCGGCTTTGGCAACATCGTATCTTCAGAGAGACTCGTGGCTGTTGTTTCGCCGGAATCGGCGCCCATTAAGCGTATGATTCAGGAAGCTCGTGACAGAAGCATGCTGATTGACGCCACTTACGGACGAAGAACCAGAGCGGTTATCATTATGGATAGTGACCATGTTGTTTTATCAGCGGTGCAGCCCACAACGGTGGCAAACCGCCTGAATAACAATGACGAGGCGATTTTGGAAGAGGAGGAAGAGGAGGATGAATAGAGGATTGCTCCTGGTTGTGTCCGGTCCTTCGGGCACAGGTAAAGGAACGGTATGCCGTGCACTTTTAGAAAAAAGACCGGACATTCATCTTTCCGTATCGGCCACCACAAGAAAGCCCCGTCCCGGCGAAGTTGACGGCGTGAGCTACTATTTCATGGAAGAAGCGGCCTTTCGCTCTATGATTGAAAACGACGGCTTTATTGAGTGGGCATGCTTTTGCCAGAATTATTACGGCACACCGAAAGAAAAGGTGGAAGAGCAGCTTGCCGCCGGTCACGATGTGATTTTAGAAATTGAAGTGCAGGGCGCCATGCAGGTTAAAAGTGAATTTCCCGAAGCAGTGTTCATTTTTGTTGTGCCCCCTTCATTAGATGAACTGGAAAAAAGACTTTCAGGTCGCGGCACAGAAAAGCCGGATGTGATTCAGGAAAGGCTTAAAACAGCCCTTTGGGAATATTCGAATATGGAAAAATATAATTACATATTATTAAACGACGAAGTTGACAAAGCAGTTGAGCGGTTTATCAACATTATCGAGGCTGAAAAGCAACGGGTAGAACGCAATGCTGACTGGGTTAACGAAGTTAAAGAAAGGATTTGATTGTTATGATGTTGTATCCCTCAATTATGGACTTAATGGAAAAGGCAGGAAACCGTTATTCTTTGGTTATTGCTGCGTCTAAACGCGCCCGTGCTATTTTAGATAACGCCAGTGATGACGAAAAGGATATGGACGGTGCAAGAAGCATCACCCGTGCGGTTGAAGAGATTGCCGAAGATAAAATTTTTGTTGTGAACGAAACCCGTGAGCAAGAAATGGAACGCGAAGCGGAAGATTTGGCAAAAGCACAGGCTTTAGAGGCAGCCGAACACGCTGCTGAAATGGCACAGGAAGAAACAGAAGCGGCAGAATAAACGGCCGATTCAAAGTAAGGGTGGTTTTTTTGAATATAGGAATTGTATCTTTAGGATGTGCCAAAAACTTAGTGGATACTGAAGTGATGCTGGGCATTTTAGGGCAGGAGGGCTATCAGATTGTAGCTGCGCCCGAAGAAGCCGATGTGTTGCTGGTTAACACCTGCGCTTTTATCGATTCTGCCAAAGAAGAGTCCATTCGCACAATTTTAGAAATGGCAGCTTATAAAGAAGAGCGCTGCCGTTTGCTCATTGTTTGCGGTTGCATGGCAGAACGGTATCATGATGAGATTTTGTCGGAGTTTCCTGAGGTTGATGCTGTTGTGGGCACAGGGGATTATGTTAAAATTGCAGAGGTTATCAAAAAGGCGTTTGAAGGAGAAAAAGTGGTGTTATACGGCCATATGAACGACCCGCTGCCTGAAGAAACCCGCATGCTTTCAACCCCCGGCTACATGGCCTATTTAAAAATTGCAGATGGCTGTGACAACTGCTGCACCTATTGCATCATTCCAAAGCTTCGTGGGCACTATCGCAGCCGCCCGATAGAAGAATTGGTTTGTGAAGCTGAAAAATTAGCAGCGGGTGGCGTGCGAGAACTGATTGTGATTGCACAGGATACATCCCGCTATGGCGTTGACTTATATGGTGAAAGTCGTCTGCCGGAGCTTTTAAAGCGACTTTGTGCCATTTCAGGCCTTCGTTGGATTCGGGTGCTTTATCTTTATCCCGAGGCCATTACAGATGAATTGATTGAGGTTTTTGCACAAGAAGAAAAACTGGTTCGCTATATGGATATTCCCATTCAGCATGCCCATGATGCGGTTTTAAAGAGAATGGGCCGGCATTTAACCAATCAGCAGCTTGTGACACTAATCGACAAATTACGCAGCCAAATCCCCGGCATTGTCCTGCGGACAACGGTTATTGCCGGCTTTCCTGGTGAAACCGAGGAGCAGTTTGAAACGCTTTTATCTTTTGTTGAAAGTGCGCAGTTTGACCGTTTGGGTGCCTTTGCCTATTCTCAAGAAGAAGGCACACCGGCAGCCCGTTTAGATGGTCAGCTGCCTGAAGAGGTCAAAAAAGAGCGTGCCGAACGAATTTTGGCGGTGCAATCCGGCATTTCGCTGGCTCTTCAAGAGGAAAAAATAGGAATAGTAGCCCAGGTGCTTGTTGAAGGCTATGATGCTGACGAACTCATGTATTTCGGTCGTTCAGCCGGCGATGCGCCTGAGGTGGATAACACCGTTTACTTTGCGTCAGAAGAGGAATTGGAGATTGGTGACTTTGTCTGTGTAAAAATCTTGCAGGCCGCCTCTTATGAGTTAATCGGTCAAGCTGTTTTTGAGGAGGAAGAAGAATGAATACACCCAATAAATTAACCTTGTTGCGCACCATTATGGTGCCGGTTTTTATGGTTTTTATGTTATATCCGCAAATTCCAGGCGGTCGTTACATCAGTGCTATCGTGTTTGTTTTAGCCTCTCTAACCGATTGGCTTGACGGCTATCTGGCACGCAAAAACCAGCAGGTGACCAATTTTGGCAAAATTATGGATCCCCTGGCCGATAAAATGCTGGTAACAGCGGCTTTGGTTTGCCTTTCGGCAGAAGGCGTTGTGTCCCCCTGGGTTACCATGATTATTTTGGCCCGTGAATTTATTGTTTCGGGCATTCGTATTGCGGCGGCTGCAGAGGGCAATGTGATTGCGGCAAGCTGGTGGGGCAAGGCTAAAACCGTTTGGCAGTTTATCGCCTTAACGGCAGCTTTGGTTTTTGGCCAAACCCTTTTGATTGATGTTTGCATTTGGCTGGCAGCGGTGCTCACCATTGTTTCCGGTGTGGATTATGTGGTGAAAAATGCCCGCTATCTTTCCATGAAATAATGGTTGTTTTATCGGATTGCAAAATGAAAAGCCTGTAAAGGTTAAGTTAAAAAACCTATAATTCGATTTTCTGTGGAACGGACTTTTCGTTGAAATCTCAAAGAAAAATTGAATTGTAAAGGCATTTTTATATGCATAATTGGTTGTGTTGCAAAGTTCCACACATTATAAATAATATTAGAGATTTTATAACAACTGTCAAAAGTTTTATAAAATCTCTTTTGCTTTTCATGAAATAACGCAAAAGATTTATAAAAGCTATAGAAAAACTTGATTTTATGGATAAAAGGCTTCTCCTTGAGGAGAGGCTCCGCCCGTAGGCGGTGGTGAGGTGTAGCCACTTGTGGCGTTTGTTTTCCACCTCATCCGAGTTGCTCCGCAACTCACCTTCCCCTCAAGGGGAAGGCTTTAGATATACAACCTCAAAAGTGTCATTTATAAGTGTCGGAAAATTGCAGAAGATTTTCCGACCTTATTATTATTGTTGATTTTACCCCTAAAAAGTATAGTTTTTTAGAAAAATTAATAAGTAAAAAGGGGTAAATGGTCAAAAGTGTTGGTTTTTTTCATTCTTCGGGGATATCCGCCAGACGGAGATAACCCAAACAGGGCACTTTGCTGAAAATGTCGAAAAAGGCTTGTCAAACCACATTAATTATGATATACTATGTATGCTACACGAATGCATAAGACTATTTTTCATAGGGAAAATAACCTTTGTAAAAAGGTGTTTTCTCTCTTACTCATTCCTGTGAAAAATAGGTAGAGCATTGTGTAGCAACAATCGAGGGACTGCACTTTTTTGGTGTGTTCCAAGATTGGGACACACTTTTTTTATATTAGATAGGAGGAATAGAAAATGGCAAACAATGGAACCTTAATTAAAACAATCCAAATCCCTCAAGAACAGAGGAAAAGAACAACACTGGCAAGTAATATGTACTATGACACACTTGAAATCTATGATAATAAGGTTGTAGGTTATCTAAATGGTCAGCAAAATATGACTTGGTATTATAAGGAATATACGGGAATAGATGTTGTAAAAGCAAATATGAACTCACAGTTTGCACAAGTGGTATTTTTAACTGGTGTTAATGCGAAAAATAGAGCAGTAGGTGTAGATTTGTTTGCTACACAAAACTTAAATGCTATGCAAGACACAAACAGAATATTGTTCTGTAGTGGAATGTTTAGTTTTGGAAAAACAAATGAGTTTGCTAATATGATTGGTGCAGAGATTAGAACAGTATTTGAAAACTATAAGGATAATGACGTTGTTGAAGTAACGGGAGCAACCACTAATTCAGCAGCAGACGAAATCAAAAAGTTTAAGGATTTGTTAGACGCAGGAGTTATAACCCAAGAAGAGTTTGATTTAAAGAAAAAACAGTTATTAGGTTTATAATAATAGTACATAGCACCGCCTACAATGTAGGCGGTGCTAATCTTTTAATTGCGTTTTTCGTTGTTATTTCAATAAAAAAATTATTCCACAGAAAATAAAGTTATAGGTTAAAAAATAAAGGCTTGACAAATCGGTAAAATTTAGTTATACTTATACTGTTGTATCAAAATATGATATAAATCCTTGCTCTTTGTCATGCAAAGAGCCAAAGTCCAAAAGGAGGTGAAAAAGATGATTGAAGTAATCAACAAGTATGAGACCATTTTCGTGATTGACGCTTCTTTAGAAGAAGAAAAAATCGCAGCTCTGGTTGAAAAGTTCAAATCATTGATTTCCGGCGCGGGTGAAATCGAATCCGTTGACGAGTGGGGTAAGCGCAGATTGGCATATCCGATCAATGATTTAACCGAGGGCTACTATGTGTTGATCAATTTCAGCTCTAAGCCGGATTTCCCGCAGGAGCTTGAAAGAATCTATCGCATTACCGACGGTATCTTGCGTGATATCGTAATCAAAAAAGAAGAAAAAAGAAAAATCAGCAAATAATTAGGGTTTTTGCTGCAGAAAGGATGAGAATGCGTGAATAAGGTTGTTTTAGTTGGAAGACTGGCTCGTGACCCTGAGCTTCGTACAACCCAGTCAGGAACGCCTGTTGTTAGCTTCACAGTGGCTTGCGACCGTCGTTTTGCCAGACAGGGAGAGGAGCGTCAGGCCGATTTTATCGGTTGTGTTGCCTGGAATAAAACGGCAGAATTTATCAGCCGTTATTTCACTAAAGGCATGCGCATCGCCTTAGACGGACGGATTCAAACCAGAACCTATGATGACCAGGGCGGCAACAAACGGTACATCACCGAGGTTGTTGTTGATGATGTGGAGTTTGCTCAAAGTAAAACTGAGGGCAGCGGGTCCTATCAGGCATCTCCTTATCCTGCTTCGCAGAGTCCTGCTATGCCACAGGCTCCGTCAGCTGATATTGACGGATTTATGCCGGTGGAAGAAGAGGATTTACCCTTTTAATTTGAGCCGGAAGGAGGCGTTTTCACATGGCTGAAAGACCGATGAGAAGAAAGGCAAAGAAAAAAGTTTGTGCCTTTTGTCAGGATAAAATTGATTACATTGATTATAAGGACGTAGCCAAGCTCAGACGTTTCGTATCAGAGCGTGCCAAGATTCTTCCCAGAAGAATCACCGGTACCTGCGCCAAACATCAGAGACAGCTTACAGAGGCAATCAAGCGTGCAAGACACATTGCATTGCTGCCCTTTAGCGCCGAATAGTCAGTTTGGGGTGTTAGCCCCTGCAATATGAAAAGGACCTCCATTGAGGTCCTTTTTTGTTTTGAAAATATGTTTATAAGGCCGAAAATGTGGTTTTTATCTTGCATTTGGGCACCAATTATGTTAGAATGTTTTAAATTGTTTTTATATGGAGAATTTGAAAATGGACAAGTTAAAAAATTGCACACTCTGTCCAAGAAACTGCGGCGTTGACAGAACAAAGACAGTTGGTTTTTGCAAAGCAACTGAAAAAATAAAGGTGGCAAGGGCAGCCCTGCATTTTTGGGAAGAGCCGTGCATCAGCGGTACAAATGGCTCAGGAACGGTGTTCTTCAGTGGTTGCAATCTGGCTTGTCGGTACTGTCAGAATTATGAAATAAGCATTGGCGGTTTCGGTGAAGAAATAACCGTTGAACGACTTGGGGAGATTTTTCTTGCGCTTCAAAAAGAGGGCGCTCATAACATTAACCTTGTGACGCCGACGCCATACCTTCCGCTGATTGTATCGGCCATTGACCGTGTTCGAGATAAAATGCACATTCCTTTTGTTGCCAATGTCGGCGGCTACGAAAAGCCTGAAACCATCAGAGCACTAAAGGGCTATATTGATATTTTTCTTACAGATGTAAAGTATCATTCATCTGATGTTTCAAATAAATACAGCTTGGCGCCAAATTATTTTGAATTCGCAATGGATTCTCTTTTAGAAATGCTATCCCTTTGTGGCGCAGCCAAATTTGATGAAGAGGGAATTATGCAATCGGGAGTGATTGTGCGACACCTTGTGTTGCCCGGCTTTCGAAAGGATTCAATTGAAATTTTAAGGTTCCTTGCCGAAAGGGTTGGCACGGAAAGATTTATTCTCAGTTTAATGAGCCAATATACGCCTAACGGTCATTTAGAAGAATACCCCGAGATAAACCGACGAATTACGGCCTTTGAGTATAATTCAGTTGTTAATATGGCTTTAGAACTGGGATTTCAAAATGCCTATATGCAGGAAAAGACAAGCGCCAAGGCGGAGTATACGCCAACCTTTGACCTGACGGGAGTAAACATTTGTGGAGAATGAATGGTTAGAACCTGCAATATGAAAAGGACCTCAATTGAGGCCCTTTTTTGTTTTGAAAGAGGGGAGTACCGGTTTTTAATTTGTGCATAAAATTATAGCCATATCTTTGTTGGTGTTATATAACACCAACTTTGACGGACTGTTTTTTTATGACAGAACGATAATTCTGATTCTTCCTCCCGAAGATGACAGCCTGTCTGTGTACGCAGAAACATTATATTCATCTGCCATTTCCATAAGTTCATCCATTGTAATCATAGTGTATGTGTTTTGTGTGGAAACCGGTTTTTTAATATAAATCTGAACTTTGTCCCATAGAATGTAATCTTTTCCGTCTATTGTTATAACAGAACCGCTTATGTTTGAAATCTTTTTGCCTGAAATGCGGCTTAAAGAAACTAAGGAGTTTATTTCTCTTCCATTAGTTGCTATTTGAACTGCCTGACCATAAGAAACATTAAAGATTCTATTCTGTGTTGAAAATGCTGTTATAATGCCGTCAGATATGTATTCATAGCTGCCGGAAAGAGCACGGTCAGAGCTTGTATTGGTTACCTTTGTCATAATTCCATAGGTGTATGCATCGCCGGTTATGTCATTTAAAATCAACCCGTCAATATTTCCAACAGAGTTTTTTGAAACATATAAAACATCGCGATTTGCTATGTTTATTCCGTTTAATCTTTGTGGATAAACCGATGTAACCGTCGCTGTTTCATTCTCTTCCACAGTAGAGGTTTCTATGATTTTTACATCATCAGCGAGTTGATAAGATCCCAGCTTATTTATGCCCGAACCCCAGGTGAATGTTCCTGATATATTATAAGATGTGTTCATCCGAGTGAGAGTTGCAATGGAGTTATTCAATTTAACCGACACAACCTGATTCACAAGTGATTCGTAGTTCTTTTCTGTGATATATTCTAATGTTTCTCCGGATGTAAGCGTAATTCTCACATAAGGTCTTGTGACCTTTGTTCCCGAAACTGTTGATTCTTTTGTGCCTGCAGCAGTTAAAAATCCATATATTTTGTCTCCAAGCTGTGACGAAGCTGAACTGTCCACAATGTCTGCAATGCCACCTGATTTTCCAATCAGCAATGTGATTGTGTCACCATAATTGAATTTGCCTCCTGAAGAAAGCTTTGACAAGGCATTGGTACCCTCTAAATCATATGTTATACCGGATACCGTAACAGAGGTAGGAAGATTTTTATTGGGCTGTGCATCTTCATAAATTCCGGTAATTTTTTTAGAATATACTAAAGCCGTTTCATATTCCTCCATATAATAAACAACATCATTAACCTTGACATCCGATAAGGATGCGCGCTCGCCATCTTTAACAATTGTGAGTGAAGAATCAGCGTCAAAATCCTGATACCATGTGGATGAAGTGACGGTTTTAGGACCGATTGTTGTATTAAAATTTGAAATCAGGGTTTTATCGGAGTTTTTTTGCTTTGAAGACAGGGTATTATAAGCGATCGTTGCGATGTCATACCGGTTAAGCTCCTGTCCTGCAGACTTAAGGATGTTATTTAAAAGTCCTGCCTTTTTGGCTGCTTCAATTTGAGAATATGGCCAGTCATTTCCCATATCTTCATCCGTATAGCCTAAAATACGCAGGAACATAACCACTGCTTCTTCCAACAAAACTGTGTTTGACGGACGAAAGGTTGCATCCATGTAGCCCTTAAAAAGACCATATTTAATTCCAGTTGTAACATAAGGTGCAGCCCAATGCTGATAGGTTACATCGAGAAAAGGAGAGCTTTTTTTCTCTGTTTCAACCATGTTCCTGTATGTAGAGGAAGCCACAACGATTTTTGCGCATTCTGCCCGTGAAACCTTATCTTGATATCGCATGTTTCCGCTCGGGTCTCCTTCCATGATTGAAAGGGCAGACAAGACCTCAACTTCATAATCGGACAAAGCGTAAATATTGTACGGTACTGTAGTAAGCAACATCAATACCGAGAGAAGAAAAGACAAAAACTTTTTCATTTGAAACATCCTTTCATAATCTATTCAAACCGCAAAGCATCTATGGGATTGAGTGTTGCGGCATTTTTGGCAGGCAGATAGCCGAAAATAATACCAATACCAACAGAAACACTAAAAGCAACAATCACTGCAGAAACGGACGGAATGACCGTGATGCTCATGATTATACCAACAACATAAGCAAAGATTCCGCCTAACAGTATGCCAATCAATCCACCGATTGCGCTGACCGTAGCCGCTTCTATCACAAATTGCTGCATAATGTGTTTTTTCTTGGCACCAAGGGATTTTCTTATGCCGATTTCTTTCGTTCTTTCGGTAACAGAAACCAGCATGATATTCATAATGCCAATGCCGCCAACGAGAAGAGATATTCCTGCTATTAGAATTAACGCACCTTTCAGAGTGTCCATAATGTTATTCATTTCATCCAGGATTTCTTGTGTTGCTATTATGCTGTAAAAATCGCTGCTGCCTAAAATTTCTGTGAGCTTCATTTCTAAAACAGCCTTTGCTTCTTCTATGCGGTTTGAATCTTTCATTGAAACAACATATGAGCCAATGGAAGTGTTTCTTGACATTTTCGATGCAAGTGTGTATGGAATGTATATGCATTGATCTGCAGAACCCTGTGAGGAGTCGCTTTGCTCTTCAAGAACACCGATGATGGTATAGGGCTCGCCGTTTAGTTTGATTTTTTGACCAACAGCCTTTCCCTTGCCGTAATATTCCTGTTCATAATATGTACCTATAACGCATACTTTCAGCGCTTTTTCGATGTCAACAAATTGCAGAAATCTTCCTTGTGCTGTGGATAAGGTGTCAATTTCGTCATAGGTTTCGTCAACGCCGATTACCGACGCATATGCTGTCTCTGAAATATTTGGTGATTTAATGTTAACAGTGGTTGTGACCTTTGGTGAACAATATAAAAACAGATGGTTGTTCTCATCAATCAATTCGTATAAATTCTCAGGGTCAACATATCTTGTACTTCCCCGTGAAGTAATGGAAACAGTTATATTATTCGTTCCAAAGCCCTCAAAGATATCGGAGACCTGTCCGGTTATACCATCCATAATACTGACCAATATGATAACCGCTGCAACACCAATGATAATGCCAAGCATCGTTAAAAAGGAACGCATTTTGTTAGAACGAATGCTTGAAATTGCCAGACCGATTGTTTTTGAAAAGGTCATTTTTCTGCCTCCTCTTTTTTCTGTGCAGAAAGAGTGCTTCTAATGATTTCATCTCCTAAAGCTTCGCCATCATAAATAATTTTTCCGTCATGTATTCTGATGACTCTTTTTGCCTTTGCGGCAATCGTGTTATCATGGGTTATCAGTATGATTGTGTTTCCCTGCCGGTTCAGTTCGATTAAAAAATCAATAACCTCTTTACTCGTTTTTGAATCGAGTGCACCGGTAGGCTCATCTGCCAAAATAATCGACGGCGACCCCGCCAATGCTCTTGCAATTGAAACCCTTTGCTGTTGTCCGCCAGACAATTGTGAAGGCTTGTGATGTGCCTTGTTTTCAATTCCAACTTTTTTTAACGCATTCATTGCAAGCTCTTCTTGTTCGCTTTCACGCAATCCTTTATACAGAAGAGGTAATTTAACATTTTCCAAATTGCTCAACTTTGGAAGAAGGTTATATTGCTGAAAAATAAATCCCAGAGTCTTATTTCTTATTTCTGCCTGTTCGTCATCAGCAAGGTTACTTACATCTTTGCCATTGAGCAAATATATTCCTTTAGAGGGAACATCAAGACAGCCGATGATATTCATACATGTAGATTTTCCACTTCCGGACTGTCCTATAATAGCAACAAATTCGCCCTTAAAAATGGAAAACGAAACGCCGTCTAATGCACGAACCTCAACATCGCCGGTTTGATATATTTTGTATATATTCTGAAATTCAACCAAAGGCGTAGATTTCGTGTTCTGGTCCATTTAATATCCTCCTTTGATTTTATCTCATGCCACTGGGCATGTTTCCGCTGGGTCTTCCACCACTCATGCCGTCACTGGGCATACTGCTGGACATACCGCCACCGGGCATACCTCCGCCCATGCCGCCCATACCACCCATCATCGGAGTGAAACTGTTTCCGTTTTGAGAGGACGCAATTTGCGGGATATAAACGATTTCTCCCTCTTGTAACCCCGAGACTATTTCAATGTATTGGTTATTGTTTATTCCGGTTTCTACTATAACAGATTTATAGCCATCGGGAGCGTTGTCATCTTCGCTAACTTTTTCCCCTTTGACATAAACAATATTTCCTCGGTTGACGGCTGCAACAGGAATCGCAATAACATCTTTTGCCATTGAAGTGATAATCTCAACATCTATGTTCATTCCGGGAAGCAACTCTTCGTCAAAGTCTGTAATTAAAATTGTAACAGGATATGTAGTAACGCCGCCAGAGGTTGTTCCGTTAACGGATATATTTGAAACCTTGCCGTTATAGGTTTTGCCCTTAACTGCATCGGAGGTAATGATAACATCTTGGTCTAATTCTATATTTTTGATATCAAGTTCATCCACTGCAAGTTCACATTCAAGGCTGGACATGTCATAAATAACAGCCATTTCAGTTGACATATTGGAATTATCCAGTTTATCGCCTGCTTTAACATTCTTAGTCACAACAGTTCCGGAAATGGGAGCCGTTATGGTGTAGTCTTCAAGCTTTTTTTGGGCGTTTTCACGAGAAAGCTGTGAAGAACGGAGCGAGAGCTCTGAAGATTTGAGACTATCGACAACCGAAGAACTGTCGATGTGCACTAAAACGGTTCCTTTTGAAACCCTCGATCCTTGCGAAACATACACCGCATCAATCTGACCTGAAGCTTCTGCTACGATGGTCTTTTCAGCAATATATTCAAAAGTTCCCATAGGGTTTGAAGAAAAGCCATTAACGATGGCGGTTGCGGTTTCCTCATTGGTCAAAACACCGGGGTTTACTACTTTTATCTTAACTGTTCGAACTAGAGTGTTCCCTGTTGATGCATATCCTTTTGAATTAACATCCGTTATAGTTCCCCAAAGGAGTTCGCCGTTAGAGGTGATTTTCACTTGTGCATCTTGACCCACATAGAAATCACGGGCATCAGCATCGTTAAATGTGACGGTTAATATAAAACTTGAATCGTCGTGAATGTCGGCAATTTTTGTTCCGGAATTAACAGACAAGCCTTCTTTTACATAGAGATTTTTAACGACCCCTGCAATATCCGAAGTAACCGTTAAATTACTGTAATTGTCTGCAGCTTTCTGATAATCCATTTGAGATCGTTGATATGAGATGTCAGCATTTTCAATTGAGTTTTTTGCGTCAGAGGAATCAATTTCATATAAAATGTCACCTTCGTTAACCACATCGCCCTGTTCAAAGTTTGCACTTAAAACATTTCCTGAAACAAGTGCTGTAATAGAATATTGGTCTTTTGGCATAACTACCGCTGAGCCGGTAATAGAGGAGGTTATATCCTGCCTTTTGACAGTTTCTTCTGTCCATGAAACAATAAAGCCTTTTTTGTTTCCGGTCGATATTATCAATGATGTAAATAATGCAATCACAACAACTGCAGATGTAATGATAAGAATTTTTTTCTTTTTTGAGTAGCTATTAAACTTTTTGGGAAGTTCTTTGGCTATAGAGGAGAAATTTTTTATGTAATTTATCATTTAACTTTTCCTTTCTCTGATTGAATTATATCATACATGTCCTTTTTAAATATATACTATTAAATACATTTTACATTACAAAAGTTAAGACGAAATTAACAAAATGTAAATTATTTTAGATTTTGTGTTTTTTCATGATCTGCAGTGTGTCACAAAAAAAGCAACCACATAAGTGATTGCTGATAAAAGAACAATATTAAACTCGTAAAAAGTTGGAATAGAGAAGTAGGTGATTGTTTTTTGCATAAAAAAACGGAACAAGCTGAACTTGTTCCGACTTGGGTGCAGGGGGCGGATTTGAACCACCGACCTCCGGGTTATGAGCCCGACGAGCTACCAAGCTGCTCTACCCTGCGATATGGTACTTAATTATTATACAATGATTTTTCGATCTTGTCAAGAGTTTTTTCCGTTTTTTTCAAAAACAATGGAAAAAGCTTGGAATTGCCGCATCTGATTTTCTCAGATGCGGCAAGTTTTTTACAAAAGTTTTTTTCTTAATTCCTCACCGGAGCAGGGGCTTAAGTAAGCCGGCGGAATGTCTAAAATGGTTTTGCATCCGCTTTGGCCTTCTGCGTGCAGGCGGTTAACGGCACGGGCGCAAGCCACAAGCACAGAGGCGGTGAACTCGGGATTGGAATCCAGCTTTAAGCTATATTCTATAATATGTTGATTTTCTGAATTTGCGCCTGTTTTACCGGAACGAATCACAAAACCGCCATGGGGAATGCCGCTGTGATTTTGAATGAGCTCTTCTTGAGAGATGAAGGTCACAGTGGTGTCGTAATCAGCAAAATAGTTAGGCATATTTTTAATTTCAGCTTCAATGCGAGCTAAGTCAGCACCCTCTTCGGCCACAACAAAGCATTCGCGGGTGTGCTTTTGACGGGTGGAGAGAGTGGGGTTTTCACCATTTCTTACAGCCTGTAAGGCTTCAGGAACAGGAACGGTGTATTGCTTGGCGTCTAAAACGCCATCAATGCGACGAATGGCATCAGAATGCCCCTGGCTGACGCCTTTGCCCCAAAAAGTATAATCACAGCCATCGGGGAGAATAGCCTCGCCATATAAACGATTTAATGAAAACATGCCCGGGTCCCAACCCGCAGAAATGACGGCGGTTTTGCCGGCAGCCTTGGCGGCGGCATCAACAGCAGCAAAATGGGTGGGGATTTTGGCGTGAGTATCAAAGCTATCCACAACATTAAATAGCTCGGCCAAAGCAGGTGTTTGTGTGGGTAAATCGGTGGCGCTACCGCCACACAAAATCATAACATCAATTTTATCCACCATAGAAGCGGCCTGGTCAGCATGATAAACAGGCACATTCTCTGTCAGGATGTTAACCGTTTCGGGAGGACGGCGGGTGAAAACCGCTACCAGCTCCATATCGTTATTCTGGCGCAGAGCGCACTCAACGCCACGACCTAAATTACCATAACCATATATACCAACTTTTATGCACATAAAAACACATCCTTTTCGAACAATTTACTCTATTTATTATATATATTTTTCAAAAAAAGTCAATCCTTATCAAAAAAAGACAAGGCTTTTTTATTTCCCGTCGCTCAAAGCACGAATGCGGTCACGAAGCCGTGCGGCATCTTCAAAACGAAGTTCGGAGGCGGCCAGCTTCATCTGCTCGGACAGAATTTCGATCTGCAGGTTAATATCCATGCCTTTGCTTAATTTTAGGTCTTTTACCGATTCATCCGGTGCAACATCGGTGGCATAAAGCACATCGCGTATGCCTTTTTGAATGGTTTTGGGCACAATGCCGTGTGCCTCGTTATAGGCTTTTTGTTTTTCACGGCGGCGCTTTGTCTCTGAAATGGCACGCTCCATAGAGCCTGTCATGGTATCGGCGTATAATATAACACGACCCCGTTCATTACGGGCGGCACGGCCAATGGTTTGCACAAGCGAGGTTTCTGAACGCAAAAAGCCTTCTTTATCGGCATCTAAAATGGCGATTAAGGACACCTCGGGAATGTCAAGACCCTCACGCAGCAGGTTAATGCCCACCAAAACATCAAAGAGACCGGCCCGCAGGTCACGGACGATTTCCATGCGCTCAAAGGTTTTAATTTCAGAATGAAGATACTTAACCTTAATATCCATTTCGCGGAGATAATCGGTTAAATCTTCGGCCATTTTTTTGGTCAGAGTGGTGATTAAGGTTTTGTCGCCTTGCTTTACCTGTTTGTGAATTTCGTCAATTAAATCGTCAATCTGCCCCGCAGTGGGACGAACCTCAACCTCGGGATCTAACAGGCCGGTGGGACGAATCACCTGCTCGGCGATGCAGGTGGCCCGCTCTTTTTCATAGTCCGCCGGAGTGGCGCTGACATAAACCACCTGGTTTAAACGGCTGTTAAACTCATCAAAATTTAAGGGGCGGTTATCAAAAGCAGAGGGCAGACGAAAACCAAAGTTCACCAAAGATTCCTTGCGGGAGCGGTCGCCGTGATACATGGCCCGCACCTGGGGAATGGTTACATGAGACTCGTCAACCACCAAAAGAAAGTCGTCGGGGAAGTAATCAAGCAGTGTAAAAGGTGCAGAGCCAGGGGCCCTGCCGCTGATGTGACGGGAATAGTTTTCAATGCCCTGGCAAAAACCGATTTCTCGCATCATTTCAATGTCATAGCCTGTCCTTTGTTCAATGCGCTGTGCTTCCAGCAGCATATCGTTTTCTTTGAAATAGCGGATGCGCTCAGCAAGCTCTTCTTCAATGGATGCAATGGCACGCTCACGCTTTTCCGGGGTTGTGACATAGTGGGAGGCGGGGTAAATGGCAACATGTTTTCTTATGCCTAAAATTTCGCCGGTTAACACATCAATTTCGCTGATGCGGTCAATCTCATCCCCAAAAAATTCAACACGAATGGCATGCTCTGAAGTGCTGGCCGGAAAAATCTCCAGCACATCGCCCCGCACGCGAAACTTGCCACGCACAAAGTTGATGTCGTTGCGTTCAAACTGGATATCCACCAGTTTTTTTAAAATGTCTTCCATGGGGCGCACCATGCCGGGACGCAGTGAAATAACCAATTCATTATAGTCAATAGGGTCGCCCAAACCATAAATGCAAGACACACTGGAAACAATAATTACATCCCGACGCTCAAACAAGGCGCTTGTGGCGCTGTGGCGCAGCTTATCAATCTCATCATTGACAGAAGAATCTTTTTCAATATAGGTATCGGTTGCGGGGATGTAAGCCTCCGGTTGATAATAATCGTAATAAGAAACAAAAAATTCCACGGCATTATGGGGAAAAAATTCTTTAAATTCAGCGCAAAGCTGGGAGGCCAAAATTTTATTGTGGGCCAAAACCAGTGTGGGTCGGTTGACCTTTTCAATCACATTTGCCATGGTAAAGGTTTTGCCCGAACCGGTAACGCCCAGCAAAATTTGTTCTTTATCACCGGCTAAAATGCCCTTTGAAAGCTGATCGATAGCCTGTATCTGATCGCCCATGGGTTTATAATCGGAAACCAGCTGAAAATCCATAATGCCTCCCTTCCGGCAAAATGCCGTTTTTTAAAAATATCATATGATTAGTATACCCCAATTTTCTTATTTTTGCAAGTGCAGAGGAAAACTTTAGAAAAAGAAAACCAAAGAGTTTTCACCAATTTAAAGCGAGCGCATATAGTGTAGTATGAGGCAAGGGGAGGTGATGCTTTTTGAGACTTAAATATCGGTTGTGGGGCGCTGTGGCGACAGCCTTTTGCGTTGGTGTTTTTGCCGGTATGGTTCTGCCGCCCATATGGCTGGTGATTGCAGAAGGCATCATGATTGTTTTTATTACCTTTTGCTGGATGTGCAGTTAAAAGGGGCAAAAAGCTCCTGATTTTAAAAGGATGGTGTCTTACATGAAAATCGTTATTTGGCAATTTCCCGGTTTTATCAATCGCATTTTAAAGTCCTTCCTTAAAATCAAATGATGAAAGGGGTTGTCACAACAACCCCCTTTTTATTTTGATGGCGAACCGCAAAAAAAGATGTGCGAATAATTTTGCCAAAAGTTCTTAAAATAAGAGTAAAATTTTTCATAAAAGAGAGGAAAGGCCCATGAATTTAAGTGAAAAAGAACTGATGGCTTTAGAGGACCAATTGGCGCGGGAACAGGTTTTAACCAAGAAATATCGCATGTTTGCCAATGAATGTAAGGATGCGCAGCTCAAGGCAACCTGCAATCAGATTGCGGACAAGCACCAACAGCACTTTAACACGCTGATGGGATATTTGCAGTAACAAAAGGAGAGATGAAAGGTGAGTCAAAACAAAAAAGCAACCATGACAGAACGGGAAATGATGGAGGATGGACTGCAATCGCAAAAGCTCATTGCCGCCGATTATAATGCATCGGCCGGCGAATGTGCAAGCAACCAGCTAAAAACCACATTTTTAAACATATTGACAGAAGAGCATGACCTAGCCGGCAAGCTTTTTGAAGAAATGAGCGCCCGGGGTTGGTATCAGGTGAAAGCGGCAGAGCAGAGTGAGATTTCGAAGCTAAAGGATAAATTCTTGAGTCCTTCATTATAATTTAAAACTCAAAACCGCCGGATGTGGCACATTTTGTGTTCTGTCCGGCGGTTTTTATGTACAGGATTATGACAAAAAATTTGACAAAGCGACTATGTTGTATTATAATAAAGTATTGTATTTGTTTTTTAGTAAAGAGATGTATGCATAAATTTTTCCGGAGGCTTTGGAATGATTCAGGAACTACGAAATATTGCGATTATTGCCCATGTTGACCACGGCAAAACCACCCTGGTTGATGTGATGTTAAAAGAAAGTGGAATTTACCGAGATAACGAACAGGTTGCCGAGCGCGTCATGGACTCAAACGATTTGGAGAGAGAGCGCGGCATCACCATTTTATCAAAAAACACCTCGGTTATTTATAAGGACATTAAAATTAACATTGTCGACACCCCGGGTCATGCCGATTTTGGCGGTGAAGTGGAACGGGTTTTGGGCATGGTCGATGGCGTTTTGCTGCTGGTTGATGCCTTTGAAGGTCCCATGCCGCAGACACGGTTTGTTTTAAAAAAAGCATTATCATTGAACTTAAAGCCCATTGTTGTCGTCAATAAAGTAGATAGACCGCAGGCGAGACCACTTGAGGTTGTGGATGAGGTCTTTAACCTGTTTATTGATTTGGGAGCCACCGACGAGCAGGCGGATTTCCCCATTATTTATGCTTCTGCCCGTGAGGGCATCAGCGGCACAGAACCCGATGACTTGCATTCGGGACTGGTGCCCTTGTTTGAAACCATTATTGATTCTGTGCCGGCCCCCAAAGGCGAAGCGGATGCACCGTTTCGCATGCTGGTGTCGAACATTGATTATGATGAATATGTGGGTCGCATTGCTGTGGGTAAAATTGACCGTGGCTGTTTGTCCATGGGGCAAGCGCTCACCATTTGTCATGCCGACGGCACAACCACCAACGCCAGAACCGGTCGCGTGTATATGCACGACGGCTTGAAGCGTGTTGAGGTTTCAGAGGCTAAGGCGGGGGATGTTGTTTTGATTGCCGGTCTTGGTAATATTGGCATTGGTGAAACCCTTTGCGTGCCTTCCTGCGTGGAGCCTCTGCCGGTTATTACGGTTGACGAGCCTACCATTTCAATGAACTTTTTAGTTAACAACAGCCCCTTTGCCGGAAAAGAAGGGGACTATGTCACCAGCCGTCATCTTCGTGACAGGCTGTTTCGTGAGCTTGATACCAATGTGAGCTTAAAAGTGGAGGAAACAGACAGCGCAGACTGTTTTAAGGTTTCCGGTCGTGGTGAGTTGCATTTATCCATTTTGATTGAAACCATGCGCCGTCAGGGATATGAATTTCAGGTGTCCCGTCCGGAAGTTATTTTGAAGCATAAAGAGGGTAAAACGTTAGAACCCATTGAGCTTTTGTTCATTGATTTGCCGGAAGAATACGCCGGCACAGTCATTGAAAAGCTGGGCAAAAGAAAGGCCGAAATGCAAAACATGCAGCCTTCTGATAACGGCTATATGCGCCTTGAATTTAAAATTCCATCTCGTGGTCTCATTGGCTATCGCAGTGAGTTTTTAAGCGATACCCGAGGCAACGGCATTATGAACACGGTTTTAGAGGGTTACAGCGCCTATTGTGGTGAAATTGAAAGCCGCAGCCGTGGTTCTATGATTGCATGGGAAACCGGTGACAGCGTTGCCTATGGACTTTACAATGCCCAGGAGAGAGGCCGGTTGTTTATTGGTGCCGGCGTTTCGGTTTATGAGGGTATGATTGTTGGTGAAAATGCCAAAGGCGAAGATATTACCGTTAATGTTTGCAAGAAAAAGCATGTGACCAACATGCGCGCATCCGGCAGTGATGAAGCCCTGCGCCTGACGCCACCGGACCAAATGAGTTTGGAGCAATGCCTTGAATTTATTGCCGATGATGAACTGGTTGAAGTGACACCCAAAAGCATTCGTCTGCGGAAAAAATTATTGACCAAAAATGAGCGGGATAAGGCCGCATTCAGAAATAAAAAATGATGCGTTGGAGGCAATATCATGTATAAAATTCTTAAAAAGGATATTTTAAACGAGCAGGTTAAGCGCATGGTGATTGAAGCACCGTTAATTGCTAAAAAGGCAGAGCCCGGTCAATTTATTATTTTTAGAATTGATGAAGATGGTGAACGGGTGCCCCTGACCATTGCCGATTATGACCGCGAAGCCGGAACTGTGACCATTATTTTTCAGGAAGTGGGCAAAAGCACTCGCCAGTTGGGCGCTATGGAGGCCGGTGACAGCCTTTTAGATTTTGTGGGTCCCCTGGGTCGCCCCTCTGAGCTTTCCGGCGTGAAAAAGGCGGCTGTTATTGGTGGCGGTCTGGGTACAGCCATTGCCTATCCCCAGGCTAAAAAGCTGAATGAACTGGGTTGCGAGGTTCACTCTGTTATCGGTTTTAGAAATAAAGACTTAATTATTTTGGAAGATGAGGTCAAAGCGGTGAGCAAGAAAACCGTTGTGATGACCGATGACGGTTCAAACGGCAATAAAGGCTTTGTAACCAACGCCCTGCACGATTTGATTGAAAGCGGAGAACAATATGACTTGGTGCTGGCTATTGGTCCTCTGCCTATGATGAAGTTTGTTTGTGAAGTGACGCGCCCCTACGGTATTAAGACCGTAGTCAGCATGAACCCCGTTATGATTGACGGAACAGGTATGTGTGGCGGTTGTCGCTTAACTGTTGGCGGTGAAACCAAATTTGCCTGCGTAGACGGACCGGATTTTGACGGTCATTTAGTTGATTTTGATGCTGCTATTCGTCGCTCGGCTATGTTCCGTGATAAAGAGCGCCAATCTTTAGAAGCCCACGAATGCAGATTAACAGGAGGGAAACACAATGGCTAATATGTGTCCTAACAAAGTGCCTATGCCGGTGCAGGATGCCCATGTACGCAACGGCAACTTTAAAGAAGTGGCACTGGGTTATACAGAAGAAATGGCAATTGAAGAGGCAACACGCTGCTTAAACTGTAAGAACAGACCTTGTGTATCCGGTTGCCCGGTAAATGTTCAGATTCCTGAGTTTATCGAAAAGGTTGCCGCAGGCGATTTTGAAGGTGCCTTTGAGAAAATTAAAGAAAATAATGCCTTGCCGGCTATTTGCGGTCGCGTGTGCCCTCAGGAAAACCAATGCGAAAAGCATTGTGTTAGGGGCATTAAAGGCGAGAGCGTCGGCATTGGACGCTTAGAGCGTTTTGTGGCCGATTGGCACATGCAAAACGGCAAAAATCGGGTGGCAAAAGCCGCACCCAACGGTCATCGTGTTGCGGTTGTGGGCTCTGGCCCATCAAGCCTTTCCTGTGCAGGCAGCCTGGCCAAAAAAGGTTATGATGTAACCATTTTAGAGGCGTTTCATGTTGCCGGCGGCGTTTTGATGTATGGCATTCCCGAATTTCGTTTGCCTAAAGCAATTGTTCAAAAAGAGATTGATGCCCTGCGGGAGATGGGTGTCACTATAGAGACCAATATGGTTGTGGGCAAAATTTTCTCTGTTGATGAGCTTTTGCAGGATGGCTATGAGGCTGTTTTTGTGGGTACCGGTGCGGGACTACCCAGCTTTATGAATATTGAGGGCGAAAACTTAAACGGCGTTTATTCGGCCAATGAGTTTTTAACCCGTATCAATTTAATGAAGGCCTATCGCTTCCCTGAAGTGGACACCCCGGTTGTTATCGGCAAAAATGTGGCTGTTGTAGGTGGCGGCAATGTAGCCATGGATGCAGCTCGATGTGCAAAACGACTTGGTGCTGAAAATGTGTATATCGTTTACAGACGGTCTGAAGCAGAAATGCCTGCCAGAAACGAAGAAATTGAACATGCAGCTGAAGAGGGCATCATATTTAAACTTCTCACCAATCCTTTGCGCATTTTAGGTGACGAACAGGGCTTTGTAACCGGTATGGAATGTGTTGAAATGGAGCTGGGCGAAGCCGATGCAAGCGGCAGACGCCGTCCGGTTGCAAAAGAGGGCAGCGAATTTGTTTTGGATGCCACAACGGTTGTTATTGCAATCGGTCAAACGCCAAATCCGTTAATCAAGCAGACAACCCCCGACCTTGAAACACAAAAGTGGGGTGGCATTGTGGCAGACGAAAACGGCAAAACCAGCAAAGAAGGTGTTTTTGCCGGCGGTGATGCTGTAACGGGCGCTGCAACGGTTATTTTGGCCATGGGTGCCGGCAAAAAAGCGGCAGCAGCCATTGACGAATATATTCAAAACAAATAAAATAAGCTTATAAAGCGCCGGAGAGGAACCAGTAAAACCTTCCGGCGTTTTTGCTTTTTAATACAATTATTTTAAATGGATTATAGAAAACGACAAAGTTTTTAGTATTTTTGTTTAAAAAGAGAAAAAAAGGGTATATATACATCATATTCTTTAATATCTGGTGATTTTACAGGAAAAAAAGGAGTGATGCATGTGAATGTGAGAGAAATTACAGAGGCGCTTGAGGAGAAAACCTTGTCCCCTTATGCCGTCCTGTCAAAAAACACACAAGGGCGTGCAGAACCCTTGGAGCCTTGTGACATAAGAACAGCGTTTCAGCGGGACCGTGACAGGATTATTCATGCCAAGTCCTTCCGCAGACTCATGCATAAAACCCAGGTTTTTTTGGCGCCTGAGGGTGACCATTACAGAACGCGTCTCACTCACACCTTAGAGGTTTCGCAAATTGCCCGCACCATAGCAAGAGCCCTGAGGCTAAATGAAGATTTAACCGAGGCTATTGCCCTGGGGCATGATTTGGGACATACCCCCTTCGGTCATTCAGGCGAGGCAGTGCTTGATGCAATTTGCACAGGCGGTTTTCGCCACTATGAGCAAAGCCTGCGGGTGGTTGAAGTGTTAGAAGGTGGCAGCGGTCTTAACTTAACATGGGAAGTTCGCGACGGCATTGTTAACCATGCCGGCAAAAACGAAGCCAAAACATTAGAGGGGCAAATCATCAAATTAGCTGACCGCATTGCCTACATCAATCACGATATAGATGATGCCATTCGTGGCGGGGTTATCGGGCCGGAAGAGATATCGTTAGAATGCCGGCGTGCCTTGGGTGAAACACACAGCGAGCGTATTCACACCATGATTATGGATGTGATTGAGCACAGCATGAATGAGCCCAAAGTGGCTATGAGCCCCGAAATTTATGAGGCAATGATGGAGCTTCGCTCTTTTATGTTTAAAAATGTGTACACAAGCCCTGTTGCAAAGGCAGAGGAAGAGAAGGCAAAAGGTATTTTAAAAACCTTGTTTGATACCTTTTTGCATCATCCCGAAAAGCTTCGCGAGGCCGGCCTTAGCGAAATGACTTTTTCAGGGGAGCGTGAGGTTTGTGACTACATTGCAGGTATGACTGATAATTATGCAATTTATGTCTTCCGTGAGTTGTTTATGCCCCAGGGATGGCAAATGAAACGCTAAAGGCAAATTACTTTACATAAATTTTCCATTTGATGGACAATCTATAGAATAGACAGTTTTTTCGGGTTTTTTTATTAAAAAATAAAGGAAATCAATTGTTCTTGTCGAAGAATATGAATGTCGCCCTTGTGTGACAAATGAAAAAATGTGCAGGAGAGAGATGCTTTGCCTCGATATAAACAAAGTTCAATCAATGAAGTCAGTCGGCGAAATAACCTTGTCGAGCTTGTTTCCGGCTATGTGCATCTTAAGCGCAACGGAACAAGCCATATAGGTCTTTGCCCTTTTCATAAAGAAAAGACCCCTTCATTCCATGTGGATGAGGACAAGCAGCTGTATTATTGTTTCGGTTGTGGCACCGGGGGTAATATTTTTGATTTTGTTATGCGGGCAGAGAATCTTGATTTTGTGGATGCGCTTAAATTTTTGGCACAGCGTTCCGGTATTACTCTTGAAGAAGAGGCGGGCGGACGCCCGGGACAAAGTGATGAAGAAGCAGCACTACGGAAAAGAATTTTAGAAATGAATCGTGTTGCAGCACGACATTTTTATGATAACTTATCAACTCCCAAAGCGACGATTGCTAAGGACTATATAAAACGGCGTGGACTTGACCAAAAAACAGTGGTTAAATATGGCATAGGTTATGCACCAGACGAATGGTCCGATTTGATGACGGCTATGGAGGCAAAAGGATACACCAAAGAAGAAATGGTTATTGCCGGTCTTGCTGTTAAAAACGATAAAGGGCGCATTTATGATAAGTTCCGCAATCGCTTAATGTTTCCAATCATTGATGTTCGGGGCAATGTGGTTGCCTTTGGCGGTCGCACCCTGGGGGATGACCAGGCGAAATATATGAATTCACCTGAAACACCGGTGTTTCATAAAGGACGAAATCTGTTTTCATTAAATTTAGCCAAACAGACAGGGTTAAAAGAGGGATTGATTTTAGTGGAAGGCTACATGGATGTCATCTCTCTTTATCAGCGGGGCATCACCAATGCGGTTGCAGGTTTGGGCACAGCGCTGACAGAGGACCAGGCGCGACTGATTAAACGGTATGCCAGCCAGGTTTATGTTTGCTATGACGGCGATGAAGCGGGGCAAAAGGCAGCACAAAAAGCCATTGCTTTGTTGACAGAAGCTGAAAACATTGTAAAGGTTGTTAGTTTTACAGGTGCAAAAGACCCGGATGAATACATTTTGAAAAAAGGTCCCGAAAGTTTTCGTGCTCTTTTAGCGGAAGCACATGAATCGGTTGAATATCAGCTTTTGCGCTTAAGACAGCGATATGATATTTATGATTTAAGCCAGAAAATTTCCTTTTTAACCGAGGCGGCCAAGGTGCTTTCAGAGATTGACAGCGAGGTGGCAAGAGAAGCTTACATCAAGCGGCTTTCGGCTGAAACAGATATAACGCCCGAGGCCATTAAGGCAGAGGTTTTGAAACTCGTTTATTATAAAAATAAAAAACAAGTTCTAAAAGAGACATATCAAAGTGCAAGACCTGAACGACTCACCGGTGACGACACAGGCTTTAACCAAAGCCAGAATACGGCTACATACAAAACGGAGCGCACCCTGCTGAATTTGATTTTTTTCCACCGTCGTGTATGGGAGTTTGCGAAAGAAAGCGTGCAGCCGGAATGGTTTTCAGGAGAAATGCATCGAAAGCTGTTTCAGGCTATCACGGCCTATCGTGAAAAAAATGAAGAGGTGCATGCGCCAGATTTTTTAACAGAATTATCAGAAGAAACTTTGAAAAAGACCGCAGCCTCATTGTTATATATTAACTTTGAGGGTGACAGCATGCTGGCAGCAAGAGAGGCAGCCGAAAAGCTTGAAATTGAATTTTTAAAAAAATGTGCCGCACAACTCGCGGGGGAAGGTAAAGTGAAGGAAGCCAATGAAATCTACCGAAGAATTAATGCAAGGAGAGGGTAATATGGATCAAGATCTCGAAATGAAAAAACAACAAATTATTTCAGATGTTGTGGCCAAAGGAAAGGCAAACGGGATTCTGACTTATAAAGAAATCATGGATGCCCTTTCTGAATTTGAAATGGATTCTGAACAAATCGAGCTGATTTACGAAACACTGGAAAAAGAAGGTGTTGAAGTTGTCACCGATATGGACAAGGAACTGGAAAAAATTGAAGAGGAAATTGGGGAGATGCCTCCTCTTGAAGAAGTCGATTTAAGTGCAGAAGTATTAGAAATTTCCAGCGTGGAAGGCGTTTCAGTTGACGATCATGTTAAAATGTACTTAAAAGAAATCGGCAAGGTTCCCCTTTTGGCTCCAGATGAAGAAATGCAGCTGGCTAAAATGATGGCAAAAGGTAATGCTGACGCTCGTAAACGCTTGTCTGAAGCCAATCTGCGTTTGGTTGTATCCATCGCGAAACGCTATGTAGGCCGCGGCATGTTGTTTTTGGACTTAATTCAAGAGGGTAATTTGGGCTTGATTAAGGCCGTTGAGAAGTTTGACTACACTAAGGGTTATAAATTCAGTACCTATGCAACCTGGTGGATTCGGCAGGCCATCACCCGTGCCATTGCTGACCAGGCCAGAACCATTCGTATTCCAGTTCATATGGTTGAAACCATTAACAAGTTGATTCGTGTTTCCAGGCAACTGGTTCAGGAACTGGGTCGGGACCCGCACCCACATGAAATTGCCAAAGAGCTTAACATGTCCATCGACAAGGTTCGTGAAATTATGAAAATAGCCCAAGAGCCTGTTTCTCTTGAAACACCCATTGGTGAAGAGGAAGACAGCCATTTGGGTGATTTTATCCCCGATGACGATGCGCCGGCGCCCTCTGAAGCAGCCTCTTTCATGCTTTTGAAAGAACAGCTCAGTGATGTGCTCAGCACACTGACCCCCCGTGAAGCTATGGTGCTGAAGTTGCGCTTCGGTTTAGAAGACGGTCGTGCAAGAACCTTGGAGGAAGTGGGCAAAGAATTTAATGTAACCCGTGAAAGAATCCGTCAGATTGAGGCAAAGGCTTTGCGCAAACTGCGTCATCCCAGCCGCAGCAAAAAGCTGAAGGATTATTTAGAATAAAAACGGTAGGGTACTTCATGCGCCCGACCACACAACGAAACACAGACGACATAATCAACACCCCTTTTTCGTATACATGAAAAAGGGGTGTTGTGTCTGTCAAAATAGGAAAGGATTTGTTCCCATAAAAAACAAAATGCTTAATTTTGGCAAAATTTCTTGTAAAATGGAATATGATGTGGTACAATAAGGTAGAGTGGTGCATTGTGCATCTTTAAACCGTTTATTTTGTAAGTATGTGAGTGGTTGAGGAGAATCAATTTGAACAAGGATTTATTTAAATATTATTCGTTAAATACATTGCTCACCCTTGCTCTTGCGGTAGCTTTTTGCAATATTGAGGGCATTTTGGGCTTGGCAATTGAGCTTTTACTCGTTAGCCTTTTGGCGGTTGTTTTTTATCATTGCCATTATGGACTGGGCTGCGCTAATGTTATTATGGTGGCAGTTGTATTCGTTTTGTTTCAAGGCGTTTTGTCGGCAATTATCACCCTTGTACCCATTGCTCTTTTAGCAGCGGCACTTGCATTGGGATTGCGACTTAAATTACCTTTTTACAAGCTGCTGTTTTTATGCGCATTCTTATTTGCTGCAGAGCTTTTAGTCAATCTGCAAGTGCTTGACCATCTGACAGGTGGCGAGTTCACCGTTAGCAGCATGATGTTGGATATGGGTCAGCAACTGCGAGAAATTCTACTTGCAGAATATGCCGATCCGGCCATGGAGGTTATGGTGGAACAGGCCATCAGCCTGACCATTGATATGACAATTATGCTGGCACCGGCCATGTTTTTAATGGTGAGTACGGTTCTGGCTTATGGACTTTTGTATGTTTTTAAAAAGTTGCAGCAAAGGCGCGGGGTTAACATGAGCCATTTTACTCCCTTTGACACAATGCAGGGGGATA
>JAZNRE010000003.1:0-11585 GCA_045590535.1 Clostridia bacterium
GCATCATAATAGGCTTCAATAAAGCCCGGATTTAATGCCATAAGCTTTTCTACATAAGTATAGGCTGTTTCTGGCTGTTTCATTTTGGTGTAAAGCTGCACTAAGTTATCCAAAATAATGGCATCTTCCTGATTGTAATCATAAGCCTCTAAATTAAACTTCTCGGCTGTTTCAATGTCACTGCACAAAATGTGCAAATAGCCAAGGCTGCCATAAATATTGGAATTTTTATAATAGGGAAAAATTTCATTCAGCTCTTCTAATGCCTCTTGTGCCCGACCGGTTTTTAAGAGCAAAATGGCGTGATTTGTCTTGGCATAATATTTAAGCTCCGGCTTATCAATCTTAAAGGCTAAAACCGAATCCAGCATGGCTTCTGAGCGTTTCACACGGCCTTCACGCATCAAATAATAGGCGTAGGTAATCTTCTGTCTTGCATTATAACCCTTTTTCTCGCCCCGTTCAAACCAACGAAAGCTGCCGTTAATATCGCCTTTGCCATACGCACGCAGAGCCATCATCATACAAAGAGTGGCATAGCGCTTAAAGTAATAATAAAGGAAAACAGCAACTAGCAGGCCAACGCCCCAAACCAAACTGGTGGAAAAACCCCAAATAACCAGGGCAATTAAAAATAATATCAATAAAAATTCCATGGTTTTAACTCCTGTTATATAGTTTGTCGTAAAGTGATTAAGGCAGCACCTTATAAAGCTCGGCGGCTTCATCCTTGCCCACATGTTCGCTCACACGAAGCACCTGTGCCCGCATGGTTTTCTCACCAAACCGAAGCTCTAAAACATCGCCCACTTTTACATCATAAGAAGCTTTCACGCTACGACCATTAACCGAAACACGGCCCTGGTCACAAGCCTCGTTGGCAACGGTTCTGCGCTTAATGATGCGTGATACCTTTAAATATTTATCTAATCTCATTGTATTCCTTCCTGTCCTGCTGACTTTATAGCCCAATCAGCGACCAATAAATCCAACTTTTTTATAAACCTTGCGCAAGGTTTTTGCTGCAATGCGGGAGGCCATTTCTGCACCCTTTGTATAAACCTCTTCAACATAGGCCTTGTCTTTTGAAAGCTCATCAAAGCGTTTGCGAACGGGTGCCAATTCAGCGGCAACCGCCTCGCCCACTGCCTGCTTAAAGGTGCCATAGCCCATACCACTAAACTCTCTAGCCGCCTCATCAACGGTTTTGCCGCTGACAGCTGCATAAATGGTCAACAGATTGGTGATGCCCGGTTTATCTTCGCCGGCACGGATTTCAGTGTCGGAATCGGTTACAGCACGCTTGAACTTCTTAATAATGACTTCTTCAGGGTCAAGCAGCAAAATAAAACCATTGGGGTTCGGGTCCGATTTTGACATTTTATTTTCCGGTGATTGCAAACTCATGACACGGGCACCGGATTTGGCAATGAAGGGTTCGGGCACGGTGAAGGTGTCGCTATAGTGAAAGTTAAACCGTTCTGCAACATCACGGGTAATTTCAATATGCTGCAGCTGGTCATTGCCAACGGGAACCAAATCGGCCTGATACAGCAAAATGTCAGACGCCATAAGCACCGGGTATGTAAAAAGACCGGCGTTAATGTTATCGGCATGTTTTTTTGATTTATCTTTAAACTGTGTCATTCTTGACAGTTCACCCATTTGTGTGTTGCAAGAAAGCACCCAGGCAAGTTCCGCATGAGCCGGCACATGGGATTGAATGAACAAAATTGACTTCTCCGGGTCAACGCCGCAGGCCATGTATTGTTTCAGCACATCAAGGCTGCGCCGACGGAGCTCTGCCGGGTCCTGACGAACAGTGATGGCGTGCATATCCATAACGGCATACATGCAGTCATATTCATCCTGCAGCTTTATCCAGTTTTTCAAAGCACCCAAATAGTTACCCAGGGTTAATTCACCGGAGGGCTGCATGCCTGAAAAAATGCGTTTTTTTCTTTCTATAGTCTGTTCCATATTTCATTCTCCAATCCACAGTTTATAATCAAAATGACAGTTTTAAAACGGATTTACACCCGTTCTGAAAGGAGCGCACCTAAAATCTCTATGCCTTTTTCAATCTTTTCGTCGCTCATGGTTGAATAGTTAAGACGGAAGCAATGGCTGGGCTTTTCAATATCGGTCATGAAAGCACTGCCGGGAACAAAAGCAACCTTTCGTTCAACCGCCTCAAGCATCAGCTTGCCCGAATCGGTGCCCTCGGGCATGGTTGCCCACAAAAAGATACCGCCATCCGGACGGGTATAGGTCACATTTTTCGGGAAATATTCATCCATGCAGGAAAGCATCAAACCGCAACGGTGCTTATAAAGCTCACGGCTTTTTGCAATAGAGCTGTCAATATCATACTTCTCTAAATAACGAGCTACAATCATTTGTGAAAAGACATTGGTATGTACATCGGTTGCTTGCTTGCCTACCACAATCTTTTCCATAATGCCCTTATCCAAAATTAAATAAGCCAGGCGTAAACCGGGTGAAAATACCTTTGAAAAAGAACCCAAATAAATAACATTTCCTGTTGTGTCCATCGATTTAATGGTGGGAACTTTTTCACCTGAAAAGCGCAGCTCACCATAGGGATTATCTTCTAAAATCATAACGCCATACTGTTGCGCAAGACGCAGCATGCCTTGTCTCACCGCAAGACTTGAGGTGATGCCGGAAGGATTCTGGAAGGTGGGAATGGTATAAATCAGCTTAATGTTTTTGTGCTTTTTTAAGGTTTCTTCCAAAATTTCCAAATCCATACCGTCCTCATTCATAGGCACGCCATATAATTTAGCATTGTAGGTACGGAAAGTGTTTAAGCAACCAATAAAGCTGGGCTCTTCACAAATAACGCCGTCGCCTTCATTTAAAAGCACCTTGGCTGTTAAATCAGCACCCTGCTGGGAACCGCTGACAATGATGATATCATCATTCGCACCGCCAATCTGCTCTTTTTCTTTGACGCGATTTAAAATAAGCTCTTTTAAAGGTGCATAGCCCTCTGAAATGCCATATTGCAGGGCTGTAACCGGGTCATTATCCAAAATATCGGCACATATTTCTTTGATGGCATCAACCGGAAAGCTTTCGGGCGCAGGCAAACCACCTGCAAAGCTGATAACATCCGGCTTGCCGGCCACCTTAAATATCTCACGAATGGCTGAAGCTTTAACACCCAGCATTTTATCTGAAATCAATCTTGAAAAATCCATTTAAATCGCTCCTCGTCCGTATTATATGTTAAAAAATCGTTTTCCGTTTTCCAAAGTTATGTGAGCCACTTCCTCCTGGGTCATGCCCCTCAAGGCTGCAATCTCTTTGGCCACAAACGGAACCATTGAGCTATCGTTCCGTTGGCCACGGTGAGGCTCGGGGGTGAGGTATGGGCTGTCAGTTTCAATTAAAAGCCGTTCTATCGGCACGCAGGACGCCACCTCTTTAGCCTTTTTACCATTTTTAAAAGTCACAGGACCGGCAAAAGAGATGTAAAAGCCCCAATCAACTAAGGTGCGCATCATTTCAACACTACCCGAATAGCAATGCATTACACCACGAAAATAACCTGACTCACGGATGATATCCATAGTGTCCTGATGGGCATCACGGTCGTGAACAATGTATGGCAGGTCCAGCTCTTTTGCCAATTCAATCTGCCGGCGAAACCACTTTTTTTGCAGCTCACGGGGTGAATTATCATAGTAATAATCAAGCCCGATTTCACCAATGGCCACAACCTTTGGCTCAGCTGCTAATAGGCGCAGGCTTTCTATGTCTTCTTCTGTCATGTTTTCAGCATCATGGGGATGAACACCCACAGCTGCATAAATAAAACCGTGTTCGGCTGCCAGTTTGACACCGGCATAGGAGCTTTCCATGTCTGCGCCGATATTAACCAAAAGCGTAACACCAGAATCAGCAATTTTATGAATAACACTAAGGCGGTCCTCATCAAAACGGGCATCGTCTAGATGTGTATGTGTATCAAAATACATGTTCTGCCCTCCCGTTTTACTGGTTATATCCTGTGTCCTCCGGCAAATTCTCCGCCGCAGCTGCTGCCACGGCCATTTCATCACACCGCTCATTTTCAGGGTGACCGTCGTGACCTTTCACCCAGTGAAAAGCCACTTCATGCCGCTGCATTTCATCTAAAAGTTTTTGCCACAAATCAGGATTTAACGCTTTTTCTTTATTGCTTTTAATCCATCCTTTTTTCTTCCAACCATAAACCCAACCTTGATTCACAGCATCAACCACATATTTGCTGTCGCTGTAAACATCCACATGGCAGGGCTCCTTCAGCCGTTCAAGACCGCGAATAACCGCTAAAATTTCCATTCGGTTATTGGTGGTTAATCGATAGCCACCGGAAAGTTCAAGGCTATGACTGCCATAACGCAAAATGGTGCCCCAGCCACCGGGACCGGGATTGCCGGAGCAAGCACCATCTGTAAACATTGTTACTGTTTTTAAATTATTTGCTTGTGCCGGCATAGAATTCCTCCAACTGCTTTGTAATAACGGTTACAAGCTCATCTGTAATCGTCTGGGCAGATGCATCGGTCACAAATCCGGAGGCGCAGGCATGACCGCCACCGCCAAATTGTGCTGCAAGCAAAGCCAAATCTATATTTTCTTTGCAGCGCAAGCTCACCTTAAGCTTGTCTGCATCCTTTTCCTTAATGATAACGCTGACCTCTACCCCTTCAATACTTAAAACCGTATTGGGCAGTTCTTCCAAATCTTCAAAAACCAAACCGAAGTCAGCTAAAAAACTGTCGGTGCAGGCTAACACAGCAATTTTTCCATCGTTAAATAGCTGCACACGGTCAGCCAGTGCACCAGTAAACTTTAGTTTTGAAAGCTTAACGGTGTCATAAAGCCGGCGCGTAATGGGTCTGATTTCAACCCCCGCCTCCAAAAGAGCGGCTGCCACTGTAAAGGTTTTGGCCGTTACATTTGAAAACTTAAAGTTGCCCGTATCGGTTGAAAGGCCTGTGTAAAGGGGCACAAGAGATTTTTCCGGCACATGACCGCATAAGCCGATAATTAGGTCATAAACCAGTTCACAGCAGGCTGCATTGCTTGGATCGCTGAAATAGAGGTCACCATAGGGCGCACTGGCATAATGATGGTCCACAACCAGTTTCTTTTCAATCTGCTGATACAAAGGCTGCAAATCACCTAAACGGTTAATGGAACCGCAATCCAGCGCCAGGGCCACATCAAAGGCATCTCCTTCTCCGTAAAGGCTGTAGTCCCCCACCAAAAAGGCATAACGCTCCGGCGGTTCTTTTTCTAAAAAAACCGTTGCTTTTTTTCCTAAAAATTCGAGTGCTGCTTGCATGGCATAAGACGAACCCAAAGCGTCACCGTCGGGATTCACATGTGTGAAAATGGCAACTTGTTCAGCCTGTGCCAAGGCATTTTGAATTTCTTTTAATTGGTTCACATCAATCACCTTGTGTCGATCTTAAAAGTTCCGTAATGCGAGCGCCGTGCTCAATGGAGTGATCAAGCTCAAACACCGGCTCCGGTGTGTAGCGCATATTAAGGCGCGCGCCCATTTCACGGCGAACAAATCCGGCCGATTTTTTCAGCGCCGCAATAGCATCCTTCTGCTCTGCCTCGCTGCCCAACACGCTCACATAGATTTTAGCATAGCGCAAATCCGGTGTTACATTCACCATAACAACGCTGGTCATTATGGGAATGCGCGGGTCTTTCATGTTCCGGATAATATCCGATAATTCTTTTCTGAATTCTTCGTTAATTCTGTTAATTCTATTCACGCTCATATCATTTCCTCCAAAAAAATTTCACTGTGACAGAGCTTTCATCTTATGAAAACGCAATTATTTCTCAACTTCAACCATTTTAAAGCCTTCAACAATGTCGCCTTCTTTAATGTCATTAAAGTTTTCAATGCCCAAACCGCATTCATAACCGGAGTGCACTTCTTTCACATCATCCTTAAAGCGTTTGAGTGAAGCCAGCTTGCCTTCATGAACAACAATACCATCACGAACAAGACGAACCTGGGTGTTACGCGCAATGGTACCATCCTGAACATAGCAACCGGCAATGGTACCCACATTGGATACACGGAAGGTCTGACGAATTTCTGCATGACCTGTTACTTCCTCACGGAAGGTGGGCTCAAGCATACCCTTCATAGCTGCTTCAATTTCTTCAATGGCATTATAAATAACACGATACATACGAATGTCAACACCCTGACGCTCTGCACTGGCAGCAGCACCGGGGTCGGGACGAACATTAAAGCCGACAATGATGGCATTGGAAGCAAAGGCAAGCATAACATCGGACTCACGAATGGCACCCACACCACCGTGAATAACTTTCACACGAACTTCTTCATTAGACAGCTTTTCCAAAGACTGACGCACAGCCTCAACAGAACCCTGCACATCGGCTTTAACAATGATGTTCAGTTCTTTAACCTGACCTTCTTTAATGCGGTCAAACAAATCTTCCAAGGTTACAGCAGAATGAGCTTTGATGCGCTCATCCTTTTGCTGCTGTTTTCTCTTTTCGATCACATTTCTGCCCCGGCGTTCATCGTCAATGGCATAGAACAGATCGCCGCCATCAGGTGTTTCGGAAAGACCGGTAATCTCAACAGGGACAGATGGTGTGGCCTTTTTAATCTTTTTGCCCTTATCGTCCAGCATGGCGCGAACATGGCCAATGGCTGTGCCGGCCAAAACAATGTCGCCCACTTTCAGCGTTCCGTTCTGCACCAAAACTGTTGCAACAGGACCACGGCCTTTATCGAGACGGGATTCAATAACAATACCCTTGGCTCTGCGGTTGGGATTGGCCTTGAGTTCACGCATTTCAGCAACCAGCAGGACCATTTCCAAAAGGCCTTCAATGTTCAGCTTTTTCTTGGCTGAAACTTCAACACAAATGGTGTCACCGCCCCAATCTTCAGGAACAAGACCGTGCTCGGTCAAATCCTGCTTGATGCGGTCGGGGTTGGCACCTTCTTTATCAATTTTGTTAATGGCAACAATAATGCTGAGTTCTGCTGCTTTGGCATGGTTAATGGCCTCAATGGTCTGGGGCATAACGCCGTCATCGGCAGCCACAACCAAAATAGCAATATCTGTAGCCTGGGCACCACGGGCACGCATAGCTGTGAAAGCTTCGTGACCGGGGGTATCTAAAAATGTAATTTTCTTATCATGAATGCGAACACGGTGCGCACCGATATGCTGTGTGATACCGCCGGCTTCCGTATCGGTAACATTTGTGCTTCGGATGGCATCCAAAAGCGAAGTTTTACCGTGGTCAACATGACCCATAACCACAACAACGGGGGAACGGGGCTCTAAATCTTCCGGTGCATCTTCATGGTCGTCAAAGAGGATTTCTTCATCGGTTAAAATGATTTCGTGCTCCACTTCTGCACCTAAATCTTCTGCAATCAAAGCTGCCACATCATATTCAACGGTTTGGCTGATGGCAGCCATAATGCCTAAAGCCATCAACTTTTTAATAACCTCTGTGGGCGATACACCAAGGCGAGAGGCCAGTTCACCAACGGAAATTTCGTTGGGGATTAAAACCTTTTTCTTCTCTTTTTTAACCTTTTGTTCCTTAACAGGCTGTTGTTGTTTTGCCTTGTTCGTTACCATGTTATCACGGTGACGGTTGCCACCCTTTTTAAGCTTTTGCACTTTAACATGGTCTTTTTCAGAAACATTGGTGGGTGCCAGTTCTTCCAGCTTTTCTGTATCCATTTTATTGGCGTCGATAACCGTTTGACGGGTGTCAACATGACGCACTTTTCTCTTAATGGGTTCGTTCGAAATTTCAACTTCTGCTACAGGCTCTTGCGGTGCTGCTTCACCTTCTTCCTTGGCTGCCTTTTTCTTCTTTTGAGCCGGAGCAGGAGCAGCGGCAGGTGCTTTGTCACGACCAAATTTAGGGATTTCCACAGCCTTATTAAAACGCTGTGTAAATATCTCAAAAATAATGTCAAGCTGATCGTCTTCAAGCACTGTCATATGGTTTTTAATCTCATAGCCATATTCTGCTAAAAGAGCAATCAATTCCTTTGAATTTGTATCCAGCAACTTGGCCAGTTCATGTACTCTCACTTTTATCATTCAACAACACCTCCGAAATTTTGAAAAACGCCGCATCCCCTCAGGATTTCACGGGTTTTGTTGACTCGCTGTTTGTTTCTGTCAACTGTAATGTTTGGGCTATAGCCCAGTAAACGCTGTCATCGACAGCTTGTTTAAAGGCTCTGTTTAACCGTTTTTGACGAATCAGCTTTTCAAGACATTCCGGGCTCTTGCAAAGATATGCGCCCCGCCCTGCTGACTTTCCGTTTTGGTCAAAACAAATGCCCTCTTCATTTTTAACAATTCGCACAAGACTTGTTTTGGGAAACTTTTGCCCACAGCAAACGCATTCCCGGATTGGCTCATGCCCTCTTTTCATAATCTGATTATTCCTCCGGCTTAATATCAATTTTCCAGCCTGTTAATTTTGCTGCAAGTCTTGCATTTTGTCCGGACTTACCAATGGCAAGGGACAATTGATGTGCCGGCACAACAACATGAGCCGAATGAGCTTCTTCATCAATATCAACGCTGATAACCTCAGAAGGGCTCAAAGCTTCTTCAATAAACTGAGCCGGCTCTTCATGGTAGCGGACAATATCTATTTTTTCCCCACAAAGTTCATCGCATACATATTGTACACGGGTTCCACGAGGACCAACGCAGGAACCAACCGCATCCACATTTTCATCGGTACTGAAAACGGAGATTTTGCTTCTTGAACCTGCTTCTCTTGCAATAGTTTTAATTTCAACAATGCCATCAGAAAGTTCAGGCACTTCCTGCTCAAACAGGCACCGAACAAGACCAGGATGACTTCTTGACAGAGTGAGCTTTGGACCTTCACGAGTGCTCTTTATGCCCACTACATAGAACTTATAGCGTGAGCCGGGCTGATAGGTTTCACCTGCAAGCTGCTCATTAAAAGGCAGTTCAGCTTCCTGTGCGCCGTCAATCTGCACGATCACGCCGCGCTTGTCAAGCTTGGTAATAACACCGCTAATCAGGGTGTTTTCTTTACCACGATAGTATTCATAAGCATTTTCATTTTCTGCTTCGTTAATGCGCTGCACCACAACCTGCTTAGCTGTTTGTGCTGCGATGCGACCAAAGTCTTTGGGCAGAATTTCAATATTAACGGTGTCGCCTAATTGGTATCTTCCATCGATTTCCTGGGCTTCTGAAAGACCCATTTCAACATTGGCATCCAAAACCTCTTCAACAACAGTTTTCTGCTGACAAAGGCGGATGGCACCGGTTGTACGGTCGATGGTTGCTTCTACATTCTGCGCATGACCGTAATTTTTTTTATAAGCAACAATCAAGGCTTTTTCAATGGCCTCTAAAATGATTTCCTTGTCAATACCTTTACTTGTTGACAATTCTGTCAAGGCGGACATAAATTCCTGATTCATGATGTTTTTGACCTCCACATCTAAATTTGCGTAAGTTTATTTATGTTAATGTTTTTATTTTCAAAATTAAAAAACCACGGTTAACCGAACCGATGCAACCTGGCTCATGGGCAGCTCTAAAATCTGATTTTCATACCGCACCGACAAAATCTCTTTAGAATAACCGCAAAGCTCTGCCGTGAACTCTTTAACGCCTTGCACCGGGGCATAAAGCTTAACATCGATTAAATGACCGATATATTGCATAAAGTCTGATTCTCTTTTAAGCTTTCTGTCAAGACCGGCAGAAGAAACTTCTAAAGAATAAGGCGAAGAGATTGGGTCAAGAGCATCCAGCTTTTCAGAAAGAGCAACGCTGATTTTTTCACAATCATCAATTGAAGCGCCATGTTCTTTATCAATATAAACCCGCAGAACATGAGACTTGCCTTCTTTTACAAATTCCACATCCCAAACAGATACATGATTGGCAAAGGCAATGGGCTCTACCAATTCAAAAATCAATTGTTCTATTTTGGAATATGCCATGTCACATTCTCCTTATCGTTTCAAGATTTGTTCATACAATAGGAAAGAGTGGGAATTAGCCCACTCTTTCACCAGTTACTATTAAATCCGTAACACGCAAGCTTTAAAAGCCTTAAAACGCACCATACACAACACCAAAAGGGATGTTCTGTTTCAAATCCTCAAAGCAGGGATTATCTGTGGTTCGCAAAGCATTCGCTGCAATACACCGGTCTGTCTTCCTTCGGCTCGAAAGGCACTTGTGCTTCCTTACCGCAGTCAGCGCAGATAGCTGTGTGCATTTCTCTGGACTGCCTTAAGCTGTTCTTTCTTGCAATTCTGCATTCCTTGCAACGAGTCGGTTCATTTTCGAAACCTTTCTCTGCATAGAATTCCTGTTCGCCAGCTGTGAATACAAATTCTGCACCACAATCTTTGCAAACTAAAGTCTTGTCTTCGTACATGTAGTTTCCCTCACTTTGATAATAAAAAATTTATTGTAAAGAAGGAGCAAGCTCCTTTTTACCAAAACACAACACAACCAACACAACACTAACCAATTAAAAACCGTTCAAGCTTTCGCTTAATACGCTGCAGTGCATTGTCGATTGATTTCGGGTCTTTGCCCATATAAACAGCAATTTTCCCATAAGACATGCCGTTTAAGTAGTGCATTAAAACCCGTGCTTCAAATCTCGACAACGCCTTATCAATTTGGCCTTCAATACCAACCATATTTTCTTTTTCAATCATGATTTGTTCAGGGTCGTTTCCGCTTTTAAAAGCATCCCGTTCCAAATTAACACTTCCCTCGCCCCTGTCCAATGAAACATAGGTGTTAAGGGGGGCATGCTTTTGCCTTGTGGATGTTTTAACCGCTGAAATAATCTGCCGGGTAATGCAAAGCTCTGCAAAGGTTTTAAAACTGACGCCTCGTTCGGCCTTAAAACTTCGAATAGCTTTAAACAGCCCGATCATACCCTCTTGAATCACATCGTCACGATCGGCTCCGCACAAAAAATATGTTTTAGAGCGCATCATAACAAATGATTTATAGCGATTGACAAGCACCTCAATGGCCAAAGCGTTATCTTGTTTTGCATGTAAGACCAACTCTTCGTCTTTCAGCTTGGCAAAATCAACAGTCGCACCCTTTGGGGTTGAATCCTCGGGAACCATATGGAACCTCCTGCCAACTCACTATTCTTTTTTCATTATATGATAATGAAAGAAGAAAGTCAAGCATAATTAAAAAATTTTTTAATTTTTTTGAAATTTTCTCTTGCATTTATCATAATTTTGTGCTATAATCACGTAGTGCCTTGTTGAAGGCTAATAAAATAGTGTTTTGGAGAGGTGGCTGAGCTGGCCTAAGGCGCACGATTGGAAATCGTGTAACGGCTAATACCGGTTCGAGGGTTCGAATCCCTCCCTCTCCGCCATAAAATCACGGCAACACCGCAGGTTGTGCCGTGATTTTTATTTCGAGGGGATTTGAACACTCGAAGAGGGTTCGTCGAAGCAGCCGAGGCACAAAGTGGCGAGGTCT
>JAZNRE010000004.1:0-18213 GCA_045590535.1 Clostridia bacterium
TACCCCCACGAAACGACACAGGGGCTACGCCCCTGGACCCCTTTTACAAAGAAAATACCCTGCTTCTTTCTTTTATTTATAGCAAGGAAGCATTTCATAGACGATAAAATATTTTGTGAGGCGCATTTGGTATTGTACCTCACATAAAATTCCTGATCTTTTAAGAACAAAAAGTTCTTTTTTCGACATTTACAATTTGTTTACAAATAAAACTTGCAATTGTTAAAAAATTATTGTATAATAGACCATGGTTTTAACAATTTTGTAATAATTTCGTGTGCGCTTACATATAATAAGCATATACAGTTTCTCTTTCGAGGTGATCTCGTGAACGAAAACCAAATCCGCGTGACGGTCAGACGCATGGAAAAGGTGCCCACACAGTTTTATGTGCAGGCTCCCCATGTGAAAGCCAAGGCCGAAACAAAGGTGAAGGTAGAAGTGGCCGACTCTTTGCGGGCCGAACACAAGCGGCTCTCCCGGGCCCTTTCTTTTATGCCCCCCTTGCCTGCCGATTTTTCCGGCACTCTTGCTGCCACAGGCAAAGCGTGGTTTTTAAAAGCAAAGGCGGCGGTGGTGGGTGGTGTTTCTGCCCTTGGATGTTTCTTGACAGAACATGCCAAGCGACTGGCCTTTTCCTTTGGTGTTTCCGGCACTTTAGCGGCGGTGGCCTGCCTTTTGCTGGTCAGCACCTGCAGCATTGGCTGTCAGGTGAGCTTTGACGGTCAAGTGATTGGAACCATTAAAAATAAAAGTGAATATAACCAAATTATTGAGTCTATTAACTATGAAATTGCCCAGGTTAGTGACCAGGCATTTGTGGTCCCTATTGAGCCGGAGCTTTCTATCCGCCTGATTCAAAAAGGCGCCTTTACCAGCACAGAGGATGTGCGGGAACGGATTAAAGCCACCAGCCTGGATATGTTGCCCGCCTATGGCGTTTATGCAGAAAATCAGCTTTTGTTTGCTCTTCCCAATGAGCAGGCTGCCCTTTCGGTTTTAGAGACTTATAAAAACAGCTTTAAAGAAGAGGGCGAGGATGTTTCCACCGAATTTTGCGAGGAAGTGACGGTGGCACATCGCTTTGTGCCCAAGGCTTCATTAAAAACCGTCGACAGCGCTGCGGCACGGCTCACAGAAGGCAAGGTTGTGACCCACACCTTGTCGGCAGATGAAACCATCTATTCTGTGGCAGAGCGCTATGGCATTACCGTTGATGATATTTTGCAGACAAACCCCATTTATGACCTTGAAAACATGACCCTTTCAAAGTTAAAAATTCGTACGGGGGAGCCTCTTCTCTCTGTCAAAACGGTTGCCCTAAAGCATATTGAAGAAGAAATTCCCTTTGGCACCATTGAAAAAGAAGACCCCACAAGCTATGAGGGAAACATTTGGGTTGAGCAGGCAGGCGCCCCCGGTGCCCGAGTGATTGACGCTTATGTCACCTCTGTTAACGGCGTGGAAACAGACCGGTATGTTGTTTCGGAACAAATTTTATCCACGGCTGTGGATGAAATTATTTTCTCCGGTACAAAAGAACGGCCTAGCCCCATTGGCACCGGCATTATGGCTGTGCCCACCAACGGCAGTCTTTCCTCTCGCTTCGGTTCCCGTTGGGGTAGAAAACACACAGGTATTGACTTTGCAGCCCCTGTTGGCACCGATATTTATGCAACAGACAACGGCACAGTTGTTTATTCTGAATATAACAATGGCGGATATGGCTATTTGATTCAGATTGACCACGGCAACGGCATTGTGACTTATTATGCTCACTGCGATGAGCTTTTGGTGCCTGAAGGGCATGTGGTTGCCAAGGGCGATTTAATTGCAAGAGTTGGTAACACCGGACGCAGTACAGGTCCGCACCTACATTTTGAAGTACGGAAAAACGGCGAGCCAACCGACCCCTCAACCTATTTAAAAGGACTTAATTAAAATGTAAACTTAAAAGGCTGAACGAAATTCGTTCAGCCTTTTTTCATTGTGAATTATTGCGGGGACGCCCTAGACGCCGCCCCCTACATAGTTACACTAAATAAGGATCTTGAAGATGGCGTCCTCGTCATCCCGTTTTTTGTAATTTAAAGCCCCCACTCTTTTTGAGCGGGGGCCTTTTCATGCTTTCATTTTATTAGCGGATAACATCAGTTCCCATAAAGGGCAGAAGCGCTTCAGGAATACGAACGCTGCCATCAGCATTCTGATAGTTTTCCAAAATAGCTGCCACCGTACGACCAACGGCAACGCCGGAGCCGTTTAAGGTGTGAACAAACTGGGGTCTATCTGCCTGGGATTTTTTGTATTTAATGCCGGCACGACGCGCCTGGAAATCTTCAAAGTTACTGCAGGAAGAAATCTCAACATAGCGTCCGTAGCTGGGCATCCAAACCTCAATATCATATTTCATGGCGGCGGTGAAGCCCAAGTCGCCAACACAGATTTTAACCACGCGATAAGGCAGGCCCAAGCCCTTTAACACAGCTTCGGCATCTAAAACCAGCGTTTCAAGCTCTTCATAAGAATGCTCGGGCTCAACAAATTTAACCAGCTCAACCTTGTTAAACTGATGCTGACGGATAAGACCACGGGTGTCACGACCGGCAGAACCAGCTTCGGCACGGAAGCAAGCAGAATAGGCCACATGACGAATGGGTAAATCTTCGGCTGACAAAATCTGTTCACGATATAAATTGGTAACCGGCACCTCGGCTGTGGGAATTAAGAAATAGTCTGTGCCCATTACTTTAAAGGCGTCTTCTTCAAACTTCGGCAGCTGACCTGTGCCCACCATGGAGTTTCTGTGAACCATGTACGGCGGGAAAATTTCGGTGTAGCCGTGCTTATCGGTGTGCATATTTAAGAAATAGTTGATGACAGCTCGCTCTAAACGAGCGCCCAAACCTTTATAAACAGTAAAACGAGCACCGGTAATTTTTGCAGCGCTGGCAGCATCTAAAATGCCCAGTCCCTCGCCTAAATCCCAGTGGGCTTTGGGCTCAAAATCGAACTTTGTAGGCTCGCTGAATTTGCGGATTTCCACATTGTCTTCATCGGTGTCGCCATCGGGAACAGTGTCGTTAGGAATGTTGGGAATGCGCAGCATTAAGCCGTTAATGGCTTCGTCAAGCTCACGCAGGCTTTGGTCAAGACCCTTGATTTTTTCAGAAAGTTCCTTCATTTCTGCAAAAATCGGGGCGGTGTCGCCGCCTTCTTTTTTTATCTGCGGAATCTGCTTGCTCACGGTATTTTGCTTGCTTTTTAACTGCTCCACTTCATAGAGCACATCGCGGCGCTTTTTATCAAGCTCAAGTAATTCGTCAATTTTGTCTTCTTCTTTGCGGCGTGCCAGGGCAGCTTTCACTTTTTCCGGCTCTTGTCTGATCAATTTAATGTCAAGCATGTTTTTCTCTCCTTTATTTCTGTTCCTTATTTAATTCACTGTTTATAACTCTTTCATAATTTAATTGCGCTGTGCGAATGGCTTCTTCTTCCTCTTCCGACAGCTCAAATAATGACTTGCCTTTTTGAACGGGTTTTAAATAAGTGGCGGTTTGTTGTCTTGTGTAAACACCGTTTAAAACAAAGCCCGTATCTTCTTCATCCAAAACGGCTGTGGCAAAACTTAAATTGCCGTTGTTGCCGCCAAAAGCATTATAGCGGATGGCACCAACCTTTTTCACGCAGGTTTTACTTTCAATTTCCAGCTTGCGCAAACGGTCTTCTGCCGCTTTGTAATCATCCATAATTTCGGTGCATTTTTTATAGTAGTTCACAATGGCCTCTGTGATGTCACGGCCAGCACCGTCTTTTAAAATCCGTTTTGAACGGCGGCTCACCCGACATGCCACAATCAATGCAATGAATGCAAAGAGAAAACCGACAATACAAAAAACGCAACTGTAAAACAAAATTAACTCTTGGGGAATTATATAACCTAAAATCTCCATTTTTTCGCCCTTTCTTTTCTTTCGCCGATAAATTATCCGTGCTTTATGTTAACCATTTCATTTTGCTCGGATTCTTTTTCTATTTCTTTTTTTCTTGTCTTTTTGGTCAAACTATATTGAACTTTTATAAAAATGGCTTACAGGACCAAATTTAAGCTCCCAATTTTTTCCAATTAACTAATTAAATTCATAATTCGCTCAAAGTCGTCATTGTTATAATATTCAATTTCAATTTTGCCACGATTTTTCTTATTTTGAATGGTGACCTTTGTTCCCAATGAATCAGACAATTTTTTTTCTAAGGTCGATAAATATCGACGCAACTCTTCATCAATTGGATTTTTCTTTTTCGGTTTTTTAACCTGCAAAAGATTTTTAATCAGCTCTTCGGTTTGGCGAACGGTTAAACCTTCTTTAACAATCCGACGGGCTGCCAAAAGCTGAACTTCTTCTTTATCTGTGGCGAGTAGTGCCCGCACATGACCCACAGTTAATTCTTTGGCCAACACCATTTCTTTAATTTCGTCACACAAGGTGAGCAAACGAATGCTGTTTGCAACGGCAGAACGGCTTTTGCCGACCTTTTGGGCCACCTGCTCTTGAGTTAAAGAGAATAAATCCATCAATTCACGGTAACCACGAGCTTCTTCAAAGGGATTTAAATCTTCTCGCTGCAGGTTTTCTACCAAGGCAATTTCCATTGTTTCTTGGTCGTCAAAATCACGAATGGAAACCGGAACCTTTGAAAGTCCTGCTAATTTTGCTGCACGCCAACGGCGTTCACCGGCAATAATTTTATAAAATCCATTATCCAGCTTTTTAACAACAATGGGTTGCAGAATACCATATTTTTTGATTGAATCAGCCAAATCCTGCAGTTTTTCGGCATCAAATTCGGTTCGGGGCTGACTTTTATTCGGTTCAATTTGTGTAATTTTCAGCTCATTGGCTTGTTCTAAAGTGGTGTCTACGGCTTCATCGGTGTTCAGCAGCGCCCCAAGACCCTTGCCCAAGCCCTTTTTTTCATTTTTTTTCATTCTGCACTCGACTCCTTTGCCTGATTGTTTTTCATTACCTCTTTTGCCAGCTTTAAATAGCTACGGGCACCTTTTGAGTACTTATCATAAGAAATGATGGGCTCACCATAGCCCGGTGCCTCAGAGAGTCTGACATTACGGGGAATTACGGTTTTAAACACACTTTCGGGGAAATATTTTTTTACCTCTTCCATTACCTGTGTGGATAAATTGGTTCGAGAATCAAACATCGTCAGCAAAACACCTTCAAATGTTAACTTTGGATTTAATTCCTTCCGCAGATTTTTAACCGTTTTGGTGAGCATGCTGAGACCTTCAAGTGCATAATATTCGCATTGAATGGGCACAAGCAAACTGTCTGCAGCCGCAAAAGCGTTTAATGTTAACAGTCCCAGGGACGGCGGACAGTCAATAATAATATAATCATAATCCTTTAAAACCGGCTTTAATGCTTCTTTTAGCAGGTTGTTTCTGTTTTTCATAGAAACCAGCTCAACTTCAGCACCGGCCAAATCAATATTAGAAGGACAGACAAAAAGATTTTTAACCTTTGTTTCAAGAATGGTTTCTTTTATGGCTGTTTCGTTAATCAAAACATCATAAATAGATTGTTCTACCGCCTCTTTGTCAATACCAACACCACTTGAGGCATTGCCCTGGGGGTCAAAATCAATCATTAAAACCTTTTTCTTTAAGGTTGCAAGGCAGGCAGCCAAATTCACAGCTGTGGTAGTTTTACCCACACCGCCTTTTTGGTTTGCCACAACAATTACTTTTGCCATCTTTTTCATTCCTTCCTGCTTGTAGCCTTTTTATTCTACACCTTTTATTGTACCATAAAAAATGCACTTTTTCAAGGGTATAATGGATTGTTTCACATGAAACATTCTTATTTTTGACTCTTTTTTATTGATTATTTTTATAATGTTTCACATGAAACATTTGCCTTACCATATAAAAAAGCCATATTACACGAAAAAGTGTAATATGGCTTAATACCGAACTTTTTTATTTGCTGATTTCTAAAATTTTTAATTCAAATTCACCGTTGGGGGCTTCTACAGTCACCACATCGCCAACCTTTGCGCCCAGCAGGGCACGGCCAACCGGTGATTCGTCAGAGATTTTATTACTCATGGGGTCAGCTTCTTCTGAACCAACGATGCTATAAACCTCTTCTTCTTCCATGTCAACATCAAAAACCTTAACTTTAATACCAAAAGACACAACATCAGTTGAAACTTCTTCTTCATCAATGATTTTTGCGTTTTTCAGCATTTTTTCAAGCTTTAATATTTTATGCTCAACTTCTGCCTGTTCATTTTTTGCTTCATCATATTCTGCATTTTCGGATAAATCACCAAAACCAAGGGCAACCTTAATTTTTTCAGAGATTTCTTTACGCTTTTCGGTTTTTAAATATTCAAGCTCTCTTTCTCTTTCCTTTAAGCCCTCATATGTTAAGTAAATTGTCTTTTCAGACATTTCCTCATCCCTTTCACCTTTACTCACCTTTAATTCAGTATTATAAACAATATAATTACATTTGTCAATCATTATTTACAATTTTACTTACTTTTATCATATATTCTTTACAAAATCTCTTTATTTTTTCCTCATTTATATTGCTATATTGCTGAAAAATAAGGAATTCTAAGGTCATTTGATTAAAATCTAAAAATTGTGTTATTTGTTTAAATTTCTTTTTAGAACTAAAAATAATTTGGCTGCAGCGATTTACATCAGTCGAGATATTTAAAACCTTTTTTTCTTCTGTCATAGAATCCAGCTGCACCAAAATTTCCTTTTCTTCTTTTTTCTTCATGTGTTCCACCGGAATGAATAAACCATATTCCTGAAGAAAGAACTGAGTAACATCATTAAACATTTCTGCTCGTTCTGATTTTATCACAATTTTTTTAACATATTTGTATATTTTTAAAATATATTGTCTTGCTTTTTCCGGACTGTCGGTTTCAAGAATCAGGGTGGAGCTTCCAATCGGAATGGCTTTGCCACCCGCATATTTTCTCAGTATATCATATAATTTATACTTAACAATTTCATTTCCGGTAAAGTTTTGAAAACTATTTTCCATTTTTTCCCTTATTATTTGTTTTTTATACGCCTCTTTTGAAAATATAATATGAGTAATGCCTTCCTTTTTTAAATAGGTACAAAATTTAGCAATTGCCTTTTCGCTTGGGTTTTTTTCTGTTATGGGAACAAGATAGACAGGAATTTTAATTTTTTCTTCTTTTATTTCTTTTTTTGTTTTAAACAATGCTTTTTTTATGCCAAAAGTTTGATTAAAGGGCGAAAAAACCGGTTCAAAATGAATTATGGCCGCTTTCATAAAAAATCCTCCATATATTGATTAAGTCATTACAATATATGGAGGAAAGTTTAAAATAATTCAAAAAATTCTTTTTTTGTATAAAGAGCATTTAATACATCCAAAAGCATGTTAGATGAAATACGGGGCGGTAAATTGAGTGTTTTGGCAAGAGTTTCTCTTTTTTCTTTGCTGTCTTTTTTGCCCGTAAGCCCAAGAGTGAAAAAATCGACCTTTGTAATTTTTTCTTCTCCCTTTTGCTCTTTGTGATAGCCGGCTAATGAAAGGGCCTCAAGCAAAGCTTCATCCCGCATGCCTTCAACCCCTAAAAGACCTTCTTTTCCGGGTTTTTCTTTTCGTTTTTCTTTGCCGGAAAGGGAAGGGATAAAAGCATGCTTTACATTTTTGCCTTTTAAACAGCTTTTAATATAATTTCTGATTTTAAAGCCGGCGCTGTCCGAATCTGTCAACACAATGATGCCGGTTTCGTCTGCCAAATGGCCTAATAAAGAGAGCATTTCTTTATTTTTAAAAATCATAAAACCATCGGTTTGAATGATGTTGGCATCAAAAAGGGAAGAAAGACGAATTTTGTCATATTTTCCTTCAACCACAATGGTTTCTTTAATATATTCTTTCATTAGTGTAACCGCACCGGCAAAACAATGTAATGGAAGCTGTTGCCCTCAACCGGCTGAATCACAACGGGGTTTAATGCAGTTGAAAAGCTTAATTTAATTTCTTTGCAATCAGCATTTTTAAAGGCTTCCATTAAATAGCGGGGATTAAAGGCAATTTCAATGGGTTCACCCTGCATTGAAACCTCAAATTTATCTTTAACCTGACCCAAAACCGTTTCGCAGTTAATGTTTACCTGACCGTCTTCAATCTGCAGCAAAACATGAGCCTTAACAGCCTCACTAGCAATTAAAGAAGCACGGTCAACCGAATCTAAAATTTCTTTTGTGTCTGTGACAACAAAAAGAGTGTTTTCGTGCTTTGCCACACCTTCATAATTTAAATAATCACCGTCAATCAATCTTGTGGTAACAATGCAGTTTTTAAGAGCAAGACGGGCTTGTTTATCGCTCACTTTAATTTTCACTTCAAAATCCGATTCGCCCAGCAGGGTTAAAAGCTCTCTTGCTGTTTTGCCCTGCATAATGAATTTTAAAGTGCCATCATGAGCGGTTTCTTCACGACGAATAGCCAAACGGTAACCGTCACAACCCACAACATTCAAAACGCCTTCTTTAATATCAAACAAAATACCGGTTAAATAAGGCTTTGTATCGTTTTGCGAAATGGCATAAACCGTTTGACGAATCATGTTTTTAAGTAACTGTTCCGAAATGGTAACCTCATCGATGGCGGTTATCTCTTGGGGACGGGGAAATTCATCGGCATTGGCGATTGAAAAGTTAAATTTTGCATTTCCGCAGGAAAGTAAAATCACATTGCTTTCATTAACTTCAATGGAGGCATCTTCTGCATGAAAGGGGAGTTTTTTAACAGCATCGGAAAACAAATTGGCTTTCACCACACAGCTTCCTTTTTTTTCTATCTTGCCGGGAATGCTGCAATCAATGCACAGCTCAAGATTGTTGCCTAAAAAACGAATTTCATCGTCTTTTGCTTCAATAAAAATACCTTCCAGTATATTCATTGTGCTTTTGCTTGCAACAGCTCTTTCTGCAATGTTAACAGCATCAAGCAAATCACTTCTGCGACAAGTAAATTTCATTTTTTTCTCCTCTTTTCTTATATAATATAAATTATAAAATAATAGTTATAGTAATAGGGCCTGTTGATTCTGTTAAAAACCAATTTAAATATGAAAATGAAGGGCTTTTGGGTTATTCATAACCCTGTTGACAAAAAGTTAATAAAAAAAATAATTAACAGGAATAAACAGAAAAATTTACAAAAAATGGAAGGAAAAAATCTATTCACATGATTATCTACATAAAATAACAATATAAAAACAAGAGGTTGTTGAAAAGTGTAAAAAAACCCATAACAGTGAGGAAAAATGAAGTTAAAAAAGAAAGAGAAAGGGCGAAAAACCCCATAACTTCGTTTTTAAGTTATACACACTTCTGTTAGTAAACAACCAAAAATATGTAAGAGTAAGTTTATACTATAATTGTACCATATTTTAACCATAAAAAAAAGAGAAAAGAGAAAAAAATTTTATAAAATATTGATGTTTGTGTCAAAATTTGCTACAATAAAAGGGAATGATTTTAAAAAAAAGGGAAAGGAGGGAATGGGATGATTTCTGTCATTGTGCCGGCCTATAATGAAGAAAAAAGAATAGAAAAAACAATCATGGCCATTTATGAAACACTTTTAAAGCAAGATGATGCCTTTGAAATTGTTGTGGTGAATGACGGCAGCTGTGACCAGACGGAACAAGTGGTAAAAGCTCTTGAAAACGCCCATATCCGCCTTGTATCTTATGAAATAAATAAAGGAAAGGGAGGGGCGGTTAAATACGGCATAGACCACGCAGAAGGCGATTATATTCTATTCACCGATGCAGACCTGCCCTACCCGCCGGAAAACATAGAAAAAGCCAAAAAATTATTAGAAAAAGATGTGGATGTTGTTTTGGGCATCCGGCAGAAAAGCCAGACCGGGCAAAAATATCCTTGGTATCGAACAGTGATGTCAAAAGGATTTGGGTTTTTTGTGCAAAGTGTTTTGCGATTAAAAGAAAAAGATACCCAATGTGGGTTTAAGGGATTTCGCAAAGAGGCAGCCCGCGAAATTTTTAAAAGGGTTCATTTAACCGGCTGGGGTTTTGATGTGGAAACCATTTTTGTGGCACACAAGTTGGGGTTAACAATCGGACGCCTTGAGGTTTTACTTTTCCATGAAAATAAAAATTCGAAAATCAATGTGATTAAAACCACACTTTCTATGATGGGTGAGGTTTTTCAGGTGAAAAGGAACAATAAAAAAGGAATGTATGATTAAAAAAAGCACTGCAAAAACTGCAGTGCTTTCATTATGCTTTTTTTAATCTAACAAACGAATGAAGGCGCCACGACCGGATAACGCTTCTTTAAAGGCTTTTTCGGTCATTTCTTTTGTTACAAAGAACCATTCGCCATTTTCAGAACCTAATAATTCGGCATTTTCAAAGTCGTTGATAACCGCCTCACTATTGGCACGAACAAAGAAACGGAAAACAGCGGCATCGGGGTCTGCCATAAAGTCTTTATCCACCTGTTTCCAGGTGATGAATTTGTTAACATGAATGTGTTTTGCTGCGTCAATCACATCGGCAACAACAGCACTGGCGGTGGGCAGCTTGCCGGCGCCACGGCCATAAAACATAACATCGCCCAATGAGTCGCCCTTAACCAAAATGGCGTTAAACACATCGTTAACATCAGAAAGCTGATGATTTTTTGAAATAACCATGGGACAAACACGGCTGTAAACTTCACCGTCTTCAGAAATTTTAGCAAAGCCAATCAGCTTGATAACGGAATTATATTTTTCAGCAAAGGCCACATCGCTTCTGGTGATTTTTGTGATGCCCTCGGTTTCAATATTGCGCCAGTTAACGAACTTACCGGATGCAAGAGAGGCCAAAATGGCAATTTTGCGGCAGGCATCATAACCTTCAACATCGGCTTCGGGATTCCGCTCGGCATAGCCTAAACGCTGGGCGTCAGCTAAAGCGCCTGCAAAGTCAGCACCGTCGGTGATCATTTTGGTTAAAATATAGTTGGTTGTGCCGTTTAAAATACCATAAATTTCTTCGATTTCATTAGCAGCCAAGCACTGATTTAAAGGACGGATAATGGGAATGCCGCCGCCTACTGATGCTTCAAAAAGATAGTTAACATGGTTTTCTTTGGCAATAGCCATCAGCTCGGTGCCATGCTCTGCAACCAGCTCTTTGTTTGAAGTGACCACATTTTTGCCGGCACAAAGAGCCGCTTTTGAATATTCATAAGCGGGCTTTAATCCACCCATAACCTCAACAACAATGCTCACTTCATCGTCATTTAAAATGTCGTCAAAGTTTTTGGTGAAAAGTTGCGGATTTTCGTGATCGGGAAAATCACGAAGGTCTAAAATATATTTCACATCAATGGTTTTGCCGCCGGTTTTTTTTGCAATGCTTTTTTCGTTTTTCTTCAAAACTTCATACACGCCGGAGCCAACCACGCCATAGCCCATAATAGCAATTTTTATCATTGTGTACCTCCTAAAAGTTACAATTCCCAACAATTTTTGGCACAACTGTGTTTTGTAACAATTTTATTCCGTACCTTTAATTATATCCAATAAACCCTATAAGGTCAAGAGGTTTATGGAATTTTGGGAAATTTTTAGGCAAGATATAGAGGTGGAACGACACATAGGTCGTTCCCTACTTTTTATAACATTTATATTCAGGAGTATTTTAAAAATTATAACTCTTGTTTATTATTTAATTTTTTATATTTAAATATTAAATAAGGTAGGATTAACAATCTCCATAAGATGTAGACAATCGTATAAATAATTTTAAACGGAAGAATAAAAAATTTGAATTTTCGCATATAATATCTCTTGCGCAATGTAATGATGACAGGTTTCCATTCTCCACAACCTTCACATAATTCTAAATCTTTTGATAAAACAATTTTCTTTTCGCTATCGTTGCTCTCGTTTATCCTATTCCAGCAATCCAAACAAAATTCAGCCATAATATCGTCTCCTTAATTAAAATATATATTTATTTAAGTATATACTTTCTTATAGGAATTGTCAATAAGATATATATTTAATAAAATATATCAAGAGGTGAGTTTATGATAAGAATTACACTTGATTCTGCACTAAAAAATTATGATATATCTCGATATGAATTAGCAAAAAGGACAGGTATTCGTTATCATATAATTGATAATTATTACAAAAACAAGGTTGTTCGATATGACAGTTTTATTTTAAATAAAATTTGCACCGCATTAGATTGTAAAATTGAAGATATTATTATATTTGAAAAAGAATAAAACCACCCAATCGGGTGGTTTTTGTTTTATGTTCAGAATGAATGGATTGCATTTTAAGCTAAATTTTGCAACAAGTTGCAAAGCGAAATTATTGCTTCGCAATAGCTAAAATGTTTCCAATGAAACAGCTAAATAAAATTCGCTATAAGTGTGCGGCGCACATATAGCTGCCGCAGGCAATTTAGCTGAATTTGGTCAATTTAGCTCGTGTTAACGAATTTAGCTGAAAAAAGCGTACTGAAAAATTCAGTACGCTTTTTTCTGGTACGCCTGATAGGAGTCGAACCTACGCTCCCGCCTCCGGAGGGCGGTGCTCTATCCACTGAGCTACAGGCGCATATGAAGGGGAAAATTATTTCCCCTTTTTTTCAGTTTGTGCAATTTTATAGGATAAAGTCATTAAACTGTCACTTAAGTGAACATTTTCAATGGCCACATCGTCGGGCACTTCAATTTCGGTATAAGAAAAGTTTAAAAGTCCCTTAATTTTCAGCTTTAAAAGCCGGGGCACCACCATTTCAATAGCGGCCTTGGGCAAGGCTAAAATGGCGATGTCAACGGTGTTAGCAGCGCAAAAGGCTTCTAAATCGTCAATATTTTGCACAGGTAAATCGTGAATCGTCGTGCCGATGAGGGAAGGGCTTTTATCAAAAATACCAACCAGCTCAAAACCCCGTTTTGCAAAGTTTGAATGATTTGCCAGGGCATGACCCAAATTACCGGCACCAATAATAATGGTTTTATAGCCATGAGAAAGACCTAAAATGGCACCAATTTCTCTGTGCAGGGTTTCAATGTTATAGCCATAGCCCTGTTGACCAAAACCACCAAAGCAGTTAAAATCCTGCCGGATTTGAGAGGCGGTTACACCCATTTTTTCACTGAGTTCACCGGAGGAAATCCTTGTAATACCCTGACGGAGCAGGGCACCTAAATAGCGGTAATACCGGGGGAGTCGTTTCACAACAACAAGTGGGACTTCTCTCTTTTCATGTTTCATTTTTTTCTCTTCCTTTAAAGAGCCGCAATTGTCTCCATGACATATTCGGCAAATTCTTCACCGGTAGCACCAGTATCACGACCGGTAATGACAAGCTTTTTCTCCTGATACATGCAGATATCCAGCGCTTTTTCAAGCTTTTCAGACAGTTCGGCATATCCAATGTGAGAAAGAAGCATAACAGCAGCACGAATCATGCTGCAGGGATCGGCATATTTATCGCGACCCTCTGCCACCATACGGGGAGCAGAGCCGTGAATGGCTTCAAACATGGCATAGCGCTTACCTAAGTTAGCGCTGCCGGCTGTGCCAACACCGCCTTGGAATTCGGCGGCTTCGTCGGTTAAAATGTCACCATAGAGATTGGGCAGAACCAAAACCTGGAATTGTGTCCGTCTTTTTTCGTCCACCAGCTTGGCGGTCATAATATCAATATACCAATCGTCTAATTCAATGCCGGGATATTCTTTAGCAACATCTTTGCAGATGTTTAAAAACTTACCATCAGTTGTTTTGATAACGTTTGCCTTTGTAACGGCAGTTACTCTTGTTTTGCCGTTCTTTTTGGCATAGTCAAAAGCGGCGCGGGCAATACGTTCGCTGCCTTCCTGTGTGGTTACGGTGAAGTCGATGGCTAAATCTTCATTAAAATGAATGCCCTGACTGCCCAAAGCATAACCACCCTCGGTGTTTTCACGGAAGAAGGTCCAGTCAATGCCTTGCTCAGGCACTTTAACGGGACGAACATTGGCAAACAAATCAAGCTCTTTGCGCATGGCAACATTGGCGCTTTCAATGTTGGGCCAGGGATCGCCGGCACGAGGAGTTGTGGTGGGACCCTTCAAAATAACATGGCAGGCCTTGAGCTCGGCTAAAACATCATCGGGAATAGCTTTGCCGGCTTTTACGCGGTTTTCAATGGTTAAACCATCGATTTGACGGAAAGCAATTCGACCTTTTTCCATCTCATCCTTTAAGAGATATTCCAAAATCTTTTGAGAAGCCTTTGTGATGGCCGGACCAATGCCGTCACCGCCGCAAACGCCGATGATGATGGTGTCTAACTTGCTGTAGTCTATAAAATCCTTTTGTGCTTTCATGTTTTCAATGCGCACAAGCTGCTTTTCAATTATTTCTGCAAATTTTTGAGTGGCCTCACGGATGGCTTCTGACATGATTTTCTCTCCTTAGTTTTTACTGATTTTGCATCTTAATAAAGTTAATCAAACCGCCGGCATAAAGCATCTCTTTTTGGCGGTCAGACGCAGTTAAGATTGTAGCATATTTTATACCCTTTGTCAAGTTTTCAACCACAATTTCATCCCCGGCAGCAATTTGTTCCGGTGCATTTTTAATGGTCAATTCATCGCCCATTTCAATGGTGTCATAATCGGCTTCGTTTTTAAACACCAAAGGCAAAATGCCGGAGTTAATCAGGTTGGCCATGTGGATGCGGGCAAAGGATTTTGCCAGCACACCTTTAATGCCTAAATAAAGGGGAGCAAGAGCTGCATGCTCACGGCTTGAGCCCTGACCATAGTTCACGCCGCCAATGATGAAGCCGCCGCCGTTTGCTTTGGCACGGGCGGGGAATTCGGGGTCACAGGGGGTTAGGCAAAACTCTGCCAAATGGGGAATGTTGGAACGGAAGGGCAAAAGCTTTGCGTTAGATGGCATAATGTGGTCTGTAGTGATGTTATCTTCAACCTTAATCAAGGATTTGCCGGAAATGGTTTCGGGCATTTTTTGATTTAAGGGGAAGGGCTTAATGTTAGGACCTCTCACAACCTCAACATCGGCGCTGTTTTCTGCCGGTGCAATCACCATGTTATCTCGGGCTAAGAACTGCTCGGGCATAGCCACAACAGGTGCTTCGCCCCATTCTCTCGGGTCGGTTAAAACGCCGGTGATGGCGCTGACAGCTGCGGTTTCGGGGCTGACCAGATACACTTTAGCCGAAACGGTTCCGCTGCGGCCCTCAAAGTTACGGTTAAAGGTTCGCAGAGAAACAGCATCGGTCTTGGGGGACTGACCCATGCCGATGCAGGGTCCGCAGGCAGACTCTAAAATGCGGGCGCCGGCAGCTACCATATCGGCCAGTGCGCCGTTTTGAGCCAGCATGGTGAGAACCTGCTTTGAGCCGGGGGCAATAACCAGGCTCACATCGGGATGAACGGTTTTGCCGCGCAAAACAGCTGCAACCTTCATCATGTCGGCATAAGAGGAGTTGGTGCAGCTGCCAATGGCAACTTGGTCCACCTTGATTTTGCCGATTTTTTCAACCTCAAGCACATTGTCGGGGCTGTGGGGTTGTGCTGCCAAAGGCTCAATGGAGGATAAATCCACAGTAATTTCTTCATCATAAACGCAATCGGCATCCGCTGCTAAAGGCTTGTAGTCTGCCTCTCTGCCCTGGGCCTTTAAGAAAGCCAAGGTTGCTTCATCGCTGGGGAAAATAGAGGTGGTTGCACCCAGCTCGGCACCCATGTTGGTGATGGTTGCGCGTTCGGGAACGGAAAGGGTTTTAACGCCCTCGCCGGTGTATTCTAAAATTTTGCCAACGCCGCCTTTAACAGAGAGCATGCGCAAAACAGTTAAAATAACATCTTTTGCGGTAACCCAGGGGCGCAGTTTGCCGGTTAAGCAAACATTTAAAATTTTGGGCATGGTGATGTAATAAGCGCCGCCGCCCATGGCAACCGCCACATCAAGACCGCCGGCGCCAATGGCCAGCATGCCTAAACCGCCACCGGTGGGGGTGTGGCTGTCAGAGCCTAAAAGGGTCATGCCGGGCACGCCGAAGCGCTCCAGCTGTACCTGATGGCAAATGCCGTTACCGGGACGGGAAAAATAAATGCCGTGTTTGCTGGTTACGGTTTGAATATATTTATGGTCGTCCGCATTTTCAAAACCGGACTGAATGGTGTTATGGTCAATATACGCCACAGATTTCTTGGTTTTAACCCGGTCAATGCCCATTGCTTCAAACTGCAGATAGGCCATGGTTCCGGTGGAATCCTGTGTGAGCGTTTGGTCAATTCGAATGGAAATTTCGTTACCGGCAATCATTTCGCCGCTAACCAGATGTTCTTTAATAATTTTTTGCGCTAATGTGTAAGCCATGATTTTCCTCCTTAACATTACAATAGTATTATTGTATCTTATTTTCGCGCCCGTGTCAACAAAATCAAGGCAAAAAGATATGAAAAGAAGGGCGATAAAAGGCGAAAACAAAGGAAAGAACACACCCTTGCACTTTTTGTGGGTTTGTGATAAAATAATGACAGAAATTCTTCTGATTGGAGAAAAAAATGAATTGCTATGATTTTGACAAAACCATATACAAAAGCGACAGCAGTTGTGACTTTTATCTCTTTTGCCTGAGAAAGTATCCCAAGGTGATAAAGCACTGGCCGGCGCAGCTTTGGGCGTTTCTTCGCCATTATGTGCTAAAAAGCATCAGCAAAACCGCCATGAAGGAAGTGTTTTACCGCTATTTTCGTGAAATTCCCGATATGCAAAGGGCGCTTTCTGATTTTTGGGCCGGGCATTTGCACAAGGTGAAGGATTTTTATAAGGTGCAACAACAGCCGGAGGATGTTATCATTTCCGCTTCGCCTGAATTTTTTCTTCGTCCTGCCTGCAAGGCGATGGGCATTTTGCATCTGATTGCCTCGCCTGTGAATGAAAAAACGGGGACATATGAGGGAGAAAATTGCCACGGAAAAGAAAAGGTGCGCTGTTTTCGGGTGCAGTTCCCCGAGGCAGAGGTGGAAAAGTTTTATTCCGACTCTCTGTCCGACACCCCCATGGCAAAGCTTTCTAAAGAGGCCTATTTGGTAAAGGGTGATTCCATAACACCCTGGCCGGAAAAAGTGTGAGACGGGCTTGTGGGACAGGTTTGCGGGGTGCCCCCGACGCCGCCCCCTACGATAATGTAAGGAAATAAAAAAGGGAAAAAGAAAGTCGAAGTTAATTTAACTTCGACTTTTTATTTTAAAGAAATGCCAAAACAATATTAAAGTTTAAATTTTTTGTCCTTTTTGCGATTGTAAACCAATCAGCAAGTGTTAAAATGCCACAAACACCGCCGGTTAAAAGCTTTAGCATACCCATGCCGGTATCGCCAATCATAAATCGGTCAATTCCAAAAACGCCCAAAAAAAGAGAAACAAAAAACACAGTTTTAGGATTTTTTAAGCCTAGGGAACAAATGAGCAAAAACCGTTCTTCACTTACAGAACAAAGTTCTTCTTTTAGGTATATAATTTTCTCTGCCGGAAAAAATTTTTGATTTATCTTAATAAAATTATCAATTTTTTGTTGGTCCAATTTTAAACACCTCATATAACCTTGACACATAGTGAATGTCATTGTGGGTAGTATAACATGATAGACTAAATTTGTCAAGCACTAAATGTCAAAAAGGTGATATGAATGTTTAAAAACAAATCAAAAACGGGAAAAAACAATATATGTGGTGAAAAGGTTTACTTTTTAAGAAAACAACAAGAGCCAAAAATGTCACAACGAATTTTGGCAGAAAAGCTGCAACTGAAGGGTATTGATGTTGATAAAAATGCCATTCAGCGTATTGAAAGCGGCGAAAGGTTTGTTACGGATATTGAAATAAAAGTGTTGGCGGAGATTTTTGGCATATCTATTGATGAGCTTCTAAAATAAAAAGGCTGAACGAGAATCGTTCAGCCTTTTTCATTTTATTAAAATCAATTATTCTCTCTCGGGCAGGGTTTTTAAAAGTTCTGCTGCCTCGCCGAACCAGGGGGCGTCTAAGCTTTCGATTTCGCCCTTGTCGCAAGCGGCGGCAATAGAGGGGTCGATGGGGAGCCGTGCCAAAACGGGCAGA
>JAZNRE010000005.1:0-193108 GCA_045590535.1 Clostridia bacterium
ATCCAAAATTACTCAAAGTAATTTATTTAGAGCCTGCTCTGTTCAATTTTCAAGGTTCACAGCGTGCCTCTGCAGCACGGAATTATATTATAGCACCATTTTTTTGCCTTGTCAACACTTTTTTGAAAGTTTTTTAAAAAAATTTTTAACTTTCTTTTATCCAATGAATTTTATATGTCATTTCATATACAATGACCAAGGAAAATCGTGCTTTAACTGTGTTTTTCTTGCCCTTTATCCACAACGCTCACCCCGGCATCTCGCAGCAAGACGGTATCAATGGTTGTTTCCTCTGCAAGGGGAACTGTTTTTGTTTCCGGCAGCATCCGCTTTTTCTGTTCCTGCTCGGCTTCCATTGCCTCCAGCCGTTGCGTCAGATTTGTTAATTGAATTTTAAAACCCAATATCTGTTCTTTTATTTTTTCCAGTTCTTTGCGAAAATGATTTGTCATTGGCGATGAAGATTCCACTCTCTCTTCTTCCGCTGTGCCACCATAGGCCGATGCAAATTCTACCACCTCATAACCTTCTGGTTTAAATTGCAGTTCTTGTTTTTGGGGTGAGGGCACCGTTAATCCCTCATCGGCATATAAAACAATGTCCTGCCCTTTTTCATATCCGTAGACATAGCGTAGCGTTCCATTTTGACAAATGCCATATTGAATCACCTTTGTCCCGCTGGGCTGCATGTAACGAATGGGTTTGGACCATTTACCCTCTTCATGCATCAGATAGGATGACATGATGCTGCCACCTTCCTGCCACACAAGATACAATTTGCGATTGTCACGGCAAAAAATAGGCTCTGCATCCTGACGACAATCCAAATAGACAACGGTTGGCTCTGAATAAGCCATGTCGGTCTGTTTTTCAAAATAGACAAGATTATAAATACCCTCCACTTTTTGAAAACCGGCATATCGCACCGTTCCGTCTTTTTCGGGTAAGAAACAACAGGGCTGACATTTAGCTGAAGGATAAACCGGCATAAAACGACTAAAGGCCTTTTGGGACCAGCGATAAAGCCGCTCGCCACCTTTTCCGCTCTCGTTTTCATATAATATGGTTATATCCGTTCCCGTGTGCATGGTGACAGAATAAGGCAGCGATTCACGCTGCACTCTGTCTACCACCGTGGGGGGTCTGTCTTCACCAGTGAGGATTTGGTGAACAAGCATGTGCTTTTCCTGGTATGTAATCACATAAAACAAATTGATAAAATTCCCAACTGCCACCATGGAAAAATACTTTTTATAGGCGGTGCCGCTTTTGTTTTCAAATAAAACGACTTTATGCCAGGTGTCCTCTTCTTGCGTGAGATATAATATGCTGCCGTTTTCTTCCTGGCACACCAAATGGATTCGGTTGCCTGCCTCTATAGCGCAAAAATCTTCACAAGCAGTTGGCAACAGCACTTCAAAGGGCAAAAAACGGGCTCCTTCTTTTTTACGCAAACAAAGACCATAAAAAGGCTTGATGAAAAAGTGCCACCACTTTTCTTGATGCAGCACAATATATTCCCGCATAACATTCCCTCCCCTTTCACTCCAGTTTATGCAGGAACTACATATAATATGATGCACAAAACAAAAAACTTCCGAAAGACAAGCTTTCAGAAGTTTTGAATGCTTATTATGAACTTTACAATTAAAAAGAACTGCTGGAACGACGATAGCTTCCTGAACCACGCTTTGACTCAAGGCCTCTCTTTAAGTCCTGCATTTTCTCATCACTGGCCTGCTTGAAACGACTAATCATGTCTTCAAAGCTTGCCGGCTGTGCATCAATCTTTTTAGACCAATCCACACGCTCTGTCCGCGGGATTTTGGGCTGGGGGGCAGGAGGATTGTTCTTTCGCTCTTCCAGCAAAGCCTGCTTGATAGACAAGCTGATTTTGCCGTTTTGGTCAATGGAAACAACCTTAACCTTAACCTCATCGTTCTCTTTCAAAAAATCACTGACATTTTTAACATAGGTCAATGCAACCTCTGAAATGTGAACTAAGCCTGTTTTGCCATCTCCTAACGATACAAATGCGCCAAAAGGAGAAATACCCGTAACCTTTCCTGTTACGATTTGTCCCGGTTCTAAAGCCATCATGAATGTCCGTTGCCTTTCTGCCCACAGGGTGTTTATGTATGGACCGATCTTATCCGTGGGCAAATAAGACAGGGGTAAAGCAGAAACCGCCAAAAACCTCGGCTACTGCTTTTTTGCATCAATAAAAACTTTTTCATCGGGCTTCATATAGCCCAGCTTTTCCCGTGCCACACGCTCAATATACTCGTCCGTCTGACTGGCCTCTTGTTGTGCCTTTAACTGTTCATGCTCAATTTGCGCTTCAGCAATTTGCTGATCCAAGGCATCATTTTCCTTTGAAAGGCGCGACAAATTAAACTGCTGTGACAGGAATAAAATGAAGATATACAGAAGCAATCCACACAGCAACCCGCGTCTGAGTAATAAACTGATATTGACTTTTCTCTTTTTCTTTTCCATCAATATTCCTCTACTGTTTCCGACTGAATGCAAGTGTCCTTTTTACACCTTCAGTCAATCTGCGAAATAACCGCCTGATAAGCTTCTTTATCGGCAAAAAAATGATACAAGTATACCTATATACTATATTATACAGAAAACGCAGCGGTGTCAAGAGAATTTTCAAAAAAACATTAAAAATTTTTGCAAAAACTTCAAGAATTTTATAAAACAACTTTAAAACATATTCAGAGAGGGTTAACCGGTATATAACCACCCCTAAAAAAGCCCCTAATAGCTCATAAAAACGAACAATACCACCGTTGATTGTCAGCAAGCCGAAAAACATGATAAATAAGGCTAAAATCCAAAACAAACCGTCTTGCACATGAATCATAATTGGCTCCCCTGCCGACTTTTTGCGAATAATGAAAAACAAATCATAAAGCACATGCAAAAGTGCACCGCACAAAACGGCACTTAAAAAAACAAACGCTTCTTTTGAAACAGAAAAGTCCATGTTTTCTCCCCTCTAGCCCCTATGCTCATTTCAGCATGCGCTTAAAAAAGCCCTTGCCGCTTTTTTCTCCGTTTCGGCCTGTATACGCCAGGCTCACAATTTCACCGGTAATCACCATTTCGCCCCCGGCAACATCCAACTTTTGAATGTGAAGGTCGTAACCTTCGATAATCATGGTGTCATCCGCTGTATATAAAACAATTTTTCCTTCGTCAAAGGTATCAACATCCTCCACTTGCGAAACGCTGAGCTTTTGCTTGTTTTCCATAATGACATTATGTGGCATTCTTTTTTCGTCCATTTTCGACATCCTTTCCGATTTTGGGACTTTATTTTTTACCAATAATCCCTTTATTTGTTACGATTTTATGAAGAATGCACCTGCATTATGACTTTTTAATTGACTAAAATCTATCCAAATGATACAATATTAAGTAATAGAAGAAAGTTTTTACAACGAAAACAAATGACGGCATTCTCTGTCATTACAGGAAGGAAATTATACATATGTGGTTATGCAATTCATGGAAAGAATATCAAATATTGGACTTAGCCGGCGGTGATAAGTTAGAAGAATGGAACGGGGTGCGCGTGGTGCGTCCTGACCCGCAGGTCATTTGGGAAAAGCGTTCGTTCCCAAAGCTCTGGGCATCCGCTGATGGTGTTTATCATCGCAGCCGTTCCGGTGGTGGCAGTTGGGAATTCCGCACCTCTCTGCCCGAGCGCTGGCCTCTCTGTTTTGAACCTTTGAATCTCACCTTTCACATAAAGCCCACAGGCTTTAAGCACATGGGGCTCTTTCCGGAGCAAGGCGTGAACTGGGAGTGGATGCACAAGCTGATTAAAGATTCCGGTCGCCCCGCCCGTGTGCTGAATCTGTTTGCTTATACCGGCGGTGCTACTTTAGCCGCAGCAGCTGCCGGAGCACAAGTGGTGCATGTTGACTCATCAAAGGGCGTTGTCACCTGGGCCAAAGAGAATCTGGCACTATCCGGCATGGCGGACCGTCCTGTTCGTTTCATTGCCGATGACGCCATTAAATTTGTGGAACGAGAAATTCGCCGTGGCAATCATTATGAAGGCATTATTATGGATCCGCCCTCTTATGGTCGCGGCCCCGGCGGTGAAGTGTTTAAGCTGGAAAAAGAGCTGCACAACCTTATTGAGCGGTGTGCACTTTTGCTCTCAGACACCCCCCTGTTTTTCTTGATTAACTCATACACCACCGGTCTTGCACCTTCGGTTCTATCGAATCTTTTGCACTTAACAGTTCAGAAAAATTGCGGTGGCAAAGTGAGTGCCGATGAAGTTGGTCTGCCGGTAGTGCAAAGCAAACTGGTGCTCCCCTGTGGCGCTTCAGGACGCTGGCAGGCAAAATGATTTTTTAACACTTTGGACAAAACACAGCACATACAGTCAGGAGGTAAAAACATGCATAATCAACGAATTTTAGTGGTTGACGACGACCGAAACATTTGCGAACTGATTCGCCTGTATCTTGAAAAAGAAGGCTTCACTGTAACTTTAGCACATGACGGCCAGGCGGCTTTAACCCTTTTTAAAGAAAGCACACCCTCGGTTGTTTTGCTGGATATTATGCTTCCGAAAATGGACGGCTTTCAGGTTTGCCGCGAAATTCGGCGCATCAGCAACATTCCCATTATTATGCTCACAGCCAAAGGGGAAACCTTTGACAAGGTGCTGGGACTTGAGCTGGGAGCGGATGACTACATGGTCAAGCCCTTTGAAAACAAAGAACTTGTTGCCCGCATTAAAGCCGTTCTGCGCCGTTATGACCCAAAAGGCGATGCGGAAAAAGAAGTGGTATACCCCAACCTTGTGATTAACCTTTCTAATTACGAATTAAAAATAAACGGAAATCAAATCGACATCCCCCCAAAAGAACTGGAGCTTTTGTATTGCCTTGCCACCAATCCCAACAAGGTGTTTACCCGGGAGCAGCTACTGGAAACCGTTTGGGGCTTTGACTATTTTGGCGATTCCAGAACTGTGGATGTCCATGTTAAACGCTTGCGTGAAAAGCTCGAGCTGGCAGGCGAAGGACAAAACTGGCAACTGAAAACTGTTTGGGGTGTCGGTTATAAATTTGATGTAAAGTAAGGGATGAACATTGGCTAAAAAAAGTATTTTTTCCCACTTGTTTTTCATGACCATGCTGGTTATTTTGTTCAGCTTTTTGGTGATGGGCATTTTAATGTATGGTCTGTTGGGAAACTATTTAACCAATCAAAAAGAAAACGATTTAATCTTTGTGGCTGAAAACATGGCGGAATTTACCGTTAAAATGGCAATTCATAACCCGAATTATACCAAGGAAAACTACCAAATAAATTTAGACGCCTTAAGTCAGACCACAGAAACAATGATTGCTGTTGTGAGTACAAGAGGCGATGTGGTTGCCACCAGCAAAAATCACGGCAACATAACTTTAAACCGAGAGTATTATGAAGATGTCATGAAGGGCAAACGGGTTCGTTTTTTAGGCACTTTAGGTGATATTTTCAGCGCCCCGACTCTAACGGTGGGCATTCCCATTCATTATGATGAAAACAACATCATAGGTGGTGTTTTCGTCAGTCTACCCATTCCTGAAATCCATCAGCTCAGAACCGGTGTTTTTCGCATTTTGTTGTTGCCGATTCTGCTGGTTTTGTTGGTGGCATTGGTGGTGATTTATGCCATGTCCCTGCGCATCACTAAACCAATCAAGGCATTAAATCGGGCGGCAAAAGCCATTGCAGACGGTCATTTGGAACAGCGGGTTTCTTTGTGTGAAACCAATGAAATTGGCGAGCTGGGTGAATCGTTTAATAAAATGGCCGACTCACTGCAGCAAATTGAAAATATGCGTAGCAGCTTCGTTGCCAATATTTCTCACGATTTGCGCACGCCCATGACCACCATAACCGGCTTTGTGCAGGGCATTTTAGACGGAACCATTCCTCCTGAAAAACAAAATCAATATCTCACCATTGTGCTGGATGAAACCAAGCGTCTTTCCCGTTTGGTCACAGACCTTTTGGATATTTCAAAATTAGAACAGGGCAGTTTCCCCCTTGAAATGCGGGAATTCGATATGAACGAAACCATTCGTCTTTCCATTATTAAACTGGAAAAACGGATTGAGGAGAAAAACATTCGTTTAACTGTTAATTTTCAAACCGACTGTCTACGGGTTGTAGCGGATAGAGACAGCATTCAGCGTGTTTTAACCAATTTAATGGATAACGCCATAAAATTCACAGATGAAGGCGGATTTATTGACATCCGCACCGGCTTAACCGACCGTAACAAAGCTTTTATCTCCATCCAAAATTCCGGCATTGGAATCGAGGAGCAAGACTTAAAACACATTTTTGACCGTTTTTATAAGTCTGATAAATCCCGTAGTCTTGACAAAAGCGGAACCGGGCTGGGGCTTTACATTGTGAAGAACATCATTAAAAGTCACAGTGAAACCATTTGGGCTGAGAGCATACCAAATGAATTTACACGCTTTAACTTTACCCTTGCTCCTGCGAAAAAATAATGGAGGTTACAGATGTTAAAACGCTTTATTACTTTACTTTTGTGTCTTTCTATGCTGACAGGCTGTTCGTCGGCTGGCGTCCAACCGGTAAAAAAAGACAAGCTGCAAATCGTGGCAACCCTGTTTCCTCAATATGATTTTGCGAAAACAATTGCCGGCGATTTAGCCGATGTAACCCTGCTTTTGTCTCCTGGAGCCGAAAGTCACTCTTTTGAGCCCACCCCGGCGGACATTATCGCCATCAACCAAGCCGATGTGTTTATCTACACCGGTGAGGCTATGGAGGCGTGGGTCTCCCCTATTTTAGAATCTTTAGAAGGCGACCCGGTTTGTGTCGACATTTCGGCCAATCTTTTTCTCCACGACACTGTGCACGAAACGGTCCAGGATGAGGCAAATCACCGCCACAATGTGGACCCTCATATTTTTACAAACCCCGTGTTTGCTATGAAAATGGCAAATACCATTTCGGGTGCTCTGTGCAAGGTTGACCCTGATAACTATGCTATTTATGAAATGAATGCAACCCACTTGCATCAATCTCTTGCTGCTTTAGATCAAAGCTTTCGTTCTGTTGTGCAAAACGGAAAACGAAACAAAATCATTTTTGGCGGGCGCTTTGCCTTTTCTTATTTCACAGAGGAATATGGCCTGTCTCACGATGCAGCACTCCTCTCCTGCTCTTCCGATGCCGAACCAGCCGCAGCCGACATTGCTCGGTTAATCGAAACCATTAAGGCAGAAGAAATCCCAGTTGTGTATTACGAAGAGCTCTCTGACCCCAAAACCGCTCGCTTAATTTGTGAAGAAACAGGTGCCAAACCACTGCTTTTACACTCTTGTCACAACATTTCTAAAGAGGAGCTGTTGCAGGGCGCAACCTATCTTTCACTAATGCAAATGAATGCAGAGCATCTTAAGGAAGGACTGAATTAACATGAGTTTACTGCACTGTGAAGATTTGTGCATGCATTATGATAGCATTAACGCCGTTTGCCATGTGGAGTTTACCGTTGACGAAGGGGACTACCTTTGTGTTGTAGGTGAAAATGGTTCCGGCAAAAGCACCTTGATGAAGGGGCTGCTTGGCCTATTGCCTCCCAGCCACGGCCGTGTTTCTTTTATAGGCTTAAAGCAGAACGAGATCGGCTATCTGCCCCAGCAGACACAAGTGCAAAAAGATTTTCCCGCTTCGGTTTATGAGGTGACCTTGTCCGGCTGTCGCAGCCGTCGGGCACTTCGTCCTTTTTACACAAAAAAGGAGCATGACCGGGCTGACGAGATGCTGACCCTATTAAACATTGCCCACTTAAAAAAGCGTTCCTACCGTGAGCTTTCCGGTGGACAGCAACAACGGGTTTTGCTGGCCCGTGCCCTTTGTGCCACAGAAAAACTGCTTCTATTAGATGAGCCGGCTGCCGGTCTTGACCCCACCGCCACGGCGGAGCTCTATCAGATTATTAAGGATTTAAACGAAAACCGTAATGTCACCGTGATTATGGTTTCTCACGATATTAAAAACGCCGTGGAATATGGTTCAAAAATTTTACACATGGCAACCCATGTACAGTTTTTTGGCACAACGGAAGACTATATGAAAACCGAAGCCTATGCCCACATGATAGGGGGTGGCAAGCGTGATTGATGCCCTGACCGCTATTTTCTCTTACACCTTTATGACCCGTGCCTTAGCCGTTGGATTTTTGGTTTCACTTTGCGCTGCTCTTTTGGGTGTTTGCCTCGTGCTAAAGCGCTATTCCATGATTGGCGATGGTCTTTCCCATGTTGGGTTTGGTGCCCTCTCCATTGCCATGGTGCTGAATGTGGCCCCCTTGGCTGTTTCGATGCCGGTGGTTGTTTTGGTGGCCTTTTGGCTTTTGCATCTTTCTGAAAGCGGCAAATTAAAAGGCGATGCCGCCATTGCCCTGGTTTCCAGCAGTGCATTGGCCTTTGGCGTGATTGTGGCCTCTTTGGCAGGGGGCATGAACACCGATGTGCACAACTATATGTTTGGCAGCATTCTGGCCATGAGCCAGGGGGATGTGGTTTTAAGTGTTATCCTATCCCTTGCGGTGCTTTTGCTCTTTGTTGTGTTTTACCACGACATTTTTGCTGTCACCTTTGATGAGGCCTTTGCCCGCGCCACAGGCATGCGAGTGCGACTTTACAATATGTTAATTGCACTGCTCACTGCCGTAACAATTGTGGTTGGCATGCGAATGATGGGCGCCATGCTCATGTCCAGTCTGATTATTTTCCCGGCGCTGACGGCCATGCGCTTGTTTAAAAGCTTTAAGGCTGTTGTGCTGTGTGCCGCTGTTTCGAGCCTTTCTTGCTTCTTCATTGGCATGCTGCTTTCCTTCTTTTTCTCTGTTCCCACCGGGGCATGCATTGTGGCTGTGAGTTTGTGCTTGTTTCTTTTGTTTTCACTTATTGCAAAAATTAAATCTTAAATTAAAACTCAAGCCTGCAAAAAACAAGCGGGGGTTTTTGCGTAAAAAAGCCGTCGTTTTTCTGTTTGAAAACGACGGCTTTTTCAATTTTTATTTATTCGCTACAGCAAGCACCTGAATATAGGCATTTATATATGCAATAATGTTTTCAGCCTGTTCTTCGCAGGCGGCGGGCACATAAAACACTTCCAGGTTATCTCCGTTTTGCACCGGAAAAGCAATAATGCGTTTTTCACCGTCGACTACTTTATCGCTAATAGCTTTATCTTTAAGCAGGCTAACCACTTCAGGATTGTGCGTTACAATGTAAGGAGTTAAATCCAGCAAACCTTGTTTTAATTCTTCCGTCAATGTCCACTCTTCGTTGTTAAACACAACCACAGCATCACCAGAGGCTAAACAAGCACTGGCCCAACCCTGATATTCGGCAGGCTCGGCAAAAAGACCTGCAACCTTTGCATTTGAAATAGTCGCCGCTACTTGAAAAAGCGGGACCACCTTCCCGTCAGACGGGAGCAAGATGTCAAAAACCGGACCGTCATACATGCCCACTAACACAACAGAGGCAAAAACCGTTCCGTCTTCGGCATATTCCTGATGAAAGTCAACCTGGCAGCCTACCGCTTCAGCCAAGAAGCGCACCGGCACATAAAGCTCACTGCCCACTTCGCGAGTGGTCACTGCGAGGGCAACTTCAATGCCGTTCATGATGCAGGAAGAGGCATCTTTTTTGAATACAATCGCACCGTCACCAATGGAGAAAACGCCATCCGCATAGGTATACGGTATCGCTAAAACAGAGCAAAGGGTCTGGGCACCGGCCATTAAACGGTCATTTTCAACAAACAGCCCGTTTTCGCACTTAACCACTTCATCATACATAATCAAATTCCAGCCGGCAGAAAGTTCAGCACCAGCAGGCACTGCTGTTTCCGCCATAACCGGCAGAGGAAGCAGGAACAGGCACAACAAAACTATACATATTTTTTTCATTTTCTTTCTCCTTACTGTTTATAATCCTGTGACATGAAAAACTTATTAAACAGTAAAACCATATCACATTTTTATTGTAATACAATCTAAATCCATTGTCAAGCATGAACTTTCTCATCTTAGAGCATGCCCGCTAACAAAATATAAATTGTAAAAACCGCCTGCCGAAAGGCAAGCGGTTTCATTAACCATTTCACTATTTCTTTCTTTTATTTTTGAATCATGCTGACATTTCGTTCAATGGGCTCGTTAAAGATCATGTGGTGATACACTTCTTTTTTCTCACCTTCAATTAAAAACTGCACCTTATCCACATTGGAAAGCTCTGTTAAAGAATTAACTATAGAATAAATGGTCAGTTGCTCGGCTGAAGAACCTACATTGTTTTTTGAAACAAATTCAGCGGATAAATTCACAAAGCAAACCTTATCCTTTGTTTCAACCGAACGAATCTTGGTCTCGGCTGGCACAGTGCGTCCGCCGTTTGCATTTTTGGGGCCCTTAATCAGCTCACTAACCACAACCTTTTCCATAGATTCACCACGGGGCACCCGAACTCTGCGGACTTCTCTGACCAGATATTCTGCATTCATATCTGAAAAATATAAGGTGATGTCCGATTCATCGGTCATTAAGGTGTCAGCATCAAAAACCACATCCGATTCTTTTAAAACGCCTATGGGCGTTCCGTCAGCCGTTTCCATGGGTTTTCCTTCAATGGTAATCATAACCCGATCATAAACACGAACGGAGCAAAGAGATTTAACAATGGCTGCCTGCGCCAACACATCATAAATGCTGATTTCGTGATAAAACTCTTTGGATAGGTCCACATTCACCTGGCTTCCTTCCACTTGAATGGACAAAAGCCGTGTTCCCGCCCGAACAGCCCGTGTTAAATCGGGCTTGCTGGGGCCGTCTAACAATTTTTCCATTATATATGCCGGAACATCCTCTGGGTCTTTATCTTTAATATCCAGACTTTCTGCAATTAGGTCGGTCCCCTCTTGATTGGCAAAATACAAAATAGCCGTTTCAGGAATCCCGTCATGTGAAAGAGTGGGTGCAAGCTTTCTCAAGCTGCTGCAACCGGTGAGCAATAACAAAACAGCTAAACACAAAATAAAGCATCTTTTTTTCATATTCATTACCTCCCCATTTAACCGGGCGAGCACCGCACCATCGGCAGTGCCAAACACAATCATCACATTTTGATTTTACATCAGCAGTTAAAGAAAATAACTGTTTGGCTCAGTTTTATCGATTTCTTTTATAGCGTTCAAGCTCTGCTTCTGCCCGGCGCAGCTGTTCGGCACACTGGGCCGCCTGTTTTTTAAGCACATCGTCTTCCTTTTTCAAGCGAAGATAATCCTCTGCCAAATTCAGTGCAGTTAAAACCGCTGTCATGGCTGTGCTCATGCCGGGGCTTGCATGATTAACCTCTTTCATTTTCCGGTCAACCAAGTCCGCAACACCTAACATGTATCCCCGCGATTCCTGGGATGCAATGGTGTAATCCTGTCCGTTAATTTTAACAATCAGTGTATTTTTATCCGCCATGTGTGCCTCCCTTCTCGCCTGTGGGGCGAAAAAGTGTATTTATAAGTAAACACTCGTTCAGCCTAATTCACTTTCAACAATTTCATCCATCAAGGCTTCAATCTCATACTGGGTTTTCGCCTTTGCCACAACCAGCTCACTGACCAAAATCTGCTTTGAGTTTGAAAGCATTTTTCGCTCACTGGTTGAAAGACCTTTCATTTTATCCCGCAGCATCAGATTTTTCACAACATGCACAACCTCATAAATGTTGCCGCTTTTGATGCGGGACATGTTCTCTCTGTGTCGTTTATTCCAATTGCTGTCCATATCCGTGACAAAGCTTTTAAATTCAGCCAAAACCTTGTCTGCCTCCTGGGCATCAATAACATCGCGCAGGCCAACCTCTTTCGCCGTTTGCATAGGCACCATCACTTTCATATCACCCACAGGAATCCGCAGGATGTAATACTGCTGCTTAACACCCATGATTTCTCGTTCTTCAATTGCTTCAATCACACCTGCACCATGCATGGGATAAACAACTTTAGAGCCTATCTGATACTGCATTACCAATGACCTCCATTTACCATGTTGCCCGGCAGAAATAATACAAAGTTTACATCTTTATTGTAATACAATTCACAAAAAATGTCAAGACTTAAAGAAAAAAAGCCCCTTCTTTCGTAGGTGTTTTTCTGCGCATGAATGCGGGGTTTTAACCCATGAATTACTTGACATTTTTGTCATTTGTTGCTATAATATTTTCGGCTGCTCTTGTCTATAAAAAATTAGAACCAAAGGGCAGAACGAAAAAATTATAAAAAGGAGCTGTACGATGGAGGTTATTTTTGAAAATCTCATGTTGCTCACCTGGCAACAAGTTGTCATGTGGGTCATTGGTGGTATTCTTATTTTCCTGGCAATTAAAAAGGAAATGGAACCAACCTTGCTTTTGCCCATGGGTTTTGGTGCCATTTTGGTCAATCTGCCCATGTCCGGCGCGGTTACACACTTTTTAAACGGTGTGCAAATCAGCGAAGAGGGCGCCATTGATGTTTTATTTAATGCCGGTATCGCAAATGAACTCTTCCCCCTGCTGTTATTCATAGGTATTGGTGCTATGATTGACTTTGAGCCGATTTTATCAAATCCCAAGCTTTTGTTCTTCGGTGCAGGTGCTCAGTTTGGTATTTTCTTTACCTTCAGCATGGCAGCTCTCTTTGGCTTCGATATTAACGATGCGGCTTCAATCGGTATTATTGGTGCTGCTGACGGCCCCACCTCGATTTTCGTTGCCAACACCTTAAAATCAAACTACATTGGTGCAATTGTGGTGGCTGCCTATTCTTACATGGCACTGGTACCCATTATACAGCCGGCTGTTATTAAGACACTGACAACCAGGAAAGAGCGCTTAATTCGCATGGAATATAAGCCCGGCTCTGTTTCACAGCCTGTTAAAATTTTATTCCCCATTGTCATTACCATTTTAGCCGGTTTGGTAGCACCTACTTCTGTTTCTTTGGTTGGCTTTTTAATGTTTGGTAACCTGCTTCGTGAATGTGGCGTTTTAAGAGGCCTTTCTGAAACAGCTCAAAATGTTTTAGCCAATCTGATCACCCTGCTTTTAGGTCTTACCATTGCCACAAAAATGCAGGCCGAACTATTCTTAACACCGCAAACCCTGTTAATTATGGGCTTGGGCCTTTTTGCTTTTATCTTCGACACCGCAGGCGGCGTTATCTTGGCTAAAATCATTAACCTGTTTGTTAAAAAGAAAATCAATCCCATGGTTGGTGCAGCCGGCATTTCTGCTTTCCCCATGTCTGCCCGTGTTGTTCACAAAATGGGACTGAAAGAAGACCCGCAAAACTTCTTGCTGATGCATGCAGCCGGTGCCAATGTGGCAGGTCAGATCGCTTCTGTTATTGCCGGCGGTTTGCTGCTTAGCTTATTAGGTTAGGAGGAAATTTAGCATGATTAATGTAAACGGTTTGCTTGAAAGTCTGCCCACCTCCGGTTTAGGCATGTTGGGTGTGTTTGTTGTAATGGGAGCCATCTATGTGAGCATAAAGCTTTTGTGCTGGCTGATTCGCCCCAAAAAAGAGCAATAAAACAATGAATAGGGTGCAGCAAAGGCTGCACCCTTATTTTTTATGCTCTGTTGCTTTTACAAAGCATAAAAGCCACTGTTTTTGAATCCTTCAGCCATTTCTGCAGCGGTCTCCGTCCCTTTAGCCATGGAAGGCTATGTTCATCCGATGAGCTTTCGTAATCACCACGACTATCGAGTGGTTTTGGTTATATAAAAAGGCGATTCAGCATTTTGCTGAATCGCCTTTATCAATCTTAAAATTTTGATTTACGCTTTTCCCTCTAAACTGTCAATGGTGTCTGAAACATGATGCTGAATGTCTTTCCATGTAACATTTTTAAACAACGCTGTGATGGAAATGGGAATGTAAGTCAGCATAAAGAACGGGAAAGTGAAAAACGACTTAATCTTTTTAAAAGCAGAGCAACGAATGTTTTTCCACTCATAAACGCCGCTGATAGCACCCACAAACCACAAGGTGAGATAAATGCTTAAAAAGGTTATGGCACATTCAATCACAACGGGAACAATCACTTTTGCATTAAAAATCAGGGCGTATACCAAAGCGCCCGCATTCACAACAATGGTCAAGATTGATGTAACAAACGCCGGTGCAATGGTCATTAACATGTCATAACAAGAAAAGCTCTTTCCTTGAACACAGCCCCGCAGCAGCTTGCCGCCATAGTTGTGTAAAACCTGCAAAAAGCCTTTGGACCATCTGAGGCGCTGATTCCAGGATTGCTTAAAGGTCACCGGTTGCTCATCATAAAACTGAGCGGCATCACAATAGGCTACCTTTTCTCCTCGAATTACCTGATCGGTGGTGAACTCAATATCCTCGGTCAACAGAAAATGCTTCCAGCCGTCTTGCTTTTTAATAATGTCACGGTGAACCAAAAAGCCGGTTCCGGAAACGGCACAACTGGTGCCAAGCAAGGTTCTGACGCTGTTTAAAAACCGCGCTTCTCTTAAAAACCAAAGGGAATAACCGGCACTAATCCAGTTTGTGCCATAGTTTTTGGAATTTCGGTAGCTGGTGACAATTTTGTTGCCGGCAGCAAGGCATTTATTCATCTCGGTAATATACCGGGCATTTAACAGGTTATCCGCATCAAAAATGAAATAACCGTCGTAATAATCAAGGGTCTTTGTCTTTTTAATAATGTTCAGCAAAAACTCTAAAGCAAAACCTTTACCCACATGGAGCTTATCCTGACGCTCATACACAATGGCGCCGCTTGCTTCGGCTACCTCTTTTGTTTTGTCATCGCAATTGTCGGCCAAAACATAAATATCTAAAAGTTCAAGTGGATAGTCCTGTTTTTTAATGGAGTCAATCAATTGGCTGATAACAGCTTCTTCATTTCGCGCGGGAATCAGCACAGCATACCGGTTTTTCGGCTCGACTTCCGGATACATCTTTGCTTTTTTAAAGCATCCGTATGCAATATAAAACAATTGATACGAATAACAAAGAAGAAACAACGCGGCAATCGAACAGTTAAAAATGTGTAACCAAGTCATATATATTCTCCGTAACTTTCAATCCGTATTTTTTTACTATCATTATTATTGTAATGCAAGGATATCCCATTTATGTCTTGCACAAAGGAAACAGTTCCATTTCCCTAAACAATTATACACATTAAATATCCCATAGTCAAGTATAAATTATTTTTTTATGGCAAAAGGAGAAATAATATGGCAAAAAACAAACTTTTTCCCTTTATATATTGCCCGCTTTTTTCGCATAAAAAAAATAAAATTCTCTTTACAAAATCGTCGGTTTGTAGTATGATGAATAGGTGTGAGGGTGCCTCTATAATGGTGAGGCAGCAAAGAACAATTTTGAGCGAGGATTCACTATGATTATCAATTTTGACAGAACCGCTGCATATCGTTGTCCCGGTTGCGGTGAAATTGCCTTTGGTGATTTTTCAATGTTTGAACTTTCGGGCAACAAAAGCGTGAGTGTGCAATGCAATTGCGGCCAGTCTTCTCTTTTAATTGCACCCGAAAATAAAAATAACTACATTATAACATTACAATGCATGGTTTGTGACGACATTCACAAATTCTCACTGCCTTTTCAAAGCCTTGCAAAAAAGGACTGCACCGAATATACCTGCCCCAATGTGATGGTTGGTCTTGTTTTCATTGGTCGCAGCGAGGCGGTGCACAATGCCGTTATGCACAGTGAGCATTACATAGAAGAAGTAATTGCCGCCTGCGGCCTGGAGCACACCGGTAAAAACGGTGTAACCATGTTGAAGGCTTTGGACAAAATTCAGGAACTTTCAGACCGGGAAAAGCTTTTTTGCGAATGCGGCTCAAACATGATTGATGTGGAAGTGCAGGAAGATAACTTAATTTTAGAGTGTTGCATGTGCGGCGCTTCCGTCACCTTAACCGCTGACATGATTCGCAACAGCGATTTTTCACATTTAGAGCAGTTGATCTTAAAACGAAAGAAATAATATTGTTTTTATAAAGGGATGCTAACCAAAAGGTTCAGCATCCCTTTTTGTTTTTCATATCCGTTCTTCTTTAGCCACAACCTTGTCAGTGGCTTTCACAATGGAATTGGCAGGATAAACACCCCGCAGGGAAACGAGTGGATACACCGCTGTGTTTTTACCGATAACCGTACCCGGATTTAAAACACAACCACATCCCACATCACCGCCGTCACCAATGATGCCGCCGATTTTACGAAGTCCCGTTTCTATCGGCACTTCCCCATGAATCACCACTGGTTTTTTATCCGCCTTTAAATTGGAACAAACCGCACCGGCGCCCATGTGAGCACCCGTGCCCAAAACAGAGTCCCCTACATAGTTATAATGGGGCACCTGGACACCTTTAGACAACACACAGTTTTTCAGCTCGGTTGCATTGCCGATGACACAATTGGGCCCTGTTATAACAGCACCGCGGATATAAGCCCCCGGGCGTACCTCGGTTCCCGGTCCCAAAATGGTGGGGCCTTCAATCACAGCCAAAGGGTGCACTGTTACATTTTCCCCTACCAGCACATTGTCTTTTAGCTTTGCAAATCCGGGCATGCCCTTTTGAATTAAGTCCTTAATGTAGTCCTTAATTTTAGGTAACATTTCCCATGGGTATTCACTTCCTGCAAACAAGGGGGCTAAATAATCGGTTTTGCAATCAAACAGCGTGGTTGTTTTTAAAGAATCAGTCAACGGTATGACCTCCATTTTTTATAGCATTTACAATTTCTTCAGCATAGGCTCGGCACTGCTCTTCATTGTCACTTTCAATCATCACGCGGATAACTGGTTCGGTGCCGCTGGGACGCAAAAGCGCTCTGCCGCAACCGTTAATCTGTCTTTCTACTTTAGCCAGCGCCTCTAAAACGGCAGCATCGGCCAAAACGGCTTCTTTATCTTTCACCCGTACATTTTGCATGTATTGGGGATATAGGGTGATGTCCTGCTTAAGCTTTGAAAGAGAAAGCTTAGAATCGCAAATTTCTTCCATGAGCATAATGGCCGTCAAAATGCCATCACCTGTTGTGGCATATTTTTTCAAAATAACATGACCGGATTGTTCTCCGCCCAAAGCATAATCATTTTCCTGCATACATTCATAAACAAATCGGTCGCCCACCGCCGTTTGCTCACAGAAAATTCCCAAAGCCGCAAGGCTTGACAAAAGGCCGCTGTTGGTCATGACCGTGCCCACCACCTTGTTATGATTCAGCATGCCACGGCTTTTTAGTCTTTTGCCTAAAATGTAGAGCATCATGTCTCCATCCACGATGTTGCCGTTTTCATCAACAGCAATGCAACGGTCAGCGTCGCCGTCAAAGGCAAAGCCAACATCCAGATGCTGCTCTTTCACTAATCGGCAAAGATTTTCTATGTGTGTTGAGCCACAACCTTTGTTGATGTTTAAGCCGTTTGGTTCAGCCCCAATCACCACCGTTTGTGCCCCCAGGGCATCAAACACCGATTTTGCAATCATCCAGGCGGCGCCGTTGGCACAATCAAGGCCCACCCGCATCGTTTTGTAAGAATGTGAAGCCAACGAAATGAGATAACCCACATAGCGATTTCGACCGGAAACATAATCCACAATACAGCCGATTTTTTCCCGGTTTGCAAGAGGCAGGTCGCCACTGTCAAAGCCCAGGGCTTTCATATTGCCGTCTAAATAAGCTTCAACATAGGCCGTTGTGTCATCATCCAGTTTTTCGCCATAGCGGTTAATGATTTTAATGCCGTTGTCATAATAAGAATTGTGCGAAGCGGTTATCATAATACCACAATCAAACTCTTCCTGCCGGGTCACATAGGAAACACTGGGGGTTGTGGTTACATGTAGCATATAAGCATCGGCACCCGAGGCGGTAATCCCTGCTACTATGGAATATTCCAGCATATAGCTTGAGCGTCTTGTGTCTTTACCAATCACAATGCGAGGGCGATAGCCCACCTTGGTGCAACCAGCCAGCGATGAGCCATAATACCAGCCCAAAAACCGCCCAACCTGATAGGCCTGATAAGAGGTCAGGCTCACATTTGCCTCACCGCGAAAGCCATCTGTACCAAAATATTTATTGGATGTCTCATTTGCTTTTTGTTCTTTTTGCAGGGATATCTCGTCGTGCAAAAGCTCATCCGTTGTCACATCAAATAAACTGCAAAGCTGCAGCACCTTATCAATTTGCGGCATAGCCTGATTCATTTCCCACTTTGAAACTGATTGTCTTGAAACTGACACCTTTTCTGCCAGCTGCTCTTGGGAAAGCCCCGCCAAAGTGCGCAGCTTTAAAATCTTTTCCCCGATTGTCATAACCAACGCTCACTCCTTACTGGATTTACAAATTAAAGTCATTTTTACTCTTTCTTGCACTCATGTATTACATCATATCAACTGAAACAGAGGGATGCAAGCAACTTCGGTTGGTTTTTAAAAGCAACTGCAGGTTGCATTTTTTATAAATAGAAAAGTATTTTTCTTAATTTTTAATTATTGTACCATATAATTTTTGTTTTTGCAAATTACACTTGTCAAATTTGACAGGTTTCACCCGAAAGACTTTTTTGGCTAAAAAGAATTGCAGCAAAGCATAAACCCGGCTGCAATTTCTCTATGGTAATTTTTTTGTTGTCGTTTTTGTTAAATACCTTCTTCAATTAACGCCTTGGTTAAAGCAACCACCTGCTCTAAATCCTTACGGCACAGCATTTCGCCCGGGGTGTGCACATAGCGCAGGGGAATGGAAATGCAGCCCGAGGGAACGCCGCCCCCTGTTAAATGAATGGCACCTGCATCGGTGCCGCCTCTTTCAAGTACCTCCGCCTGCCATAAAATGTTATGCTCTTTGCACAGGTTTTGCAGGCGTTCTTTAATGATGGGATGTGCCAGCATGGAGCTGTCCATAATTTTAATAGCCGCACCACCACCTAAACGAACCGACATTTTCGGTCCGCAGGCTGCATCACCGGTTCTTGTAACATCCAGCGCCACGGCATAATCCGGCTTTACGGTTTCAGCAACGGCTTTGGCACCCCGCAAGCCCAACTCTTCACTAACGGTGAAAACGGCATAAATATCCTGCTTATTTGTCTCGGCTTCCCGAAGCGCCTGAATCAACGCATAGCAACCGGCGCGGTTATCCAGTGCCTTTGAAATCACGGTGTCACCCTGTTCGCAATAGGCGCCAACAAAAGCAGCCCCTTCGCCCAAGGCCACACGGGCTGACGCTTCTTCTGCATCTTTAGCGCCAATATCTACATAGAGCCTAGACAGCTTTAAATCCTTAAGCAACTCTGCTTCCTGGCCGTCCGGCACCAGCACACCCTCAGCACCGTTTTCAAACCGAACACGCTGATAAAGAGCCGTGTGAGGAAAAACACCGCCCAAAGCCGAAACATAAATCTGCCCCTTTTCGCCATAACAGGTGGCAACCAGACCGATCTCATCCATATGGGCACAGAGCATCAGCTTTGTGCCGTCACCCTTTTTATGCACAATTAAGTTGCCTAAGGCGTCTTGCCACACCTCGTCGGCACAGGACTCAATTTCCTTTTTTATCAAGGATGCTAAATTCCCTTCACAGCCGGAAGGGGCATTGGCATCACAAAGTGTTTTGAGCAAAGTCAACATGTTGAACCTCCTGAATCCATAATCGGGTTAAATCTTTCGCCGCCTGATAATCTTTAAGAGAAATGACATTCACCGGCGAATGTATATACCGTGCCGGCACGGAAATCGCCGCTGTTACAATACCGCCGGCTGAAACATGAATAATGCCGGCATCATTGCCGCCGGTGGCTGTTTGTTTAAACTGCACAGGGATGCCGTTCTTTTCACCCATCTGATATAACTTTTGCGCCACTTTTCGATTATAGCTGGTGGCGCCATCTATCAAGGAAATAGCTGCACCCTTACCTAAACGGGTGGATACGGCTCTTTCTTCTGTTTCTGGCAAATCTGAACAGGTTGTTCCCTCTATCACCAACGCCATGTCGGGCTTTACACGCCGTGCACACAGCCGCGCACCACGAAGACCCACCTCTTCCTGCACCGTAAAGGCAAAGCAAACATCCCACGGGCAAGGCTCCTGCGCTAATTCCAGCAAAATGGCACAACCAAGGCGGTCATCCAAGGCCTTGGCCTTGATTAAACCATCGCCAAAAGGCACAAAAGCACTATCGAATGTGATATAGTCTCCGACAGATACCTTGCTTTCTGCATCGGCTTTGTCCTTTGCACCAATGTCTACATAAAGTTCTTTTACCTTGGGTGCTTTTTTGCGTTCATCAGGGGTGAGCAGGTGAATGGCCTTTCGGCCAATCACGCCGGAAAGACCCGCAGAGCCTACCAACACCCGCTTGGATATTAACACCCGGGGGTCAATACCCCCTACGGTTTTAAACTTTAAAAATCCCTCTTCGGTAATGCGGCTGACAATGAGACCCACCTCATCCATGTGGGCACAAAGCATAAGAGTTTTGCCACAATTTTCTGTGCCTTTTCGAAAGGCCATGAGATTGCCCATTGAATCAATTTCAATCCGGTCACAAAAGGGAGTTATTTTTTCTTTAATATAAGAGCGCACGGCGTTTTCGTTACCCGATACGCCGGCAAGATTGGTTAATTCTGAAAGGTACATGCAAGCACCTCCAAATCCAAATTTTGCAAAAGGGCTGCCAGCAAATCACCCACCGCCTGCACATCATCAAAATGCAGGGTTTCCACCGTGGTGTGCATATACCTTAAGGGAATGGATAAAAGCAACACAGGAATGCCCCCATTGGCAACCTGAACAGCCCAGGCATCGGTGCCTGTGTCACCGCCGTCAGCATCGAAGCTAGCGGCAATATCTTCTTTTTCAGCCACCTCTTTGGCTAGCGACGATAAATAAGGATGAATGTTGGGGCCAAAGCTGACAACGGCACCGCTACCCAGCTTAAAGATGCTTTCTGAACCCCCATCCGGCGTATCACCGTGGCAAACATCCACCACAAAGGCACAATCGGGCGCCAGTCTTTCGCTAACCATGGCAGCGCCACGCAAACCAACCTCTTCTTGCACAGCCGCCACCACATAAATTGTGAACGGCAAGTCCTTGCCCTTTAAAGCCTCTAAACACAAAATTAGTGAAATGAGTCCGGCCCGGTCATCAAAGCTTTTGCCCGACAAAATATCATTATAAAGCTCGGCCGGTTCTTCGGCAAAGCAGACCATATCGCCCACCGAAACCTTCTGCCGAACCATTTCGCCGGAAAGACCCAAATCAATAAACATGTCTTTAATTTCTGTGGCTTTATCCTGTCCGCCGCTTTGCAAATGAGGAGGCTTGGCACCAATAACGCCATACAAAATCTCTTTGCCCCAAACCCGCACCTCGGCACCGGGCAAAATGGCACAATCCACACCGCCCACGGGCACAAAGGATAAAAATCCGTCTTCGCTGATGCCGGATACCATAAGGCCAATGCCGTCTATGTGCGCTTCCAGCATAACGGATTTTGCATCGGGGTTTTTGGCCGGAATCACGCCCACCACATTCCCCATGGGGTCTCTTTCCACAGAGGCACAATAAGGCGCAAGCAAATTGCTCACCGCCTCTGTAAGCGAAAATTCAAAGCCGGATATGCCGTCTTTGGCTGCTAACTGTAACAATGCGTTTTTCATAAACGATTCACCAGTTCCTTAAATAAATTACCGCGTTCTTCAAAGTTTTTAAACAAGTCAAAACTTGTGCTTGCATTGGAAAGCAACACAACATCACCGCAGCTTGCCGCTTCTTTCGCTTTTAAAACCGCATCTTCATAGCTTTCGGCAAACACAATGGGCACCTCCGGCGCCGCCTTTTTGCTCACCTGGGCAATGGTGTTTGCTGTGGCACCAATTAAAACCAGGCACTTAACATGCTCACAAATGGCAGGACCCAGGTCATCATAAGGAATACCCTTATCCTTACCCCCCGCAATCAACACAACCGGTGCGGAAAAGACCGACAAGGTGTTTATGGTGCGGTTAGGAGAAGAATCAATGGAGCTGTTATAATAACGAACGCCCTCAAGTTCCCGCACAAACTCAATGCGATGAGCCACGCCGCCAAACTCGGCTGCGCAGGTTTGAATGTGTCCAGCGCTTACCGCCGGATACACAGCGCCAATAGCCGCCATATAGTTTTCTATGTTATGATTGCCGGGGATTTTGATGGTGCGCACATCCAAAATGGGTGCTCCTTGATAAACAATCTCTGTACCCTTAAGGCAAATGTCGGCATCTTGCTGTCTTGAAAAGGTGAGCACCTTGCCTTTTGCTTCTTTAATCATACCCCAGGTGACCTTATTGTCTAAATTTAGTATTGCCAAATTATCCCCGGTTTGATACTGCAAAATGTTTTGTTTTGCAGCGATGTATTCTTCATAGTCCTTGTGATAGTCCAAATGGTTGGGGGTTATGTTGGTAATAACCGCTGTTTGCGGGCTATGTGTCATGGTTTGCAACTGAAAGCTGGATAATTCAAGCACCACTCTGTCAGTTTCGGCAATGGAATCAATCACTGGGAGCAAGGGGGCACCAATGTTACCACCCACATGGGTTTTAAAACCCGCTGCCGATAAAAGCTTGTAAATAAGCGTAGTGGTTGTGGTTTTGCCGTCACTGCCTGTCACCGCCGTAACAGGTGCCGGACACAAATCCATAAACACTTCCATTTCGGATGTGACCAAAACGCCTTGCTTCATAGCATCCAAAAGCGCCGGCACATCCGGACGCAGACCGGGAGTTTTAAAAATAACATCCCTCGACAAATGGGAAAGATACCCTTCACCCAGTTCCAGCTTAACGCCCAGTTGGCGCAGCTTATGGGCTGTTTCGCCCAATTCGCTTTCGGTCCGTTTGTCGCAAGCTGTCACAACAGCGCCCAGCTTCACCAAATATTCAATTAAGGGCAAGTGGCTAATGCCAATGCCCACAACGCAAACATGCTTATGATGCAAACTTTGTTTCCAAGCCTCCAGCTTTGTGTTCACACAAATCCTTCTTTCTGCACGAGGTTTTAAAGTCATAAAAAGACCCATCTACACTCTTTATGTAATACCATTATTATACAACATTTTATGACTAAAGTAAAGATAATTATACGCAGCATATAGAAATGATTGTCATCTTGTTTTGCCAAAAAAATGTTGAAAAAAAGGGAAATTTGCGATACAATAAAAAGTGATAAAACATAAGGAGTTATCTAAAATGAAAAAAATATATATTAGCCTTTGCTTGCTTTTTTTCCTGTGCATCCCTGTAGATGCGCAGGAAACATATTCTATGGCATATTCTTTTAATGATGGCACAGCTCGGGTGGTCACAGACTTAAAATGGGGCCTTGTTGACCAGAACTTAAAAACGGTTTTAGCACCCAAATGGGACTTTTTGGGCGAGGTTTCAGAAGGTCTTCGCACTATGCGCCAAGGCACACTCTTTGGCTTTACTGATGAAAAGGGAAAGCCGGTCATCTCCCCCACTTTTGCTCATGCCGAGCCGTTTTCCCAGGGGCTTGCAGCCGTGAAAAACGAAGAGGGGCTTTGGGGCTATGTGAACACCAGCGGCAAAGTCGTTATTCCCTTTTCCTTTGAAGATGCCCACTCTTTTTCAGATGGATTGGCCCTTGTTAAGCAAGAAGGGACCTACGGATACATAAACAAAGAGGGGGACATGGCCATTGTTCCCACCTACGAAGAAGCCTATTCCTTCAGCGAAGGACTTGCCTGTGTGCGGCAAGGAGATGCTTACGGTTATATTAACACCGAAGGAGCGCTTGTGATTGCACCAAAGTTTGAGTTGGCCTTTGATTTTACAGAAGGTGCTGCCGTGGTGAAATCCGGTCAGTACGGTGTTATTGATACCACCGGCGCATTGATAGTAAAACCCACTTGGTCACAACTTAATCCCAACATAACAAATGGTTTGATCAAAGCCATGAAAAACGGAAAATGGGGCATTATTGACACCCTGGGCAAAGCAAGAACTTCCTTTGTTTACAATTATATTGGCGACTTTTCCGAGGGACTCTGCCCTGTGGCAACCGATGAAGGCTGGGGCTATTTGGATGCCTCCTTTTCACTTGTCCTGCCTGCCGTTTGGGAGCAAGCCACTTCTTTTTCAGAGGGATTTGCCGCAGTTTTAAAAGACGGACTTTGGGGCTATATTGACAAAAACGGCAACCCAAAAACCGATTTCTCTTATGCCTCTTGCGGTCAGGTTGTGGGCGGTTTGGCCCCTGCGAGCGACGCCAGCGGAAATTATCAATTTGTAGCAACAAAAGACTTCAGCGTTTCAAAAGAGGAACCCATAGAACCGGTTGAACCAGCTACCCCTGGCACCTTGCTTTTGCAAATCGGGAACAAGGTTATGAAAAACGGTGAAGACAAAATCCCGTTGGATGTCGCACCCGCCATTTATGATGGTCACACTCTTCTCCCCATTCGTGCCGTTGTAGAAGCCATTGACGGTACGGTGCAATGGGATGAGGCAGAAAAGAAGGTAACCCTGCAACGAGGCGGGCACATGGTCATTTTACATATCGACGAAACCGCCGCCTTTGTTGACGGCCGAATCACCATTCTCCCCATTGCGCCAATGATTCGCGATGGGCGCACTCTCATTCCCCTGCGTTTTGCCACCGAATCTTTAGATTGTAATGTGGATTGGAAGCCGGAAACACAAGAAATTTATATCCAATATGAAATGCCGTGAAATCCTTGACAAATAAAGGAAAAACCATTATACTAATAGGTAAGAAAATATCACCTTTAGGAGTTGAAAATTATGTCAATTTTAGTCACCGGCGGCGCCGGTTTTATTGGTTCACACACTTGTGTTGAGCTTTTGGAAAACGGGTATGACATTGTTGTTTTAGACAACTTTCTTAATTCAAAGCCCGAATCTTTAAAACGCGTTAAACAGATTACAGGTAAAGATTTTAAGTTCTATGAAACAGACCTGTTAGACCGTGAGGGTTTAGAAACCATTTTTAGCGAAAACAAAATTGATGCCGTTATCCATTTTGCCGGCCTTAAAGCTGTTGGCGAATCGGTACAAAAGCCCCTGTGGTATTATCACAATAACTTAACAGGCACCTTCCTTTTGTGTGAAACCATGGCAAAATATAATGTTAAGAAGCTGGTTTTCTCATCCTCGGCTACCGTTTATGGCAATCCTGCTTCTGTTCCCATTCGTGAGGACTTCCCCCTTTCAACCACCAATCCCTATGGCAGCACAAAGCTGATGATTGAAAACATTCTGCGTGACTTGTGTGTGCCCGACAAAGATTGGAGCATTGCGCTTCTTCGTTATTTTAATCCCATTGGCGCTCACGAATCCGGTTTGATTGGCGAAGACCCCAACGGCATCCCCAACAACCTGATGCCTTATGTGGCCCAGGTTGCAGCCGGCAAGCTTGAAATTCTCAGCGTATTTGGTGACGACTATGACACAAAAGACGGCACCGGCGTTCGCGATTACATTCATGTGGTTGACCTGGCGCGTGGTCATATTAAAGCCGTTGAAAGAGTTATGGCCACAAAGGGCATCGATGCCTATAACCTGGGAACAGGCCATGGCTACAGCGTGCTTGAAATGGTAAATGCTTTCTCAAGTGTTAATGGTGTTAATGTGCCTTATAAAATTGCACCTCGTCGTTCCGGCGACATTGCTGAATGCTATGCTGACCCCAAAAAAGCCAAAGAGCTTCTTGGTTGGGAAGCCCAGTTTGGTCTTGAAAAAATGTGCAAAGACGCCTGGAACTTCATGGTGAAAAACCCCAACGGACTATAAAATATGACATAAAAAATATCCACCCGCTATATGCGGGTGGGTTTTATTTTTGGGTATAGCCCTAATGCTGCCGGCGGCACTACATTAGCGTTTTTTATTGGCCTGCCAGCCATGCAACTGTTACTTACTACCCATAAATGGGTTTTTTTACGCAAGTCTTCCCCTTGAGGGGAAGGCTTTGTTTGTTGATTAACCTTTATTGAACCACAGAACAATCGCGTGAGTTTCGTTATACAAAAAAGCCTGCATCCATCAATTCGGATGCAGGCTTATTTTTACGCTTCACTTATTATTTAACTTTAATGCCGTTAATAACACTTTGACGAATTTCAACGGTCATTTCGGGTTTAAAGGCATCAATCACGGCGTTATATTTATCCTGGGAAAGAACAGCTGTGATGTTTTCTTTCGCCGTTTCGTAGTCTGTACCACTTGTGGGCAGGGCATACTTTTTAATGATGTGCCAACCAAAGCTGGTTTCCACCAAATCAGAAACTTCGCCAACGGCCAAAGCATAGGCTGCATCTTCAAATTCTGCAACCATGGTGCCCTTTGTGAAGGTATAACCCTGGGGACTTTCTTCCATGCCGGGGTCTTCGCCATAGTCACGAACTAAAGAATCAAAGTTTGCGCCGGCTTTTGCCTTTTGCAGAACTTCGGCCGCTTTTGCCTGCTGTGATGCTTTATAGGCTTCGGCGGCAACTGCCTTTTCTTCGGCTGAAAGCTCTTCTCCGCTTTCAGCAGCGCTTTCATCAGTGTTGCCGATTAACACATGCTTAACATGAACATATTCCTGCTCATAGGCCGCTTTAATCTCAGCATCGGTGGGCACAAGAGCATCGGGATTTTGGGCGTTATATTCTGCTGCATACATGCTGGCTAAAGTTGTTTTGCACAGCATGTCGATGAGCTGCTGGTCAGAAAGACCGGTAAAATCTTTAATGTAATCAACCTGTGCTTTTTGCTCTGCTTCTGTGCTTTTAATCATAGCACGAATTTGTGAAAGATCAGCTGCGGGAATGCTAAGACCACTTTCTTCTGCCTTAATGCAGGCAATTTCAACACGAACAGCCTCTTCCAAAGCACGCTTTTTGGCAAGCTCGCTAGCTTTTTCGCCGTCAATTTCTGCATTCCAGAAGCCTTCAGCATCCTGAGTGCCGGATTCAGCCAACATTTGCTGTTTTACATTTTCCAAATAATACATGTATTCAGCCTTGGTGATAACACGACCGTTAACGGTTGCAATTTCTTTGGAAATTTGAAGCTTACCGCAACCTGCCATGGTAAACAAAAGGGCGAATACGCAAACAAGTGCAGCAATTTTTTTCATCTTTTTCATGTTTAACACTCCTTTTTGTCAATTTATCTGATGAATCGACAAGTTTTAAATGAAAACTGTGTCTGTACATACCTAACAAGATTATTATACACTACTTTTCTTCGTTGCGCAAGTCTTTAAAGGTCTGTAACAAACTTTTAATACAGCCTGCAACAGCTTTTTTATCCGCCTCTGTCATGCGATAGGCAAAATAAGGCTTTTTACCGGCTGAAAGCAAAATCCGGCCCTGGTATTTACCAATTAAATCTGCAATTTCTGCCGGATTAAAGGTATCCTTAAAATAGAAAAGAATGCTGCCGTCTTTGGCGGTTATCTGTGAAATGCCCACCTCTTTTGCAAGGGCACGGCTTTGGGCGGCCAACAAAAGATTGCCCACACAGGCCGGATAATCACCAAAACGGTCGATGAGTTCTTCCGTTGTGATGCGCACATCTTCTTCTGAACTGATGGCACCAATTTTTTTATAAAATTCAAGGCGCAAACGGTGGCTGCGAATGTAGGTGGCCGGAATGTAGGCATCCGCCTCAAAGTCAAGCTGCGGCTCCCACTCTTCAGCTGTAGCCGCACGCCCCTGCAGCTCATTCACGCTCTCTTCAAGCAAGCGGCAATACATGTCATAACCAACAGTTTCCATGTGTCCGTGCTGCTCGGCACCCAGCAAATTGCCCGCACCTCTGATTTCCAAATCCCGCATGGCAATTTTAAAGCCCGAGCCAAACTCCGTAAATTCACGAATGGCCGAAAGGCGCTTCACTGCCTCTTCCCGCAGGGATTTATTCCGCTGATAGGTGAGATAACAATAGGCACGGCGGTTGCTGCGACCAACACGCCCCCTGAGCTGATAGAGCTGCGAAAGACCAAGCCGGTCGGCATCTTCGATAATCATGGTATTAACATTTTGAATGTCAAGTCCTGTTTCAATAATGGTGGTGCAAACCAAAATGTCAATTTCGCCGTTTTGCATGGTCAGCATAACATCCTCAAGCTCTTCCGGGTCCATCTGTCCGTGAGCAAACCGGATGCGAGCTTCCGGCAATGCCGCCTGCAGCCTTCTGGCACAAGAGGCAATGCTCTGGGTTTGATTGTGAAGATAATAAACCTGGCCCCCACGGGAGAGTTCCTTTTTAATAGCATCTTCTAAAATAACGGGATTATACTCAACCACATAGGTGGACACAGGATAGCGGTCTTGGGGCGGTTCCGAAAGCAGGCTCATGTCTTTAATGTTGACCATAGACATGTGCAGAGTTCGGGGAATGGGCGTTGCCGACAGAGTGAGCACATCCACATTGTTTTTCATTTCTTTAATGCGTTCTTTGTGGCGCACACCAAACCGCTGCTCTTCGTCAATGACCAAAAGACCTAAATCACGGAACTTAATCTCCTGACCCAAAAGCTTATGGGTGCCAATGACAATATCGGTTTCGCCGGTTTTGAGCCGCCTTATGATGGCCGCCTGTTCCTTTGCTGGCACCAAGCGGCTCAAAAGCTCAACTTTAACAGGAAAATGCCGCATGCGGTTTGTAAAAGTGTTATAGTGCTGCAACGCAAGCACGGTTGTGGGCGCTAAATACGCCACCTGCTTTGAATCCTGAACAGCTTTAAAAGCAGCCCGCAAGGCAACCTCTGTTTTGCCATAGCCCACATCACCGCAAAGGAGACGGTCCATGGGACGCTCACTTTCCATATCGGCTTTGACCTCAGAGATGGCGGTCAGCTGGTCCTCTGTTTCTTCATAGGGGAAATGGTCTTCAAATTCTTTTTGCCAGGCGGTATCAGGGCTGTAGGCATAGCCGGTGCTCGCCTGTCGTGCGGCGTAAAGGGCGATTAAGCCCTGGGCCATTTCCATGGTTGATTTTTTAACCTTGGCTTTTTGACGGGCAAAATCAGCACCGCCCATTTTAGATAATCGGACACGAGCCTCTTTGCCAATATATTTCTGCAAAAGCTCAAGCTGGTCGCAGGGAACATATAAAAAGTCATCCCCTGCATATTTAATCTTTAAATAATCTTTATAATGTCCCTCCACTGTCAGGGTATCAAGACCCACATATTGTCCTATGCCGTGAGTGGCATGCACAACAAAATCGCCAATGTCTAAATCGTCAAAGCTTTTTAGCTTATTGCCTCGTGCCGCTTTTTTCCGGCGGGCACGCTTGGATTCACGGCCAAAAATTTCGCCCTCTGCAATTAAGACAAAACGACAATTGGGGTAAGAAAAGCCCTTTTTAATAGCACCCTCTGTAACCAAAATTTTCCCTGCTGCCGCTTCGTTTGGGTCAGAGGCTAAAAACACCGGCAACTCTCTATCTGAAAATTCTCTGAAAAGCGCCTCACACTGCAGCTTGCTGGTTGCCGCAACCACAACCGCAAAGCCTTCAGAAAGCCAATTTTCCAAATCGGCATAAAGCATATCACGATGACCGGAATAGGTATTGATGCCATGGCTGGTCACATTAACTGACATGGCCGGTCGATAGTCGCCGGTGGATTGGGGCAATGTGAAAAGCCCCACAAAGGGGTGACACAGCAGCTCTTTTAACACTTTGCCGTAATCATGAATATAGGCCTCTTTCGCCTCTTCAATAACGCCTTTTTCCAAAAGCGCCGTCACCGTTTCGCCAATATCCCACAAATATCCCTCGGCGCGCTCAGAGATGCGGGCGGGTTCGTTATAGAAAACCGGCATATCCGGGGATATATAATCCGTCACGCAGGGGTGACCCGTTTGGTGGGAAAGCTGTTCCTTCGCCGCCTCAATCCGCACAGAAGAAAGCCGCTGAATGGAAGTTTGCATAATGGGGTCAAATTCACGGACTGAATCAATTTCATCACCGAAAAACTCGATACGGTATGGGTTTTCTGCCGAGGGTGGATATACATCAATAATGCCGCCACGAACGGAAAACTGACCCTTTGCCTCCACCATTTCTTCACGGACATAGCCTAAAGCTTCCAGTTCTTCTAAAAGCCGTTCGGTTTCATAGGTGCCCCCATCTTGGAGGGTAATGCGGGACTGTTTAAAAGCCTTAAAATCGGCAGCAAACTGCAAAAGAGCATCCACTCCCAAAACAAAAAAGGCACCCTCGCCCTCTTCTGCCAAACGGCCCAAAGCCGCTAAGCGCTGCGCTTCCAACTCGTTGCTTTTTGCATCAACCCGATAATATTCAATTTCTTTTGAAGGGTAATAGATAGGCTCACAACCGGCAAAAAAAGCAAGGTCTTCACAAAAACGGCGTGCTGTGTAATCACTGTCACAAACCACCATGGCGCCTTTTTGTTTTTGAGCGCACAAAGAGGCGGCCAACTGCGCTTTCGCCTGGTCTGTCAACCCGGTGACAGACAAGGGCAGTTGACCTTTACAAAAGGCGGTTTCTAAAGTTTTCCACTCACTGTGAGCTGATAAAATTGCTTCAAACAAAACCTTCACACCGTTTCTTTTACCATAATGGTTATTACTTGCCGTTAAAACGGTTCATGGCACTTTGCACGCCTCGTTCCATAATTTCTTCAACCATGTCGGGGACTGAGTCCACCGCTTTGGACAGGGTTTTAACTTCCTCATCGGTAAATTTCGATAAAACCCAATCGGCCAAATCATAGTTCTCGGGCTTTTGCCCAACACCCAAACGAATCCGGGGGAAATTATCACTGTGCAAATGATAAATAAGCGATTTCATACCGTTGTGGCCGCCGTCTGAACCCTTGGGGCGAATGCGGATGCGACCTGTGTCTAAATTTACATCATCATAAATAACAATAATATTTTCAGGGGGCACCTTGTAAAACCGGGCGATTTCACCCACGCTCTCACCGGAAAGATTGACAAAGGTTTGGGGTTTTACCAGCAAAACCCGTTCCCCCTTGTGCTGACCCTCGCCGATCAGCGCTTTGTGTTTAATCTTCTGAATGGGAATGTTCCAGGCTGCCGACAAAAAATCTAAACTAATAAAGCCAATGTTGTGCTTTGTGTTTTCATATTGCCGTCCCGGATTTCCAATGCCTACAATAATATACATAGTTGCCTCCTGCTACTCTCTTATCAAGGTGACGGCCACGCCGTCACCCACCGATAAAACGGTTGTATGAAACTTTGGGTTGTGACATAAAAATGAGAGATAGTCCCGCATGGCACGAACGCCTGTGCGGTGCTTGTGCTCCGGTTCGCCGGGCATGGCCGTGCGACCGCCATAGAGCACATTATCTGTCACAATTAAGCCGCCTGCCGCCACTTTGGGCAGTGCCAAATCAAAAAATCGCTGACTGGCACCTTTGGCTGCATCAATAAACACCATATCAAACCCCGGTTCAAGACCTTCTATAATTTCTTCAGCATCCCCGCAAATGGGTTTGATTTTATCCAAAGCCCCAAACTGCCTGAAGTTTTGCCTTGCCAGCAAAAATCGTTCCTCGTCTTTTTCAATAGTAATAATGCGGGCGGTTTTGCCGGAGCCTTCATACATGGTGAGGGCAGAATATCCCGCTGCCGTTCCAATCTCCAAAACCCGCTTGGGATGATGGATGGCGGCTAAAAGATATAAAAGTCTTGCTGTGGGCGCCGTTGCCGCTGGAATATTTTCTTTGCGACAAAAGTCCTCAAGTTCACGCAAAAAGCCGTCCTCCGGCATTTGAAGGGCGTTTAAATATTCTTCAATATAAGGGTATGTAATTTGATTATCCATTATTCTGTCACTGCCTTGCTTCTAAAAATGACGGCAAAGCCGAATACCGTTTTTCTTCATAGTTATTATCAATCATGGTTTCTACCGCACTCTTTTGTCCCACCAAAACCACCAGTCGGGTGGCACGGGTTACGGCTGTATACAAAAGATTGCGGGTCATGAGCCTTGGCACGCCGTGAAACACAGGCATCACCACAGCAGGAAATTCACTGCCCTGACTTTTGTGCACGGTTACAGCATAGGCATGTTCTAATTCTTCTAACATGGCCGGCTTATACGAAACACGACGCTCACCGTCAAACACCACGGTGACGCTTTCAGAATCAATATCCTCAATTACGCCCATGTCACCGTTATAAACCCCCACGCCCTCTTGCTTATTATCTACCGATGTCCAGGGCAAATCATAGTTATTTTTAACCTGCATGACCTTGTCGCCTTCTCTAAATGTCCGCAGGGCCATGGCACGCTCACGCTTTTCTTTCCCCGCCGGATTTAATGTTTCCTGCAAAAGCTGATTTAAGTGAATCACACCGGCTGTGGTTTTTTTCATGGGCGAAATCACCTGAATATCCCGCAGGGCATCAAAGCCATAGGCCTTGGGCAATCTGTCGCCCAAAAGGTTGGTCAGCTGCTTGCAAATCGTTTCGGCATCCGGTGCACTGACAAAAAAGAAATCTTTGTCTTTTTGGTTATAAACCGGAATTTCGCCACGGTTAATGCGGTGAGCATTTTGCACAATCATGCTCTCTTCCGCCTGGCGAAACACTGTATCAAGCCGTACAACCGGCGCTTTTTTTGAAGCAATAACATCCTTTAAGGCGTTGCCCGCCCCCACCGGCGGCAGCTGGTCAGAATCGCCTACTAAAATCAGTTGTGTTTCGGGGCGCATTGCCTCGGTCAGCGCCGATAAAAGCAAAACATCGGCCATGCTGGCTTCATCTACAATAATAACATCTTCACTCAAAGGGTCTTCTGCATTTTTGCTGAATTCCCGCATAATATCATCATCGTCGGCATAACCGACTTCTAACAGCCTGTGAATGGTTTTGGCCTCATAACCGGCAAGCTGGCTCATGCGCTTGGCTGCCCGGCCGGTTGGCGCGCAAAGAGCAATTTTTTTCTTACGCCCGCGAAAGGCTGCAATTAAAAACCGAATGGCTGTGGTTTTACCCGTTCCCGGACCACCTGTTATCACCGATAAGCCGGAGGTCAGCCCCGTCATCACCGCTTCTCTTTGCAAAGGGGCAAGCTCAATGCCCTGCTCCATTTCCAGCTCGCTTATCTCTCTTTCGGCTGCCTGAAGAGCCTTTGGACTCACCTTTTTGCCCTCGGCTGCCATAGCCAAAAGCTTTTTACCCAAGCGGTACTCTGCCTGATAAAAAACGGGCAAAAATATACCCTCAGTTCCATCAATCACATCGCTGATAAGCTCCCCAGATGCCAAAAGGGAAACCACGGCATTTTCGATTAAAAGCTCGTCAGCATATAAAAGCTGCGCCGCTGTACTCACCAAGAGAGTGCGGGGCAAATAGGTATGACCACCTGAAAAAGCGCCGTATGTCAAAGTGTGTTTCACGCCGGAACGAATGCGGTTTTCGTCATCAGGCAAAATGCCTAAACTTTTTGCTACGCCGTCGGCCACTCGAAAACTGATGCCACGGACATATTCGCAAAGCAAATAAGGGTTTTTTTCAATTCTCTCTACGGCACGACCGCCAAACAGTTCATAAAGGCGCATGGCGTGTCCTGTTGCTATGCCATGCTTTTGCATAAACATAATCAGTTGCTCTAAATCCTGACTTTCCAAATAGGCATTGTGAATTTCAAAGGCTCTCTTTTCCGTAATGCCTTTAATTTCGGCCAGGCGTTCCGGTGCATCAGCAATCACCCGCAAGGTATCCGCCCCGAATTTAGAAACCAGCTTTTCTGCAGTAGCACGGCGCACCCCGGGAATGATGCCTGAAGCCAAAAAACCGAGGATTTCGGCTTCACCACTAGGGGTTGGGCGCACAAATCCCGTCAGCTTCAGTTGTTTGCCGTAACTGGGGTGATGATGCCATCCGCCCATGACAGTCAGGCTCTCACCGGGATTCACAAAGGGCAAAGTGCCCGTGCAGGTCACAATCTCCTTTTCCTCTGTCAAAAGGTCAAAGATGCTGTAACCGTTTTCTTTATTAAAATAAATAACCTCTGTCACTGTTCCTGTCAGTTTTAAGGCTTCTTCCATGTAAATTCCTCCAAAACGGACTTTATGGCCTGTTCGTCCAGGGGGTTCACCCAGTGATACCGCTTATCACGGCGGAACCAAGTCAGTTGCCGCTTTGCATAGTGTCTTGTAGACTTTTTAATGTTTTCAATGCAATCCTCAAAGGTGACGAATCCGTCTAAATAATCAAAAACCTCTTTATAGCCAATGCCCTGCATGGATTGCATCTCACGGCTAAGCCCCATATCCTTTAGCCTTTTGCTTTCTTCCAAAAGTCCCATGGTAACCATTTGGTCAACCCGCCGATTGATCCGCTCATAAAGCACCTCGCGGGGCGGACACAAAGCAATCATAAAAGGCTCATAGGGGGATGGATTTTTTCTTGACCGCTCATTTTGCTCGGTTAAGGTCATCCCCGTTGTTTCATAAATCTCCAAAGCGCGCACCACCCGCTTTTTGTTATTGGGGTGAATGTTCAAGGCTGCCTTGGGGTCAATTTTTTTCAGCTCTTCATATAAAGGCATAATCCCTTCGGATTCTACCCGCGAAAGCAACGCCTCACGCACGCTCATGTCGCAGGCTTCATCTAAAAATTCTATGTTATCAACCAGCGAAGAGATGTAAAGACCCGTGCCGCCTGCCACAATGGGCAGAGCCTTGCGGGCTAGAACTTCATCAATGGTGGCCTTGGCCTTTTCCACATAGTCGGCCACAGAAAAGCGGTCAAAGGGCGACACCATATCCAGCAGGTGATGTGGGATGCCTTCCATTTCCTCTTTAGTGGGCTTGGCGCTGGCAATATTAAGTTCTTGATAAATCTGAATTGAATCGGCCGAAATCACTTCACCGCCATACTTTTTGGCAAGCTGAACGGCAAAACCGGTTTTGCCGCTGGCGGTAGGACCGGCCACAACCATAATTTGTTGCATAGCTGCCTCCCAAACCCTTTTTCATAAATCACACAATGCGCTTAAATTGCTTTTCAATAAACCCCTTAGTCATCGCCACCGTGATGGGTCGACCGTGAGGGCAGGTGTTAATGGAATCCAGCGCAAAAACACCGTCTAAAAGCGCTTTGATTTCAGCCTCTTTTAGCTGATTGCCTGCTTTGACCGCACTTTTGCAGGCAATGGTATAAAGGGCACGCTGCTCTTTTTCGCCCCGGGCGTCTTTTCTACGGTCACCCAAGTGACCTAAAACCTCAACAAACAGATTTTGCAGAGTCGCCTCATCCAGTGCCTCGGGCACGCTGCGAATGATAACGGTTTTATCGCCAAAAAGCTCTGCATCAAAGCCCATGGAAAAGAGCATGTCCTGATATTCACAAAAGAGTGCCTCTTCTGCCGCTGTCAGCCGCACCGTTACAGGCAAAAGGAGCATTTGTGATTGCACCTGTTTGCCTTCAAACTGTTTTAGGAGGGCTTCATAGCGCAGGCGCTCGTGGGCGGCATGTTGGTCGACTAAAAGCATTTGATTGTCTTTTTCCACGATGATGTATGTATCAAAAACCTGACCGCAAACACGGTAGGAAATTGTTTTTTCCACAGTTGGTGCTGCAGGCGTTTCTTCTTTTATTGCCATAGTCTCTTCCGCTTTTTGCACCGTGGGCGCCGGTTCTTTTTCAAAAGAAGGGGCCGGCACTTCTTTTGGCGGTGCCATCTCGGTTCCTGCCTCTATATTAAGCTGCGAAGGTTCTTGCCTTGTCGGTTCGGCTTTTTCTGTAACCTTCGGCGTTTCCGTCTTTTGAGACTGGGTTAGACCCTGCCAAACAAAGGGGGCTTCCTTTTTCACATAGGCCACCGCCGCCTCTTGCATAACAGGTTTTTGAGCAACGGTTTTTGTTGGCTGCACCACTTGTTTGGGTACAGTTTTCATGGTTTCTTCCTTTTCAATTTCGGCTTTTAAAGTCACAGCCGGTATTTCATTTTTTTGATAAAGGGCGTTTTTAGCCGCCCAGTAAACGCAGTGATACACCGCTTTTTCGTCAGCAAATTTGGCCTCAAGCTTGGTGGGGTGTACATTGATATCCACCATGGCTGGCGGCAGTGTTAAAAGCAAAACGCAGGCAGGAAACTTGCCGCCCATAACCTCGTTTTTATATGCCTCTTCAACGGCGCGGGCCATTAGAGGACTTTTGATGTATCGACCGTTTACAAAAAAGTTTTGCATGCTGCGGTTGGGTCTTGCTCCGGCGCCGGTTGCACAAAAACCGCTGACGGCTATGCCCCCTTCTTCATAATCAGCCGGGCGCATGGTGTTTTTTAAATCCTTGCCATAAACAGCAAAAATGCAGCCCAAAAGATCAGAATCTCCGGCTGTAAACAAAGTTTCTTTGCCATCAACAAGCAGACGGAAAGATACATCGGCACGGGCCAACGCCAAACGGTTTACAATGTCACTTATGTAGCCTGCCTCGGTGTAGTTCTTCTTTAAAAACTTCATGCGGGCAGGGGTTGTCATGAACAAATCCCGCACCACAACGGTGGTACCCACAGGACAGCCTGCCTCGGAGCATTCTGTAATTTCACCGTTTTCCGAAATGAGATGTGTGCCTGTTTCTTCACCGGCTGTGCGGGTGTAAATCTCCATTTTGCTCACAGCACCAATGCTGGATAAAGCCTCACCACGAAAGCCAAGGGTCATAATGGCTTCTAAATCACTTGATGTTGCAATTTTGCTGGTTGCATGACGCAGCATAGCCACAGGAACATCCTCCCGGGACATGCCGCAGCCGTTATCAGTTACACGAATGTAGGTAATGCCACCATTTTTAATTTCCGTCACAATGTTGGTGGCGCCGGCATCCAATGCATTTTCAAGCAATTCCTTCACAACAGAAGCGGGGCGTTCAACAACCTCGCCCGCCGCAATCTGATTGGAAACAGATTTATCTAAAACCTGAATTTTTCCCATAGCTCTTCCCTCACTTCGCTTTACACTTTAGTAATTTTTAAAACAGAAGCTTAATCACATCCATATAAGCAATCACAACAGAAAGCAACAACAGTAAAACCAAACCAATCACATGCACCAATCCCTCTTTTTCCGGTGGAATGGGCTTTCTTCGAATGATTTCAATAAGCACAAAAAAGATGCGGCCGCCATCTAAGGCCGGAACAGGCAACAAATTGAAAACGCCCAAATTGATGGTTAATAAGACCGTTAGCTGCAACAAATTTAAAAAGCCCAGCCAACCTCTTTCAGCTGTTTGTTGAACAGCTGTGCCGATTTCAGACACAATGCCGATGGGACCGGACATTTGGTTAAAGCTCACCTCACCCTGCAGCAAATCGATAAAGGTTTCAACCACCACGCCGGCATAAAAACAAGTGTTATAAAAGCCGGTTTTCATGGTAAGCCACAAACTGTTTGGCTGTTGTGTAATGCGAATGCCCAAATTTAAAGCACCGTCCACAATTTGAGGCGTTATGGTTTTGTGTTCTTTTTGACCATTCCGCAAAACGACAATCTCGGTTGGCTCTTCTGTGAGCTTGGACTTTGCCCAGGATAAATCTTCCACAATATGAACTCTACGACCGCCTAAGTGGATAATTTCATCACCGGCTAAAAGTCCGGCTTCTTCTGCAGCGCTGCCGCCTTCTACAAATGCAACTTGTGGCACTGCTACTGTGTCTACGGAGCCATAAATGCATAGCAGGAGCACAAAGCCCAGCAAAAGATTCATAAAAGAGCCGGCAACCAAAACAATCAGCTTTGCCCAGGCAGGCTTGTTAGACAGCGCCCGCGCATCCTCTGAAGATTCATTTTCGCCCTCCAGAGCACAAAAGCCGCCAATGGGAAGAGCACGAACAGAATAAAGGGTTTCCCCTTTTTGACGCTTCCACAGTTTAGGTCCCATACCAATGGCAAATTCGTGGACACGAATGCCCAAAAGCTTTGCTGAGATAAAATGCCCCAGTTCATGAACAAAAATCAAAATGCAGAAAATCAGCACTGCTGCCAAGGCAGTCCATAATCCCGTCATAATGCCATAGCCTTTCTGCCCATAGTTTCTAGTCTCAAAACCATTTGCCCACGGGCAAACAAACGGCTGGCAGATGGCTAGCGCACCCGTGAATAAACCTGTTCACGAGCCCAACTGTCTGCCTCAAGAATATCCTCAAGTGTCGGATTTTGAATCACCTTGTGGTTATCCATAACCCCTTTTAAAACTTCGGCAATTTCCAAAAATCCTATTTTCTTATGTAAAAACAGCGAAACCGCTGCTTCATTTGCACCGTTTAACACACACGGCATAGTATGCCCAGCCTTTGCCGCCTCATACGCTAAGCTAAGACACCGAAAGGTTTCAACATCCGGTTTTTCAAAGGTGAGCTGACCCACTTGCGCTAAATCCAGCGCATTATCGGTCATTACCTGGCGCTGGGGATAAGTCAAAGCATACTGAATGGGCAGCTTCATATCGGGCACGCCCATTTGTGCAAGCACAGCACCGTCTGTCAATTCAATCATAGAATGAATGATGCTTTGGCGGTGAACCAACACATCAATTTTATCCACAGAAACACAAAAAAGCTGTGCGGCTTCTAAAACCTCCAGCCCTTTATTCATCAGTGTTGCCGAATCAATTGTAATTTTTGCGCCCATGTCCCAGTTGGGATGCTTAAGGGCTGCTTCGGGGGTAATCTCTGTCAAATCGTTTGTAGTTTTGCCCGCAAAAGGCCCGCCCGACGCCGTTAAAATAAGGCGATTCACTTCTTTGGCACGCCGCTCTTCTTTCACAGCCTCAAGGCATTGAAAAATTGCGCTGTGTTCACTGTCAACGGGAATCAGTTCGCCGCCGGATTTTTTGAGTTCCCGACGGACAATATCACCTGCCGCCACCATGGTTTCTTTGTTGGCAAGAGCCAGTCGTTTGCCGGCGCAAAGAGCCGCCAAAGAAGGCTTTAACCCGGCAAGACCCACAATGGCGCCCACAACGATTTCCGATTCCGGTGCGGCTGCTAATGCCTCCATGGATTCGGTTCCGTGCAGCACCTTGGTCTTTGTATCGCTGACTTTCACACGAAGTGCCCTGGCCGCTTCTTCATCTGCCACGCAGGCAACTGCAGGGTGAAATTCACGAATCTGTTTTTCTAAAAGTTCAATGTTACGACCGGCAGCAAGACCCACAACGGTCACATCCCCGCGGCTTCTGACAATGTCAAGGGTTTGGGTGCCGATAGAGCCTGTTGAACCCAATATTGTTATTTTCATCATTTGCAAATAACCTCAAACATCAGTAAAAAGTAGTAAACAACCGGTGCAATGAAAACCAAACTGTCGATGCGGTCTAAAATGCCGCCGTGACCGGGAATTAAATTGCCAAAATCCTTAATATCACAGGCACGCTTAATCACCGAGGCAGATAAATCACCAAACTGTGCAACAACGCCACAGAGCAGCGCCAAGCCCATTAAGGCAAGATAGTTAACGGTAAATTGAAAACCGAAAGAAAGAATCAGACCATAGAGAAGAAAGGTCACAACGGGTCCCACCACGCCTCCAATGGCGCCCTCTACCGTTTTGTTGGGACTCACACCGGGAATAAGCTTATGCTTGCCAAACATCCGCCCTGCAAAATAGGCAAAAGTGTCAGGCATCCATGCCCCCAAAAAGGGAATAAACAAAAGAGCAATGCCGTGGTCCATCTGTCTTATGTAAGTTAAATGCATGGGAAACAGCACCGCATAAATCACAGAAAAGAAGGATGAAACAACATCCGAAAAACTGATCTTTTCGTGACAGATAACGGAAATCATCATCAGCACCATTAGTTGAAGTACCAACAAGGTGGGCACAAACCCCTGCCACCCCTCCGGCCATAAAACCGGAAGAGCAAGATGCACAATGGCAAAGATGTAACCCGGCAGGGCCACTTGCCATTTTTTATGCTGACCAAAGGTGGTTTGCAGCTCATAGAGCATAATCAGGCAGGCTGCCGCCACAACAAGGTGAAAAATCCAGGCTTTAGAAAAAATCATAGCAATAACAAAAACGGCACCAATCAAGGCACTGATAATGCGAATTTTATGTTTAGACATCTCTGTCTCCCCCTTCAAAAAAAGAACGCATATGGTCGACCACCGACTATCCGCCGAACCTTCGGTTCCGGTTTTGATAATCTAAAATAGCTTGCGTGAAATCTTTAGTGGAAAAATCGGGCCAGCAAATGTCAGAAAACCAAAATTCGCTATAGGCCGATTGCCACAAAAGAAAATTCGACAGCCGCAGCTCGCCGCTGGGACGGATAATCAAATCCACATCGGGAACATCGTCTGTGTAAACCCTCTCTGAAATCATTTGCTCACTAACCTGACCGGGATTTAATTTGCCGTCACAAACCTCTTGGCAGAGCTGATTGACCGCACGGACAATTTCCTGACGACCGCCATAATTGATGGCAAGATAGAGCACCATGCCGTCTCTATCCTTGGTGTAATCCTCAATCACATCAATCTCACGGTTAATCTCATCGGAAAGAGCGCTGCGATCACCAATAACACGAATGGTCACATTCTTACCAGCCAGCTGGTTTTTATCCCGCAGATAGTCTAAAAGAAGCTGCATGAGCGCATCAACCTCTTCTTTGGGACGCTTCCAGTTTTCTGTGCTGAAAGCATAGGCCGTAATGTAACGAATGCCCATTTCGCCGGCAAATTCGGTGATGGTTTTTAAATTTTGCGCACCGGCTTTGTGACCGGCGCTGCGAGGCAAGCCACGCTTTTGCGCCCAACGGCCGTTGCCGTCCATAATAATGCCCACATGCTTGGGTAAATTATTCGGGTCAATTTCACCAAGAGCCTTTGAGCGCAGGCGCCGTTTTTTAAAATCCATAAACATATGTTTCCCCTTGCCGATTCTTCAGGCGTTGCCAAAGAATCATCAGATTTCCATAATTTCCTTTTCTTTTTTGGCGGAAATAGTGTCAATATCTTTAATGAACTGATCGGTGAGCTTTTGAATGTCAGTTTCAGCACCCTTTAAGTCATCTTCTGTAATTTCGCCTTTTTTCTTTTGTGCCTTAAAGCTTTCTAAAGCGTCACGGCGAATATTACGAATGACAACCTTTGCTTCTTCTGCACGCTTGGAAATGCCTTTAACCAATTCCTTACGACGATCCTCTGTCAAAGCCGGGAAATTGATGCGGATAACCTTGCCGTCATTATTGGGTGTTAAACCCAAATCCGATTTTAAAATTGCCTTTTCGATGGCGCCCAAAAGGGAAGCATCCCAGGGCTGAATCACCAGCATGCGTGCCTCGGGTACAGAAACAGTGCCAACCTGGGGAACGGGTGTGGGTGTGCCATAATAATCCACCGTCACTTTATCAAGAAGGGCAGGATTGGCGCGTCCGGCACGAATGGCCGCATAATCATTTTCTAAAGAGGCAATTGCCTTGTTCATTTTTGCTTTAACATCTTCATACATTTTTAAATCCGTCCTTTCGTTTTGTAACTTGTTGTTGTGCTAAACACAAGCAATGATTTATTTTAATCGTTGGAAACAATGGTGCCGATTTGCTCACCCTCCAACACACGAACAATGTTATGGGGGTCATCCAAACCGAAGACCAAAATGGGAATGTTGTTATCCATACAAAGGGAGGTTGCCGTAGAATCCATGACGCCCAAACCACGATTTAACACATCTATGTAGCTTAAGCTGTCAAAGCGTTTTGCATTGGGATTTTTAGCCGGGTCGCTGTCGTAAACGCCATCCACCTTTTTAGCCAGAAAAATGGCCTCTGCCTCAATCTCAGCTGCACGAAGCGCTGCTGCTGTATCGGTGGAAAAGAAGGGGTTACCTGTGCCGCAACCAAAAACCACAACACGACCTTTTTCCATGTGACGAATGGCCTTGCCACGAATGTAAGGCTCTGCAATTTGGCGCATTTCAATAGCGGTTTGCACCCGGGTGGGAACGCCGGCTGCCTCTAGCGCACTTTGCATAGCCAGTGAGTTAATAACCGTTGCCAGCATGCCCATGTGGTCGGCACGGGTTCTGTCCATATCGCCGCCGGAGCGACCTCGCCAGAAGTTGCCGCCACCAACAACAATAGCCATTTCAACACCGGCTTCATTACATTCTTTCACAACGGCTGCAATGCGGGCTAAAGTTTCAAAATCAAGACCGGTACCCTTGGCACCTGCCAATGCTTCACCGCTAACTTTGAGCAAAATTCTTTTGTATCGTTTTGTCATAGGAACCTCCCATTATTCTTTTTATTCTTATCATATTTATTATATATCCTTTTACGGCAATATTCAAGTGTTATCCTAAAAAAATAATGAAAAGGCGGCAAAAATAAGTGCGCCGCCTTTTCATTAGCCAACAGGTTATTAACATTATCAACAGGCTTGTTAACATTTTTTATGAACAAATTCCCGTTAAATCGGCTGTTTTATAACAGTTTTGTTGATAAAAAGTGCAAAAACTGTTGATAACTTCAAAAAAATCACACTTTTTCAACAAGCACCGCAATCGCCTGTAAAGCATTTTTCCTTTACAGCTTTTTTCATCGGTCTGCTTCATAACTTTACAGTATCATTTTTTGAAAACCCAAAGTCGGTTTCCTAAAAAGTTAATGGCCGAAGAAAAGGGGAAAGCAAGCACTTTACAAGCCAAAACAGCACTCTCGCCACGGAGGGCAAAAGCAATGTGAAGCCGATGCAAAGCAGCATTGATGACCTCATATAAATGCCAGGCATCATAAAACAGGTTAAGACACAAAAGAGTTGTTAAAAGAGAAAGAAAATTGACCACAATAAATTTCCAAATCTCCTTTGTGCGAATCATACCCGTTTGCCCAAAGGTCCAATAGCGGTTTAAAAGATAACTGTTTGCCATGGCAAAGGATGTGGCTAAAATCTGGGCTATGTTTTTATCCCAGTTGCAAACAGAGAAGAAAAGAAAGAACAAAAGATAATCCAAAACCGTATTGATCACACCGGCAATCGAAAATTTTACAAATTGTAACACATCATTTTTCTTCATAATCAAAACCCTTTTTCTCTCGAATAATATATAAAGGTCGGTTTTTTGTTTCGTCATAAATCCGACCGATATATTCGCCCAAAACACCAAGCATAATGAAAATCACACCGTTAAAAAACAGCGAAACAGCGAAAGCCAAAGACCAGCCTGTCACAACTTTTTCTGTAAACAGTTTTAAGCCGAGAGCCACCAGCAGGTAGATTAAACTCAACACCGAAATGGTGCTGCCAATATAGCTGCTGATTTTCAGTGGTTTGTGCGAAAAGGCTGTTATGCCATCAAGAGCAAAGCGGAGCATTTTCTTTAAAGGATATTTGGTTTTGCCTGCAAAACGCTCTTTACGATGAAAATAAACAGCCGTTTGGCGAAAGCCCGCCCAACTGATAAGCCCCCGCACATAACGGTTCTTTTCCTTAAAAGAAGAGAGCGCATCGCAAACCTTTCGATCAATCAAGCGGAAATCCCCTGCATCCACCGGCATGTCAACGCTTGTCAGGCGCCGCATAAGCTGATAATACCATTTGGCCGAAAGCTTTTTAAAAAAGGTTTCGCCCTCTCTTGAAAGGCGCTGGCCATACACCACATCATAGCCTTCCTTCCACTTCTCTATCATTTCTAAAATGACTTGAGGTGGATCTTGCAGGTCAGCATCAATCACCACAATTGCCTGTCCTGTTGATGCCTCCATGCCGGCAGTAATGGCAATTTGGTGCCCAAAATTGCGGGAAAAGCTGATGAGGCGCACCCTGGGGTCACGGTCACATAAATCGCTGACCATTGCCTCGGTTTTATCACGACTGCCGTCATTGACAAACAGGAGTTCATACGGCTCACTCGTTGTATCCATTGTCGCTTTTATTCGCTTGTAACATTCTTCAATAACCAGTTCTTCATTATAAACCGGAATGACGATTGAATATCGAGCCACCATTTTTAACACCTCCCAAAAAAGCAGGCATGCACCACACCTTTTAACCGTTTAAACCTGTATGTATTGTCTATTCTATTTTCAGCAGCTCTTTGGCTATGACATCTGCCATAATGCTTTGACCTTTGTCGTTTGGATGAAGTCCATCCGGCACAAGCTCCGGATCATGCGGGTCAAGAGGATTGATTTTAAACAAATCAATGACAGGGATGTTATGCTTTTTGCAAACGGCACAAATCGCCTCAACATAGTCTTTTAAAACTTTTGAATCGGGGTTTGAAGGCTCATTTTCTGTCACTCTGTGTATGGGCGTCATAAACACGATTTTTGCCTTAGGAAAATCACTCTTTAATTTTTTAATAAGCGAATTAACAGCGCCACAGAATGTGTACACATCTTCGCTGTCCTCTGTTCCAAAGGGAGCATCGCCATGACCAAAATCATTTGTTCCGCCAAAAACCACAACGGCATCGGCATTTTTATCCATAATATCTGCACGAAGCTCAAATGTCAAATCACATATCGTCATGTCTTTTGTGGGTACAATCTGCCGAGCGATTCTCGTACCGCCCACGCCATAATTATAGGCATGTTTCATGCCGTATTGTTCTTTAATAATTTGATGATACACTTTTTCTGGCGCTGTTGTGCCACAGCCTTCTGTAATGCTGTCGCCTAAAAAGTTCATCGTTAAGCCTTTTAATTCCATAACCAATGCTCCTTTATAATAATTTCCATTGTTCGTTTTTGCATCAAAACATAGCCACTTTCGTTGTTCATTCCCCTTTATGCTTTTTTGCCTCATAAAGTTTTTTGTCAGCATTGTCCAAAAGGTCGTCAATGGGTGTCACACCGTCATAAAGGGCAAAGCCCATGCTCATTTTAATGTCATAATCTTCTCGAAACTTTAGGGAGTCCAATTCTTTTTTAATGGCATTGATAGCATCAACTGCCAATCCTTTTTCGGATGTATCGGTAATGACAACAAATTCGTCACCGCCAATTCGAAAGGCATTGGCATTAAACATTTTGCTTACCTTTAAAAGCGCATCCGCAACAAGAATCAAAGCCCTGTTGCCTTCTAAATGCCCCCATGTATCGTTGATGTGTTTAAAATCATCTAAATCGCAGGCGATGATGTAAAACGAATCGCTGTGCTCGTGTTCATATTGGCGAAGCTGCTTTGCTAATTCAGCCTCAAGACCATAACGATTATAAAGCCCTGTGAGATTGTCGATTCGTATTTTATTATATTGTGCCACAACAACAGCCAGCATCACCGCCAAAGTCATGGCATAAATCGGTGCGTTTATCCCCCATTTTAATAAGAAAAAGGTTAAAATGCCAAAAGCCCCGCCAATCAGTAATGCCACGCTGTTTTGAGCAATCGGTTTCTTTTCCGCCGAAAAGAACAGTTGCTTTTGCCAATAAAAAATTGCCAACATAAAGTAGCAGGAGCAGGCCGTTAAAAATATGTTTTTAACACACGCCTGCACCACCATGCCCTCTGCCGTTGAAAACAAAACGCCGATAAAAGCAAAAAGATATGTAAAGCAGGTTGCTTCGGTTTGCCGCAAAAATGTTTTCTTATGAAAAAAAGCTAAAAACCCGATTGCCAATAAACAAAACAGCTTTGCTTCGGTTTCAACAAATAAAAGATTCATGTTTTTTCTCCTTTGGTCATTATAAAATGTTGGTTTTTGTCAAGTCAGGACTAAAAATAACAATTATATAGTTAAAAACATATTATATACAAAAACATTTGTAGGTGATTTATATGTTTAACAATTCCATGCTCAACATCAAAAAGAGACCTTTTGCGTTTGCTATGATAAAAGGAAGCGATGATTATCCCGCCATCGACGGCATCGTCTATTTTTATAAGGTGCAGGCAGGGGTTTTGGTTTCGGTGCAACTCAATGGTTTGCCTGAATCAGATGACATCTGCAAGCAACCAATTTTTGCCGTTCACATTCACAGTGGCGGCCGTTGCACCGGCAATAACACCGACCCTTTTGCAGACGCCATGACACACTATAACTCCAATGATTGCGCTCATCCTTATCACGCAGGCGATTTGCCACCTGTGTTCGGCGTTAACGGTCTTGGTTTTTCAGCATTTTTAACAAACCGTTTTTCTGCTGAAGAAATAATCGGAAAAACCGTTATCATCCACTCCGGCCCCGATGACTTCACAACACAGCCCTCCGGCAATTCGGGTACAAAAATTGCCTGTGGGGTAATTTCATCTGTATATTAAGCGTTCTCGCTTAGAATGCATTTTCATTATATAAAGACTGTATAATCTGGATGCCAAACCTTTTTAACGATTGCGAAATGTAAGGTTTAGATGTAGTTTGTTTTTCTGAACTTCGTACCATCCGAAGGCCCCCTTGCCTAAAGGGGGCTGTCTGCGAAGCAGACTGGGGGATTCATTTTTAATTTGTTAAACCCCACTTATATCCCTCCACCACCTTCGGTGGTCCCCCTCCCTTTAGGCAAGGGAGGCTTTTATTAAACTCATTATACCATATTTTAACCCAATATACAAGGCATTTCGAACCAACCATAATATAATTGCACATCGTGGGTAAAATAATATTGACAATAAAAATCTTTTTTGCTATAATGACTAATGGAGACTCGGCTTTTGTGGAAAGTCTGAAAGGGAGAATGCGTCATGGACTGAAAGCGCATTTGAGATGAGTAGTAAGTTTGGGAACACTCCGATTTTCATAACAGTTTCATATTTAAAAGCGGATGCCGTTTCGGCATCAAAGCGGGTGGCACCGCGGGTTAAATATTTTGTTTACTCGTCCCGGAAATATCGTTTGATATTTCCGGGGCTTTTATTTTTTCAGTATATTATCGTAGGAGGAATATAGTATGTATAGAACCCTATATTGCAATGACATACGCGATGAGCACATTGGCAAAACCGTTCAGCTCGCCGGCTGGGTGGATGTTGTGCGTGACCATGGCGGTGTTATTTTTATTGACCTTCGTGATTACACCGGCGTAACACAGGTAGTCATTCATAATGAAGAACTTGTGAAGGATGTAAACCGTGAAACCGTCATCTCTGTCAGCGGTATTGTCAGCAAGCGTGACCCCGAAACCGTGAATGACAAAATTGAAACCGGCGCCGTGGAGCTGGTGGCTGACAGCCTTGACATTTTAGGCAAAAGCTTAAACAAGCTTCCTTTTGATGTCCGTGCTTCCCGCTCAAGCAAAGATGAGTTGCGCCTTAAATATCGCTATTTAGATTTGCGCAATCCCAAAAACCACGATAATTTGGTAAAACGCTCACAGATTATCCGCCATTTGAGAAACAAGATGGAAGAAAAAGGCTTTTTGGATATGCAAACGCCTATCTTAACAGCCTCTTCTCCGGAAGGTGCCAGAGACTTTTTGGTGCCCAGCCGTAAGCATCCCGGCAAGTTTTATGCACTGCCCCAGGCACCCCAGCAGTTTAAACAGCTTTTAATGGTGTCCGGCTTTGACCGTTATTTTCAGGTAGCGCCTTGCTTCCGTGATGAAGACGCCCGCGCTGACCGTTCACCCGGTGAGTTCTATCAGTTAGACTTTGAAATGGCTTTTGCCACGCAAGAAGAAGTTTTGGATGTGTGCGAAGATGTAATCTACGACACCTTCAAAACCTTCTCGGATAAACGAATTACGCCGAAGCCCTTCCGTCGCATCACCTATGCGGATGCCATGATGACCTACGGCTCGGATAAACCCGATTTAAGAAACCCCTTAATCATCTGCGATTTAACCGCCTTCTTTGAAGGGGTTGACTTCCCTGCCTTTAAGGGCAAGCCCGTCCGCGGTATTGTTGCTGGCTGTCAGGGCAAATCCAAGAAGTTCTTTGAAGATTCATTAAAATATGCCACCTCCCCCGAGGTTGGTCTTGGCGGTCTTGGATATATCACTTTAAAAGACGGCGCCTTTGCAGGCCCCATTGCCAAATTCTTAAGCGATGCACAAAAAGAAGAAATCACCACCCTGACCGGTGTGAAAGAGGGCGAAACCCTGTTCTTCATTTGCGACGACACCAAGAACGACACCGAGAAAAAAGCCGGCTTAATCCGTACCTGGCTGGCCAAAAAAGAACAGCTTGATTTAATTGATGAAGATGCTTTTGAATTCTGCTTCGTTGTGGACTTCCCCATGTTTGAAAACGATGAGGAAACCGGTGAAACCATCTTCACTCATAACCCCTTCTCCATGCCCCAGGGCGGTATGGAAGCTTTGCTCACCAAAGACCCAACCGAAGTGCTTGCATATCAGTATGACCTGGTAGGCAACGGCATTGAGCTTGCCTCCGGTGCTGTTCGTAACCACGATATTGACATTATGAAAAAGGCCTTTGAAATTGCAGGCTATCCTGAAGAGGAACTGAAAAAGCGGTTTAACGCTTTATACACTGCATTTCAGTATGGTGCTCCACCCCATGCCGGTATGGCGCCGGGCATTGACCGTATGGTAATGCTCTTAACTGACGAAGAAAAGATTTTAGATGTTATTGCTTTCCCCTTAAACGGCAACGCCCAGGACCTGCTTTTAGGCGCACCCAGCTTTGTAACCAATCAGCAGCTTGAGGATGTTCACCTCTTAGGAAGCACCAATGTATTGGCGCAGCGTGCCGCCGGACCGGCCAGCGCAGCCAAAACCTCGGCTGGCAAGCGTTCCACCTTCTCCAATGCACAGCAGCTGAATCAGATTGCTTTAACTGAAGAGGAAGAAAAGGTTGTGCAGGATATTTTTGGTGCCATGAATGAGCAGGAAAAAGCGCTGGACGAAATCAGCACCGAGGGTGTTGAACCCATGGTGCATGTCATGCCCATGACCAATGTTCTGCGTGAAGATGTCCGCCGTCAGCCTTTCTCCCGTGAGAGTCTCTTAGAGGGTGCTCCGGAACGCAGTGAAGATAGCTGGCAAGTGCCAAGACTTGTAAAGTGAGGTGCCAAGAATGAATCATTATAAAACAAAAATCGGTAGCGGCAACATCGCCGTTGACGATACCATTTTAGTAAAAGATATTGAAGCTTGTGCCGGTTCTAAAATGCTCACCGGCTTTAAGCCTCTCTTTAGTGCAGAAGCCGTAACCCGCCTGGAAGCCAAGGGCTACAAAATCGCCGGCAAAACCAATGTGGGCGAATTTGGCCTTGACCTTTTGGGTGAGTTCTCCTATGGTGCAGAAAGCGAAGGCACATTAAAAGGTGCGGCTGCAGACCTGGTGGCAAGTGGCGAAGTGAAAGCGGCTTTGGCTGTGGATATGAACGGAACAGCAAGACGCGCGGCTGCCATCTCCGGTATTGACTTTTTAAAACCGACATATGGCACAGTTTCCCGCTATGGCGTCATTTCCTGTGCCGCTTCCGGTGAACAAATCGGCGTTTATGCTAAAGATGCCTCCGGTGTTCAGGAAATTATGAATGTGATCGCCGGTCACGACGAAAAAGACGGCACCAGCTTAAAGAACGAAAGCTATGATTACAGTTTTCAGCCTGTTTCCGGCAAAAAAGTTGCCATTATAAAGGAACTTTTAGAAAAAGCTGATGACGAAACCAAAAAACGCGTGAGTGTTTATGCTGATGCACTTCGTGCAAAAGGCGTAACGGTTGAAGAAATTTCCTTTAATCTCTTTGACGCCGCCAATGTTGCCTGGCAGATTTTAATGACCGCTGAAACCTGCAATAACATCTCCCGTTATGACGGCGTGAAGTTTGGTCATCGTGCTAAGGAATATAAAAACATTGACGAATTGTATGTTAATTCCAGAACCGAAGGCTTTAACTTCTTAACCAAGGCGGTTATTCTGTATGGCTCTGATGTGCTTTCGAAAAACCGTTATGAAGCCTGCTATGATAAATCCTTAAAGGTCCGCCGTGTGATTGCTGAAAAATTCCAAGAGTTAATGGCAAATTATGATGCGATTTTAACCCCGGCGGCAAGCAAAATCACTTACGAAGCCTACGACATTCACGAAGCCTTCAAAAAGGTGTTTGAAGAAAGCGTTTTCACCGCACTGGCTAACTTAATCGGCACATCGGCTTTAGTTTCCGGCGGTGTGCAGCTTATGGGTAAGCATTTTTCAGAGAGTTTGTTATTAAGCCTTGCAGACGCTGCTAAAAAGGAGGGCAAATAATCATGAATTATGAATTGGTCATCGGCCTTGAGACCCATGTGGAGCTCAACACCGAATCAAAAATATTCTGTTCCTGCGGTGGTCACTCAGCCGCCAAAGAACCCAATGACTGTGTATGCCCTGCCTGCAGCGGCATGCCCGGTATGCTCCCTGTGATGAACAAACATGTTGTGGAGCTGGCTGTTACAGCAGGACTCATGTTAAACTGCGACATTAACCGTTACACCACCTTTGACAAAAAGAATTACTACTACCCTGACCTGCCCTGTGCTTATCAGATTACACAGCTCAACCATCCCATTTGCACCAACGGCTGTGTGACCTTAAAAACCTCGGCCGGCACCCGTGACATCCGCATTAAGCAGATCCACATGGAAGAAGATGCAGGCAAATTGGTGCACGGCGGTAAATACTCTTATGTTGACTTTAACCGCACCAGCGTGCCCTTGATTGAAATTGTTACCCAGCCTGACTTTAGAAGTGCTGAAGAGGTGGTAACCTACTTAAACAAGCTGAAATCCATGTTCCGTTCCGGCGGTATTTCAGAATGTGAAGAGGGTGCTATGCGCTGCGATGTTAACATCTCCGTTCGTCCTGAAGACAGCGAAGAATTCGGTGTGCGTACCGAAATTAAAAACATGAGCTCCTTTGAAGCCATTGAAAAGGCCATCCGCTATGAAGCACAGCGCCATATGGACGCTTTGGAATTTGACACCGAAGAACTGGTGCAGGAAACCCGCCGTTTTGATGATGCCAGCGGCAAAACCTTTGCCATGCGTAACAAAGAAACCGAGGCGGATTACCGCTACTTCCCCGATGCTAACTTAATGCCCATCATCATTGATGACGAGTGGCTGGAGGAAATTAAGGCGAACAAACCTGCTGCTGTGGATGAAAAGGCTGAAGATTATCGCCTGGCAGGCATTTCGGATAAAGAAATCGACATGCTCATCTCCAACCACAAAATCAGCAAGCTACTCGATGATATTGTGGCTATGGGTGCTAATGCCAAAGATGGTGCTGCATGGATTTTAACCGACTGTGCCGGTATTTTGCGCAAAGATGGCAAAACCTTGAATGATTTAGTTATCACCGCTGAAAAGCTCTATGCTGTCATTCAAATGGTGGATAATGGCGACATCAACCGCAACGCCGGCAAAAAGATACTCATTGCTGTGGTTGAACAAGATGTTGACCCCATTGCTTATTGCAAAGAGCAGGGGCTTGACAAAAAGTTTGATACTTCTGCCATCAGCGCTGTGGTCGATAAGGCCATTGCCGAAAATCCCCAGTCTGTAGAGGACTTTAAAAATGGTAAGGTTAAGGCATTGCAAGCTCTCTTTGGTGCTTGTATGAAAGAATTAAAAGGCGCCGGCGACCCCGCCGTTATCAAAACCTTGTTGGAAGAGAAATTGAAGTAAGAATTAAAGCAAAAGAAACCGCAGAAAACAAAATGTTTTCTGCGGTTTTTATTGTGGAACACTACAAGGTTCCCGGGTACCCAACTGCAATCTTTGATTGCGTTGTTGGGCGGGGTTCTTATTATGCCGTCTTATATGATTTCCAGCTCGTCTTCTGTTGGGAACGGGGGGAAGGTTTTGCAAATTGTGTCCTGATACCAGAATGCCACAGACGAAATGTCATCCTGCAGTGGCAGGTAACGGCGTTTATCCCGCCAGCCAAGTGCTTGAATTGTTACCTTTAAATCTTCTTTAAAGTAAATCGGGTCCTGAATATGCCAACGGTACATGGAGAAACGATGCTGTGACACATACAGGCCGTTGGGACGGATGATTTTAGGCACGCCGGAATAGGGGGTGCAAAATTCCTGATATTTTCCTCCGATGTCAAAATTCCACGAGCCGCAGAAATAATCCTCTGTGCCTGTGCCGCAAATGGTGGGAAATTCTTTGTCGCCGTCTAAATAAAATTTAATTTCGCCCTCACCCCACCAGCGACAGTTGTTAAGACCCCAGAACATGTAGGTTCCCACGTAATGACCATTACCGCTGACGTTGTCCAAAATAGTATAAACATCCTTATAGGGCAGGGGGTTAACCCGTCTGAACTGGGCATGGAAATAGGCCATGCCCTCAGGAAGCTCTGTGAGGATATAATCAATCTGATAATAAACCGTGATTTCTTCATTAAAGATGTTTTCAAGGGTTATTTTGCAGTTTTTATAAAAAGGCATGTCCCAGTAACAGTTAAAGGCTCGTTTGGGATTAACGCAAACAGGCAAGGATGTCACCTGGGCATATTCCTGACAATCGGCGCAGGCAAAAAAATCACCCAAGGGCGCTTCTACTGAGGGAGTGTCGCTACCATCCCAATACATCCTGAGAATCAGCTTGCGATTGGTGGGACAGTTTTCGGTAATCCAGATATGTTTGATAATACCCGAACCGTTAATTTCACCCATGGTAAAGGTTTCACCGGGTGCAACAACAACGCTGGGGGATATTTTCCAGCCCTGACCCAAATCACGGGCACAGGCCTTGCCGGTGCCCTCGGTCGCCATGCCGCCTTTTCCTTTTTCACCTGTAAAGTTTTCAGGTGAAATGGAACGGCTCACCGCTTTTGATGTGCGGGCAATGGAAGAAAGAACAGTTTCATAGTTATTCATTTTATTCATCTCCTACTTCTTTAGCTTTATATTTCGCATAATATTGTTTTTTGCAAAAAAATCAGATACGTTTAAATATTCCTTGTATAAAATCTGATATTTTTTATGATTCTCATCATTGGGATAGTACACCTTTTCGCTTTTATCGGCTATAACAGCAGCAGCATCGAAGACATTGTCAAAATATCCGCCGGCTACCGATGCAAAAATGGCACTGCCCTTGGCACCCGCCTGGGTGCTGGCTGCAATTTTAATGGGACAGCCCAGAACATCGGCATAAACCTGCATCATAAAAGCATTTTTTTGCGAAATGCCACCGGCTGCATAAATCTCAGATACCCTAATGCCGTTTTGGTTATAAAGGTCGATGATGGCTTTTGTTCCAAAGGCTGTGGACTCAATGATCGCCCTGAAAATCTCTTCCGGCTTTGTTCTTAAATTAAGACCGATAATGGTGCCTGTTAAATCATAATTGGCATAGGGTGTGCGGTTGCCGTTCCACCAATCAAGAGCCAAAATGCCACTTTCACCAACAGAGAGTCTTTCTGCCTTTTGGGTGATGTAATCAAAAATATTTTGGTTTTTAGCCTTTGCTTCTTCTGCATAAGCTGACGGCACGCAGTTTTTGACAAACCAATCAAAGCTGTCACCAACGCAGGCCTGCCCTGCTTCATAGGCAACAAGACCGGGGATGATACCATCTTGCACACGTCCGCAGATGCCTCTAACCTCTTTATCTTCATGGCTCATGACAATGTGGCAGCTGGATGTGCCTGCGATAATCATAAGTCTTCCATCATTCACAATGCCTGCTGCAGGAAGTGCCGCATGGGCATCAATAATCGGAACAGCCACCGCCGTTCCCTCGCAAAGGCCCGAAAGCTCTGCACCCTTCTTGCTGATTGTGCCCGCTTTGGTGCCGGTGGGCTTTACCTCTTCTGATATCTTTGTGCCAATAACATCTCCAAAACCTGCATCAACCTTTGACCAGAATGCATTGGAGGGATATCCTGTGTCTTTGCTCCACAAGGCCTTATAGCCCGCCATGCAGCTGCTACGGACTTCTTCTCCTGTGAGCTGCCAGACGAGCCAGTCGCCTGCCTCTAAAAAGCAGTCGCATTCATTATAAACTGCAGGGGATTTATGCATGGTTTCCAAAAGTTTTGGAAACAGCCATTCAGATGACACCTTGCCGCCATAAGCCTCTAGCCATGCTTCGCCGGAACTAAGAGCTGCCTTTGTGATGGCTTCTGCCTCCGGCTCGGCGCTGTGGTGCTTCCACAGCTTTACATAGCTCTGGGGCTCATTTTTAAATTTTTCAAAAAAACAAAGGGGTGTTCCATCTGCCTTCACCGGCAAAGCTGTGCAGGAGGTAAAATCAATACCCACACCCACAACCTGCTCAGGCAAGATTCCTGACTCTTTTAAAACGGATTTTACTGTACCGGAAAAAACATCAAGATAATCCTGGGGGTGCTGAAATGCATCCGTTTTTAAAAGATGAATGCCTGTAAAGTCTTTGTCTGTCATCACTGCATGGGGATAAACAAATTCACTTTCGGCAAGCTCTTTTCCCGTTTCCAAGTCAATAAGCAGTGCTCTTGCTGAAAGTGTGCCGTAATCGATGCCGATTGAATATTTTTTCATATCATTTGATCCTTTCGGATTTCTTTTGTGCCCTCGGGCATTGCTTGCCCGGGGCACCCCGTTTTAATCTTTCATTATCTTATGTTTCTATACAGAGGGCCATAAGCATCGCAAGCCCGATAGTCCTGCCCCTCTTTATCCATGCCAAAAGCGTTCCAGCTTGCCGGACGGAAGATTTTTTCTTCGCTTACATTGTGCATGCAGACAGGAATGCGGAGCATGGAGCAAAGAGTGATCACATCAGCACCAATGTGACCATAGCTGATGGAGCCGTGATTTGCACCCCAGTTATTCATAACATCATAAGCTGTTTTAAAGGCACCCTCGCCGGTAACACGTGGTGCAAACCAGGTGCAGGGCCATGTGTAATCGGTTCGCTTCCAAAGTTTGTCAGAAACCTCTTCAGGCAATGAAACAGTCCAACCCTCTGCAATTTGCATAACGGGACCAAGACCTTTCACAAAGTTAAGACGAATCATGGTTGCCGGCATTTCGGCACGGGTTTCAAAGCGCGAAGAATAGCCACCGCCTCTGAAATAGCCCAGATCTGCAGCATTCCAGGTGGTTGCAGATAGGCAAGCTTTTTGGTCTTTTTCTGTCATCTCCCAGAAGGGTTTAATCACAGCATTGCCTGCATCGTCTCGAGCCTCGCCGCAGGCATCAAGGCAGGCAGCACCTGAATTAATGAGATGGATAAATCCGCCTGCTTCCTTTGCTTTGCCCACAAGGTCATAGCCTGTTGCCTTTTTAACAGCCTCGGGGCTCCAATAGGTTCTCACATCGGCAAAAATCTGTGCCGTGTTTGTTAAGAGCTTTCCAAAAAGCATGCAAACGCCGTTTAATGTATCGTTTTCTGTTGCTAAAATGTAAGGCTCACGGGCGCCATTCCAGTCAAAAGAGGTGTTAAGCATGGATTCAGCAAAGTCACCATTGGGATAAAAGTCGGTCCATTGTCTTTGTCCCTGAAAACCGGCTGCTATGGCATTGTGACCAACCATTTCTTCCTCACAGCCCTTGGGAAGATTGGAATTGCCGTTCATTAAATCCTTAATGATGCACATGGTCTTCACAACAAATTCCCATTCTTCTTCTTTCTTTTCAGGAGATTTTTGCAACTCGGGCGGATTTTTATCAAAGCCCTCGGGGCAGTTTTCTTTTGTCCATTTAAGAGCCTTTTCAAACTCTTCCTTGTCGTAAATGCCCTCTGCCATTCTGCGCAGAATTTCCACTTCGTCAACTGATTCTACCCGCATACCTAGGTAGTCCTCAAAAAATTCCGTATTAATGATAGATCCGGCAATACCCATGCAAATGGAACCAATTTGCAAATAGGATTTGCCCCGCATGGTGGCGACTGCAACAGCCGAGCGGGCAAAGGCAAGAATTTTTGCCTGAACATCAGCAGGAATGGTGGTGTCATCTGCTTCGCAAACATCGTGACCGTAAATACCAAAGGCCGGCAGACCCTTTTGGGCATGAGATGCCAAAACCGATGCAAGATAAACCGCACCCGGTCTTTCTGTGCCGTTAAAGCCCCAAACGGCTTTAATGGTCATGGGGTCCATATCCATGGTCTCTGAGCCATAGCACCAGCAAGGTGTTACCGTGAGGGTGATAGCCACGTTTTCTCTTTTAAATTTAGCCTCGCAGGCCGCTGCCTCTGCCACGCGACCTATGGTTGAATCGGCAATGATAACTTTTACGGCCTCACCGTTTGAATATTTTAAATTTTTTGTGATTAACTCTGCCGCAGCTTTTGCCATGTTCATGGTTTGGTCTTCAAGAGATTCCCTGACTTTTAAAGGGCCTCTTCTTCCGTCTATAGTGGGACGGATACCAATTACGGGATATTCCCCAATATATCTGTTTTTACCCATTATATTTTCCTCCCCAATTTAGTTGGTAATATAATTATATACTTGCGTTTTCCCTAATACTTGTGTTATAATAACAAAAAGTATAACTATTTCCATATCGAGGTGTAATATGGCTTATAACGAACTAGAGCAAAGAGGAACCTCTGATTTTCCTGTGGAATTTTTCCACATTGATGAGCATCATCCCCGCTATCACATGTCTGCCCATTGGCACAGCGAAATTGAGCTGATTAAGGTGCTTGAGGGGCATCTGGAAATTAAGCTTAACAACAATGAATATCTTGCAAAACCGGGTGATATTGTTTTTATTAATTCAGAAACGCTCCACCAGGCAATTCCTCATGCATGCACCTATGAATGCATTGTTTTTCACATTAACTTTTTGTATAATGACACTTTAAGCTGCCGCTATTTCATTGAAAGTATTTTAAGCGGCGAAAACATTGTGAATGAATTTAACCCCCTTGCAAATGATGAATTTCATAAAGTGGCAGGTGACGTGTTTCACCATTTAAACAGCCATTCCTCAGGGTATAAATTCAGAACCATAGCCGCCTTTTATATGCTTTTAGGGGTGATTGCAGATGAGCACATGTATCATTCAACCGTGAGCGACAAAACCTTTGATGTGGACAAAAACATTGTTAAGCTTAAAAAAGTCCTTTCATTTATGCGCGAGAACTACAATAAAAGCATCACCTTAGAAGACATGGCCAAAACGGCTGGCATTTCTTTTAAATATTTTGGCACCTTCTTTAAGAATATGACCCGAAAAACGCCGGTTGATTATCTCATTGAATACCGTATTGAAAAAGCCTCCCGAAAGCTTTTAAACACCGACATGAGCGTGACGGACATTGCCTATTCCTGCGGTTTTAATGACCTGAGCTACTTCATTAAAACCTTTAAAAGAATCAACAAAATTTCTCCGGGAAAATACAGAGAAAAACAGCCGGAATAAAAAGTAACGTATGATAGCAGTAAAACATACTGTTTTTGAAAAAAGACTCTCCTTAGAATGAGGATGAGTCTTTTTTACGTGCAAAAATCGCTGTATAAATTTTTTTAGACTTCGGTTCATAATATGACATTTTTTTCCAGCCCTGTGTGTTACAATAATGATGAATCCGAGCCTTATAGTATCCCTTGACCAATACATATGCGGAGGACAGCCTTGTGGAAATTAAAATCTATGTAGATGTTTTGTTTTTCATCAATCTTCTGTTTAATTATTTGCTGCTTTGGTTCACCGGCCTTCTGCTTCGTCAGTCTGTTTCCAATGGGCGCCTTTTTGCCTCTGCCTCTTTGGGTGCCCTCTATGCCGTGTGCATCTTTTTTTTGCCAGTAGCCGTGTTTTATGCCCTGCCGGGAAAGCTTCTCTTTGGCATGCTAATGGTCTTTTTGGCTTTTCGCCCCCATTCTCTTTTGGCATGGCTCAAATGCAGTTGTGTGTTTTTTGCAGCGGTATTTATTGTAGGGGGTGCGGCTTTGTGTTTCGTCTTTTTTAGTGGCGAAAAAGCATTACAGGGCATTCTCTATCGTAATGGCGCTCTTTATATGAATCTGCCGATTTCTCTTTTGCTTTTTCTGTTTGCTCTTTGCTATAGCATTTTAAAGGTTGCCTTTTCACTAGGCGCCAAAGTGAATGCGGCAGGGAGGCAAACAGTGCCCCTACTTGTTGTTTTAGGCAACCGTTCTGTGCGGCTGCGGGGCTTTTATGACAGCGGAAACCTATTGCAAGACCGACACGGTCGTGGCGTGATGATAACAGAAAAAAAGCGGGTTGCCCCGCTTTTTAAAAATCAAGAAAAACTAAAAGCATCCCCGGCCCAATTCCGTTTTAAAACACTAAAGGGTCAGGGAAAACTGCAGGGCTTTTGGCCCGATGCCATCTATCGTGAAGAGGGACGAAGGTTAATCCCGGTTGCGCCCTGCTATGTGGCCGTCACGGATGAGCCGTTAAATTATTATCATAACTGGGACACAATTTTGCCCAACAATTTTGAGGGAGTGGAAAAGAATGAAACGAAAACGCATGAAGCAGTTATTTAACTTTACGGCTTTCAAACAAACCGCTATTTTCAAATGGATTGTGGGTGGTGATACCCCCGTTTTATACATTGGCGGCAGCCAGGCTTTGCCGGCTCCCCTTTCGTCTGACGAAGAAGCCGCTCTTTTAGAACAATTAACCTCCGACACACCGGAGGTCAAAAAAACATTGATTGAACGCAATTTAAGGCTTGTGGTGTATGTGGCACGAAAATTTGAAAACACCGGAGTTAACATTGAAGATTTAATCTCCATCGGCTCCATTGGTCTGATTAAAGCCATTAACACCTTTGATACGGGAAAGAACATCAAGCTTGCAACCTATGCCTCCCGCTGTATCGAAAACGAAATTCTCATGTATCTGCGCAAAAACCATAACATTAAAACCGAGGTATCCATTGATGAGCCTTTAAACACCGATTGGGACGGCAACGAGCTGCTCCTGTCCGATGTGCTGGGCACCGATACCGATGAGATTTCCCACCGCATTGAAGAAGAGGTTGACCGCCAGCTTTTATATAGCGCCATCAATCGCCTTTCTTCAAGAGAGCGACAAATCATGGAACTGCGCTTTGGACTTCGCTCCGGCAACGAAAAAACACAAAAAGAAGTGGCCGACAAGCTGGGCATTTCCCAGTCTTACATCTCAAGACTGGAAAAGCGCATCATCGGCCGACTTAAAATTGAATTTGCCAAGTTAATGCAGTGAGACAGTTTTAGCCATGAAGTCTACATATTGGTCAATTACATCAATATCCGTTAAATGGTAGAGCATCCTTGCTCCCACAACATCTTCAATCTCGCCCAGCATGGGCTGACCCTTTGAATAAAGCAGGTCAATACCGGCAAAGCCCAGTGGTAAATGGTCTGTTATGGTGCGAACAATATGCATCTCTTCCTGGGTCAGTGTTTTTTGTTCGGCCCTGCCGCCTAAGCAGTAGTTGCTGCGAAAATCATCATCACGCATGCGGAGCATGGCACACACAACCTCACCGCCCACAACATAAACCCGCAAATCGCGACCCAAATCGGCAACCGGCTTTTGCAATAAAAAGCTTGCATGAGCATAGCCGGTGAGTTTATCCGCTAAATCCGAGGGGCTTTCAACCCATAAAACATCCTGGCCCCCATGACCGTCCCGAGGCTTCATCACCAAGGGAAAGCCCAAGTCTATGCCAATTTCCATGGCGCTGTTACGGGTTGCCACACGGGTAACTGGCGTGGGAATGCCTAAAGAAGCCGCAAACTGCAAGGTTTTCAGCTTATCATTGGCTAAAAGTGACACTCGGGCGCTGTTAAAAAGCCGACAGCCCATGGCCTCTAAATGTGCCGAAAATATAGGTTCCGTTGCCCGCATAATCACAAAGTCGGGCAATTTTTTTATGTCTTTTTTTGCATAAGACAAATAAAGGCCGTTTTCCGCCGTGCCCCAAGAAAAATCTTCATAATAGCAAAGTGACATTTGAATGTTTCGTTTTTCGCATGCCTGCCTGTAAAAAGAGATGGCATGGTGATTGCGCTCTGCTTCCCCGCGGGTGTAAATCAGCCAACAAGTCATGCCTCTTCACTCCTTTTTATTATTCTTTGTCTATTTGTTGAGCAATGTGCTGTACAATTGCCTCTGCTGTGTCAATGCCGGTACAATCGAGCAGATTTTTAAAATGGGCGTTTGAATTGATTTCGCACAAAATTGGCTCATCATTTTTACCAAACAAAAGGTCGACTCCGGCAAAATCAAGCCCCAGAGTCCGGCACGCCTTTATGGCCATTTCTTTTTGGGCTTCTGTGGGGGTGTAGGCCTTCATGCTGCCCCCGGCGGTGACATTGGCACGAAAATCGCCTTTTTCATTGTAGCGCAGCATGGCGGCAACCACCCGGTCCCCCACCACCTGCAGGCGCACATCCCGTCCCACACTTTCTTTCACAAAAGCCTGCATGATAAAGGGTGTGGCACCCAAGGTTTTAACAATTTTCTCTGCCTCTTTTTGCGAATGAGCCAAAAAAACCTGACTGCCAAAGGAGCCAAAGCAGGCCTTAATCACCATAGGCCAGCCTAACTGCTCCCCTGCTTTTTCAATAAAGGATAGATCTGTGTAACCCACAGCATCATAGGTCATGGGTGCACAAATGGTATCGGGCATGGGTACTTTTCCCGCCAGTGCCACATGGGTCAGACTTTTATCGTCACACACCATAACCGCATGAGCCGGGTTAAAAAGCCGCAAACCCATATTTTCCAGCGAAAGAGCCAGGCGAATGTCTTTATCCCAAAACAGGCCAAAATCCGGCAAATTCTCTTTTGAAAAGCCTTTGCCGATGATGTGCAAAAGGTCACATCCGCTTTTCATAACGAGGTCAATGCCCTGGTCTTTTGCTGCCTGTTGCAGACGCTCATAAAGCTCTGAAAATTTATTTGTTTTTAAAAAATGATTCACAATTAACCAGCCGGTTTTCATAACACTTCTCCAAATTCTTTTGTTAGTCAAAAATGCTTATTTCATATTTACGATTATAGTCCCATTCGCATGCTCTGTCAAGTCAAGGTCTTGCTTTGGGCTATAAAAATCACACTTTTTCTTTTTAGGCATATAATGTAAAGAACTCGGTTTCAAACCGCAGGCCATGCAAAGGAGTGTGTGATATGGCGTTTTCAGACAGAGAGCTGCTGGCAAGACTTGTACAGTGCGAAGCCGGCGGCGAGGGCGATTCGGGCATGCGGGCCGTGGCCAGCGTGGTCATGAACCGTGTCAACGCACCGGGTGGCGAATATGCAAGAGTGGGCAGAGGCAGTCTGCGAAACATTATTTTTCAGCCAGACCAATTTACCTGCGTGAAGGAGGTGGTGGGCGGACAATATAACCGGCAAAATATTTATAACATGCGTCCTGAGGCCATTCACTATTCGATTGCCGATTGGGCCATAGCCGGCAACCGATTATCTCCCTTGGGTCAGGCACTTTGGTTTTACAATCCGTATTCACCAACCTGCCGGCAAAACTTTCCCAGTCGCGTGGGCTACCTTACAACGCGAATTGTAGACCATTGCTTTTACAATCCGACAGATGCCTATTTTCAAACCTAATGAATAAAACAGAATGAAAGGATATATGAATTCAGAAAGGACTGTATGCACATGGCAAACGACACAAGGCCGATGATGACAGATGCAAACGAAGAAAGCTGGGGCGCTTATGATAACAACCATAACGCCACTGTTTATGATTATTTAAACCCTAATTCATCAGGTGTTTATCCCCTCCCCGTTCCTGATTCAAGCTTTAGCAACAATCACGGAAATGGCGGCACATCTGCACAAAGTGGTTCAGGCAATTTTGGCCCTCAGGAATCAATGGAGGCCGTTGAAAATCCACAGAGCAACGAAGAGGTCTATCAGGGCTCCTTTGAGGCAGTTTTGGCCAATAACTTAGGCTATTATGTAACTATTGATTTTTTAATCGGCACAACCGAACTCACTTCCCGTTCCGGCATTTTATACGCTGTCGGTAACAACTTTGTGACCCTGTATGAGCCGGACAGCAATCAATACATTGTTTGTGATTTATTCTCTGTTAAATTTGTTACCTTCTTCCGTTCTGACCCCAGAAACCGACCCATGTCATATAATAATTACGGTTATAATCGGGGCCGTTCCGGCGGAATGGGACGCCGCTACTAATACATAGACATAAAGAAAGAGGCCGTCTTGCTAAATGAATTTGCAAGACAGCCTCTTTTTGTTATTCACCAACGATTTTAATCAAAACTCGCTTCCTCTGTTTTCCGTCTAATTCATCAAGGGGCAACGGGTGCTCTCCCAAGGGTTTTAATTAAGCAGTCTGCACTGCACTCTTCAAGTTCTAGCACGCTCTGTCCTTCATAAACATCCCACAAATAGTGGGCGTCTGAATCGGTTATCAATCGGTAAGACGAAAGCTCGGGCCAACGGGCAAGCACCTCTTTTTTGGTTGTGTTTTTCGAAATCTCTAAGGTGGTAAAGCCCAGTTCCTCCGGCACGGCACCTAAATTGGAAATAATGCTGTAGGCATCTTTATCCACATGAGCCGGCATAATCAAGCCGCCCAATGCCCGCACCCGGGGCGCTGCCTCATAAATGGAACAGCCGGAAGCCGTTGTGAGCAGCCTTTCTTCATAAGCGGTGATTTCGTCTTTTTCATTCATATAGGCCTGCTGCCCAAAAATTTCAGATCTGTTTTTTATGGGCATAGCAAAGGGCAATAGATATGCCTCAAAGGCCTCTGCCGCTTCAATGGTGGGAAACAAGCAAACAAAATGAGCTTCTTCTGCTGTTTCAAGTTCCATGCCCGGCACAACGCAAAGCCCCTGTTCTTTGGCACAAGCCATCACCGCACGGACATTGCCCACGGTGTTATGGTCCGTCACCGCAATCATTTGCAGGCCGTTTAAAAGAGCCATGTTCACAATGTTGTTAGGGGTCATATCCATATCCCCGCAGGGCGACAGGGCGGAATGAATATGAAAATCACAGCTATACTGCATCAACTTTGCTGAAAAATGCGGCAGGCCGCTTCATAGGCCGAAAGTGCCGTTCCTAAAATGTTAATGCCCTGCTCCTGTGCCTTTATTTTTGTCGCCTCATCAACGCTGCGACCGTCAACCAGCAAAATGCAGGCCGGATCGGTTAAAGCCGCCACAGCGGCAATGTTCACATTGCCCTGAATGGTGATCCACACCTGACCTTCTTCCACACGGCTCATGGCAAGGCTTAATAAATCACCAATGTAGCAACCGTCTATCTCTTTTTCCAGGTTGCCCTCTGTGATGATTTGCAAATCGTTTTTTTCAATAAATTCACGAACTGTCATGTTTCTCACCTTTCGTAATATTCCCGGTCATCCGTTTTAAATGAGCCGGGCATTTCTTCTTCTAGGGCAATCATTTGCCGTGCCAGTTCTCGCACCTTTTCACGCAGTTTATAAATGCAGTCGGTTTCGGTGGCAAAGCCACGGACAATATCTTCTGCCAGACTTTTGCAGCTGGGGGCCCCGCAGGAACCGCAATCCAGTTGCGGCAAATCTTCATAAATTTCCTGCATCCTTTCCATTTTCTGCATAGCCACGGTGATGTCATCATCCAAATTAAGCACATTGCGGTATGTAACCGGGTTATCCCATTTAAGCTCTTCGTTATCAATGGGAACCATCACGGGCTTCTGCCCTTTTTTCATAAGCTCATTGGCCAATTTTTTAATCTTTGTTTTGGCCACAAAGGTGTTATCAACCGTGAGCGGACCACCTACACAGCCGCCTGTGCAGGCCAATGCCTCAATGAAGTCCACATCAATCTTTTCATCATCTTCAATTTCTTCTAAAAGCCGCACAACATGATCAATGCCGTCCACGGCTACATACTTGTCGCTGTTTAAGGCACTTGCCTCGCCGCCGGAGGCCGCCCAGCGAACACCGGCAAAAGCGCAGGTGGATAATTCCTCCACCTTTTCAATTTTGCCCAAAATCGGCAGCAGCTTTAAATACACTTCTTTGACGGACAGCACACCGTCAACCAACGGCACAGAGCTGCCAAGGGGATTGCGCACTGCAGTGGCTTTTGCCGCACAGGGCGAAATGAAAAACACGCCGATTTCAGATGGTTTTAACCCCGTTTTGCGCACCGCTTCCTGCCGCGCTACCTTTGCCGCTGTTTCCATGGGGGAAATAAGGGGCAGCACATGGTTAATGAGATTGGGGAAACGGACAGAAATCAGGCGCACAACTGTGGGACATGCCGAGTTAATAACCGGCCGCTTCAGCTTGCCCTCTTCAAGCAGTTGCTTGGTGTAGGCTGTGATGGCTTCGGTGGCCTTTGCCACCTCATAAACATCATCAAAGCCCAAATATTTAAGTCCTGTCAAAATTAGGTTAATATCTTTTAAATTGTTAAACTGTCCATAGAGCGTTGGCGCCGGAATGGCCACCTTATAGCGATAGTTAAAAATGTCATCCAGACGCTCTGTAACTGCACTTTTTGCATGATAAGGGCAAACACGGATGCACTCGCCACAGTCAATGCACCGTTCTTTAATGATTTTTGCCTTGCCGTCTCGCACACGAATTGCTTCTGTGGGGCAGCCCTTAATACAATTGATACAGCCTTTGCACTTATCTCTGTCCAGTCTGACCGAATGATAATACTGTCTTTCCGTATCGCTCATACACAGCCTCCCTCTGCTGACTTTTTAGTTCAGCTTGATAATCATAGTTACGGTTGTTCCCTTACCCACCTGGGATTCGATGGTCATGGAATCGGAATATTTTTTCATGTTAGGTAGTCCCATGCCCGCACCAAAGCCCAGCTCTCTTGCCTCGTCTGTTGCGGTGGAAAAACCTTCCTGCATGGCCTTGTCAATATCGGAAATGCCGGGGCCGTTATCGGTGAATACAATGGTGATGGCATCCGACGAAATGGCAACATTGGCCTCGCCGCCCTTGCCGTGAATGATGGTGTTAATTTCACCTTCATACATAGAAATAGCTGCTTTTCGGATGGCTTCAGGAGACACACCCAATTGCTTTAACACCTTTTTAATGTTACTTGAAGCCTGACCGGCTGTGGTGAAGTTGTTGCCGTCAATGGTGTAATGCAGATTGATTGTTTTTTCAGCCATATGTTACTCCCCTCTGCCAACAAGACCATTTTTATACAGTTCTCCACAAGCAATGTATAAGGGGAATTCCGTTGTCATAATGGTGATGCCCATATCCTCTGCCAGCTCTAAAACCGGTGCCTGCGGCACCTTGCCACGAACAAAAACAATGATTTTGATGTCCATCATTTCGCAGGTTCTAATAACTTGCGGATTCACAAGACCCGTTAAGAGCAACGCCTGATTTTTAACAAAGGCCAAAACATCGCTCATCAAATCGCTGCCGCAAGCAGACTGCACTTCTAAATCCTCCCAAGGAGCTTTGGTTAAAACCTTTGCATGTAAAATTTCACTTACCTGTTTCAGTTTCATAACAATGTTCCTTTCTTAATCGCATTCGGAATTTCAAGTCACAACACACAGAAAACATTGGCTTCTGTGCCTTCATTTTATCATGAATGGTTTTTTTCGTCAAGAAAAACCGTTCCATAGGACATGGAACTACAGCTCGATAAGGGTATCATAGTGGAAAAGATATAAATACCGGTGCACAACCTTTTGCCCAAACATTTTCTCGGCAGCCTCACGGTAGCAATCAAGCTGAATGCGGTAATGCTCTTTTAGTTCTTCCGGTGTTTTGCTGCGGTCGGTTTTATAATCAATAATGCTGATTCCCTCATCCTCAAACAAAACACAGTCCATCATGCCCTGCAGCATAATCGTTCCTTTTACACGGAAGAAGGGCTCTGCCTCTGTTTGAATACCAAACGAAACCTCCCGCAACACCTTTTTAGAGGCAGACAACCGCTGACCCAGCTCTGATTGCATGAAGGTGAGCACCTTATGAATCGGAATGCTCTCCGCTTCTTGTTGGGTTAAAATACCTCTCGAAAACAGGGTATCAATTTGCTTTTGAATCGCCTGGGGACTGTCACAATCATTAAATTGCAAATTCTCTAAGAAGGTGTGTAGAGCCGTACCCGCCTCGGCACCACTGAGCCTTCCGCTGCGTTCCATTAAAAAGACGGGTCTGGGATAAAGATAAACCGAATCGGCTTCTTCGCCACTGCTTTTTCGCTTTAACTCCGTAACCGTTAGTTTCGCCGGAAGCTGCCCCTCCTCTTGATAGGGATATCGATAATGCAGCATAGCCGGCAACGAACCCGCCTCTTTGGGCTCTTCTTCTTTTTGGGTTTCTGCTATGGGCTCTTCTTCTGTAAATAAAGAATCTCCCTCCAGCCACTTTATGCAAAAACGGCTATCATCCACAGACAGACGAAACCTTTCTGTTTCCGCTTTTTTTCGCAACAGTTCAGCATCGGGATGGGTGCAAAGGGCCATTAAAATCCAATCCAAATAGCACGCAGCCGTGGCGGTAAAGGCGCCGGAGACTCGCTCGCTTTCAGCACCCACAGCACATTTTTTTATTTTTCCTTCCAGGTTGCGGCCGGCCGCAAGCATAATGAGCTTTTCCCGGGCACGGGTCATGGCCACATAGAGAATGCGCATTTCTTCTGAAAGCGCCTCTTCTAACATGGCGTGGCGGACAATCTGCCGGGCACTGTTATCATAAACAAGCCCCAACTCTGTATCTATGTATTTCGGTCCGTAACCCCAGTCGCTGTGAATGAGGACCTTTTCCGTTAAATCCTGCGTGTTAAATCCACGGGCCATGCCGGCTAAAATCACAACGGGGAATTCAAGACCCTTACTTTTATGAATGCTCATCACACGGACGACATTTTGCTCTTCACCAATGGTGCGGCCACCGTCATAGTCGCCGCCCATGGATTGATATTCATCAATAAAGCGAATGAAATTATACAGTCCTTTTAAACCGGTTTTTTCAAAAGCTGCCGCCCGAGTATACAAAAGCCGCAGATTAAGCCGGCGCAAGGCTCCGCCGGAAAGGGTTGACTGCGCTTCATAAAATCCCGTTTCCATGTATAAATACCAAACCAGCTCGGCTGTATCTAAAATGCGGCTTTTTTCACGGTATATGCTCAAAGAGGACAAAAAGGACGCCAGTTTTTTGCCCAAAGCGTCTTGCTCTTCGGCCCGCAGGCACAAAGCATCAAACAAATCGGTTTTGCGGTTTGCCAGGCGAATTTCGGCCAGTTCATCCGTTGACAGGGCATAAAGCTGCGAACGCAAAACGGATAACAGGGGAATGTCCTGATGAGGATTATCAATAATTTTAAGTAGCGACATCATCACAGTTATCTCCTGGCTTTGCAAAAAGGAGCTGCCGGCATCGCTGTAGCAGGGAATGCCTCTATCAGACAGAGCCTTGCAAAAGACCGCGGCTGTATTTTTGGTGGAGCGCATTAAAATGCAAATATCCCGATAGGTCAAGGGTCGCACGCCGTTTTTGCCCAGCACCTGATAGCCACTCTCTATCAGTTCGGCAATGCGACCTGCTGCCATGATGGCCTCTGCCTCTACGGCTTCGGGCGGTTCTTCTTCATCAGACTGGCCGTTTAATTCGGCAAGCCACAATTCCGTTTCAAAAGGCAAGTGATGTTCCATGGCAGGATACATTGCCCCGGGATAAAGCATTTCTTCTTCATTATATTCAATTTCGCCGGTCTCGGCAGACATCACCCGTTTAAAAATGAAATTGATGCCGTCTAACACCTCGCTGCGGCTACGAAAGTTTTGTGAAAGCAAAATTTTGCGTTTGGGTGCATCGGTCTTGTGACTGTAGGTTTCTTTTTTCTCCCGAAAGAGCTTGGGGTTGGTGTTACGGAAACGATAAATGCTTTGCTTCACATCGCCCACCAAAAAGAGACCACCCTCTTTTTTAATAGCGCCAAAGATTGCCTCTTGAAGAGCGCTTGTGTCCTGATATTCATCAATCAAAATTTCGTCATAGCTTTGCTGTTCTGCCAAAGCAACGGCTGTAGGCTGTCCGGATGCATCGACAAACAGTCGATAGCATCCATGCTCCAAATCGTTATAGTTCAGCAGGTTTTTCGCCGCCTTTTTTTCGTCAAACCGGTCCATGAGCCGTTTCACCAATTCAGAAAGGCAACGCATTAAAGGATGCAGCTTTAATAAAACCGCCTTTTGCTCCTCTTGAGGCAGGCAAAAAAGCTCTTCCCGTAATTTTTTCATGTCTGTATTTTTCACACCATCACGCATTTTGCGGAGGCTCTCCCGGTAGCGGGGCTGTGCATCTTTTGGGACACGGGGAATGGTATCAAAGGTGAAGGCCATCAGCTGCTGATAAAACAGCTCATAATCCTGAATGGAATACAGGCTTATAAAAGCCTCTCTTTCGGCATAGAGCAACTGGTAAAAAGCCTCACCTCCGTCATCGGCCTCGGCTAGCGAGAGCATGGTGGCATATTTTTCAACAATGCCCTGCACTCTTCTTTTACCAATGGCTAAAAGCTCTCCGGCATAGGGTGTTTGAGCAAAATCTTCTGCCAGTTCAAAGCGCTTTGCCGCTTCATCCAGCCATCCTTTGGGGTTCGGCAGGCTCATAGCAAAATCGTAAATATGATTCACCAATTTATAAAAAGGTTCCGGGTTTTTAATATGTAAATACGCCTCTGTTAAGCGAAGAAAATCCTCGGCATAGGCTTTATCGTCATACATGGCTTCCATAACCTCTTCTAAAGCAGCAAGGCGCATCAATTCATTTTCTGTGGGGTCAGCAATGCGAAAATTCGGATCAAGACCCAACGAGTCAAAATTTGCCCGCAAAACCTTGTGACAATAAGCATGAATGGTGGTGATAGAGGCATTAGAAAGCAAGGCAAGCTGACGCAAAAGCAGTTGATTGTCCGGCTCTTGTTCCAGTTTTTTAGAAAGAGCCGCACCAATTCTCTGCCGCATTTCGGCCGCTGCTGCATTGGTAAAGGTTACCACAAGCAACCGGTCTAAATCCACCGGTTGCTCGCGGTCTGTTATTCTTTCGATAATGCGTTCCACCAGCACCGCCGTTTTACCGCTGCCAGCTGCCGCTGCAACTAGAATGTCGGCCCCGCGTGCATCAATGGCCGCTTGTTGTGATTCTGTCCATTTTGTTCCCATCTGTACCACTCCTAAAAGCCTGTCATTTCCCTCTTTAGCTTTAGTATAGCACAGATTTTTTTCACTTACAATCCTATTTTTTAAATTCCCTATCGGCCGGATCGGGGCTGAAAGGTTTTGCATTGCACGCTGCATTGCTGAACAGGATCGCAGCTTGTCACTTCAATGGATGCCGCCTCACAATTCATATGTCCGCCGTTATACATGCAGTTTGTAACAGAGCAGGAAACGCCGGGCAGCGGTTTGTCGGTTTTTTTAACCATCGTCATCACTTTCCCTCCTTTTTTACAGATGTCTTTATTTTTGGTCGCACCGTTATTTTTATACATTTTTGTTTAAAAACTGTTTTTTGTGGTATATGTATAAATATACTACGACTTAAGGTGGTGATTTGCTTGGGCGCAATCTTTGAAAATCCGTCCTTGCTGCTTTGGCTTATTTTAATGCTTGTTTTTATTGTGGTCGAGGCCACCTCGGCAGCACTTATTTCCATTTGGTTTGCCGCTGGCTCTTTAGCTGCTATGGTGATTGCAGCTTTGGGACTGCCTGTGTGGTTGCAGATTTTGGTATTTATTGCTGTTTCCGGCATTGTTTTGTTAATGGCCAAACCCTTAATCAGCCGTCACATTAACCAAAAGGCAGAAAAAACCAATGCCGACCGTGTTATTGATGCTGTGGGGCTTGTAAAAACAGACATTAACCCAATTGCATCAGCAGGACAGGTGGAGGTTATGGGGCAGCTTTGGTCAGCCCGTTCTGTAAATCAATTGCCCATTCCGGCAGGGAGCCAGGTGCGTGTTGTCGCCATTGAAGGCGCAAAACTTTTGGTAGAGCCTCACGCCGAACAAATTAAGGAGGAAGAAGCATGAGTGGAGTCATTACTGTAATTTTTATTGTTTTAGCTTTATGGGTTGTTATGTCCAGCATTAAAATTGTACCCCAGGCCAGCGCCTATGTTGTGCAGCAGCTGGGCACATATAAAACAACCTGGCAAACCGGTGTGCATTTTAAAATTCCCTTTATTGAAAAAGTGGCCAAAATTGTTTCCTTAAAAGAGCAAGTGGTGGATTTTGACCCACAACCCGTGATAACAAAAGATAATGTTACCATGCAAATTGACACGGTTGTGTTTTTTCAAATAACCGACCCTAAGCTGTATACCTATGGTGTGGAAAAACCCATGAGCGCCATTGAGAATTTAACAGCAACCACCTTGCGTAACATTATCGGTGAGTTGGAGCTTGACCAAACACTCACCTCCCGTGACACAGTGAATGCAAAAATGCGTGCCATTTTAGATGAGGCCACAGACCCCTGGGGCATTAAAGTGAACCGGGTTGAGCTGAAAAACATTTTGCCTCCCCGTGAAATTCAGGATTCAATGGAACGGCAGATGAAAGCCGAGCGTGAACGCCGTGAATCTATCTTACGCGCTGAAGGCGAAAAGAAATCGGCCATTTTGGTGGCAGAAGGTGAAAAAGAAGCCGCCATTTTGCGGGCGATTGCAAAACGCGAAGCCCAAATTCAGGAGGCCGAAGGTGAAGCCCAGGCCATTATCAGCGTGCAAAAGGCCGTTGCCGAAGGCATTCGCATGTTAAACGAGGCCGGTGCCACAAAAGAAGTGATTGCCCTGCAAAGCCTGGAAGCTTTTAAAGAAGCGGCAAACGGCAAAGCCACAAAACTGATTATCCCCTCTGACATACAGGGCTTAGCCGGTCTGGCTGCCTCTTTAAAAGAGATTGTGGCCGATAAAGACCAAGAGGCATAAGCCCGTCTGTATAAATCCACAGATAAAAGAAACACTAAAGGGTGCAGAACCATTCGTTCTGCACCCTTTTTGCATAAAAACAGAGATGTTTATGAATCAAAATAGGAAAGGAAGTTTAAAACCATGCCATCGGGCTTAACCAAAAAATATAATCTTTTTACGGCCATTTCCATGGTGGTGGGTATTGTCATTGGCAGCGGTGTGTTTTTTAAGGCCGAAAAGGTGCTGTCTGTCACCGGCGGGGATATTAAACTGGGACTTTTGGCCTGGGCCCTGGGCGGTCTTATTATGCTGATTTGTACCTATACCTTTTCTATTTTAGCAGGGCGGTATGAGTATGTCAGCGGTTTGGTAGACTATGCTGAAACCGGTTTGGGAAAAACCTATGCCTACTATGTGGGTTGGTTTATGAGCCTGGTCTATTATCCCTCCTTGGCTGCTACGCTGGCCTGGGTTTCGGCGCGTTACACCTGTCTTTTATTGGGTTTTTCGCCAGCAGAGGGCGAGGCCTTGACTCTTACGGCCTTTTTTTTGATTACCGCCTTTGCCGTTAACACTTTGGCGCCCGTAGTGGCCGGCAGAGTGCAAATCACCTGCACGGTCATCAAGCTGATTCCTTTGGTTTTAATGGGAATTGTGGGCACTATTTTTGGCATTAAAAACGGCCTTTTGGTCGAAAATTTAGCCGGCAGCGCCTCCATTTTTGAGGGTGTGACTGTCTCTTTTCCCGCAGCACTGGCCGCAACGGCCTTTGCCTACGATGGCTGGATTGTTGCAACCAGCATTAACGCCGAGCTACGCAACGCTAAAAAGAACTTACCCAAAGCCCTTTTAACCGGCTCCTTCATCGTCGTCATCGCCTATCTTTTATATTACACAGGCCTTTCCGGTGCGTTGCCGAAAGTCTATTTTATAAAAAACGGAGAAACTGCCATTCGCCTGGCCTTTGAAACACTTTTTTCTTCTCTTGGTGGCGTGTTGCTCATTGTTTTTGTGATTATTTCCTGTTTAGGCACCTTAAACGGCATTATGCTGGGCTGCACGAGAAGTCTTTATTCTTTGGCCATTCGTAAAGAAGGTCCCCGCCCCTTTCTTTTTTCCCAGGTTGATGATGCCACCGGCATTCCGGTAAACGCAGGCATTTGGGGGCTCTTCATTTCGGTTTGCTGGTTGGTTTATTTTTACGGTGCTTCCTTCGGCAAGTGGTTTGGCCGCTTTAGCTTTGACATAACCGAATTGCCTGCCATTACCATGTATGCCCTTTACATCCCCATTTTTTTGGGCATGATGAAAAACGAAAAACAGCTTGATGGCTTTCGTCGGTTTGTGATGCCAACATTAGCCATTACAAGCTGTTTGTTCATCCTGTTAACTTCCTGCTATGCACACCGGGGCGAAATTTTGGGTTACTTTTTTGTGGTTTTTCTGCTGATGCTTTCAGCCGCTTTTTTTAATAAAAAGAACCGCAGATGGTAACCGATAAAGCAAAAATTATCGCCCCACACAAATATAGGGTCTTATGCTTTCAAAAATGCCGTCCCCAATGCCACTCACTTTCTTAACATCCCGCACCACCTTAAAGGGTGTTTGTTCCCGGTAGGCAACAATGCGCTTCGCCAGTGCAGCACCAATTTTGGGCAGTTCCATCAGTTCGGTTACAGAGGCGGTGTTAAGGTCAATTTGCTTTTCATAAGCCATCTCTTCTTTTAAAGAGGTGGTGCCCGGCGCCGGTGTGGCTGTGGCCACGGCTCTTTCCAGCCGGCCTTCCTTTTTCATATCCTTTTGCAACAGGCAATAGCCTGCCGCTGTTATCAGCACAGCACAAAAGAAGATGCAAATGTTTTTAATTATCTTTTTGACATCCATGGCTATTCCCCTTTCCTTTAATAATAATCGTTCTAAAACAACATAGAAACTATCCGTTTCATGCCATTGTTTACAGTGTATCACAACTGTTGCCGTTATGCAACATAGCCCCACTCTGCACCTCTGAAAAAATGTTAATTGCTACAAAATTGTTAAAAAAGTTTTAAAAACACTTGACAAATGTGTCAAACTTCGTTATAATGGATGATGTTATGAGATTCATAATCATTTTTTTGGAGGATTTTCAAATTATGCATATACAAAAGAAGTTGGCGGCGTTTTTAGCTGTTTTCATGCTGCTTTTAGCACTGCCGACAACCACTGCGATTGCAGAATCATTCCCCTGTGTGGGCATTGTTGTTGCCACTGATGTAAATGTGCGGGCAGGCGCCGGCACGAACCATGAAATTTTATCCCGTGTGAATGCAGGTGTCACTTTAGATGTGTTTGAACGCACCGGCAACTGGTTCAAAATCGGCATTGGTGACGGCAAAACGGCTTACATATCCGCTGACTTTGTCAGCATTCGTCCCCAGGATGTTGCAGCACGAGGCACCTTTACTGCCGGTAATCGCGTTGTGCAGATTGCCAAGCAATATTTGGGCACACCCTATGTGTATGGCGGCTCCGGCCCCAACGGCTTTGACTGCTCCGGTTTCACCTCTTTTGTGTACCGCCAGCTTGGCTATTCCATTAACCGTGTTGCCAACGACCAGTTAGCCAACGGTGTTCCTGTCAGCAAGAATGAGCTGCGTCCCGGCGATTTGGTTATGTTCAAACGCCCCGGCAACAGCACCGTTCACCATGTTGGTATTTATGTGGGTGACGGCATGATGATTCACTCACCCCAAACCGGCGATGTTGTTAAATATACCAGCATCACCACCGGCTATTACAACAATGTGTATTACGCTGCAAGAAGAATCATCCACTAAACAAATGAATGTAAAGTGTGCAAACCAATGGTTTGCACACTTTTTTTGTAAGTTTATAAGCCTTAATTTTATGTTGTAGTTTTTTATTTTTTGTACAGATCAGCAAAAAAATACAAACATAATCTTGCAGCTGTGACAAAATGAAACACAAAGCTTGGATTTTCCCCTTGTATTTTTCAAAAAAGTATGATATACTTGTACCATGTTGAAATGTTAATTTTTAAAAATGGTATAAATCGTGGATAAAGGAGAGGCAAAATGAACGATTTCGGTTTGATTTTAAAAAAACTGCGCAAAGCAAAAGGGTTAAACCAAGAGGAACTGGCCAACGCATTGGGCGTGGGCAAAACCACCATTTCCAACTACGAAACCGGCTATTCTACACCGCCCAGCGCTATGTTTCGCCAAATTGCCGATTTTTTTGATGTAAGCACAGGTTACCTCATCGATGGGACGACTCCCTTGAGAGCACCCGTTCCGACAACTGATGTGACAAGCAAAAATGTGCCTGTTTATGCCTGCATCATAGGTTCGCCTGAAAACTCGGTGCCTTTGTATCAATTGCAACTGCCCAACGCGCTTATGGGCGAAGGCAATTTCTTTGCCCTGCAAATCACCGGCGACCGAATGGACCGTGCCGGCATGTGCGATGGTAGCCTTGCCATCATCCGCCTGCAAGAATTTGCTGACAATGGTGATGTTGTGGCTGTTTCTGTGGGGGGTGACCCGGCTTTTATTGCTCGGCTATACCGTTCCGGCGCCAGCGTGACCTTGGTGGCCGAAAGCAACAACGCAACCCATCTCCCCGTAATTGTTAACACCCTGGAGCAACCTTTAAAAATTTTTGGCAAGGTCATTAAGGTTTTGCAGAACATGTGATGAACTCATCCCCTCTGAAAAATGTCGAAAATTCACTTTTTTTGCGATTTTTAGCTGTTTACCTGCTGCACGCTTATGATGTAGAATGAATTCACAATACCAATTTGCAAAAAGGCGCATTGGACACAATGACGGAGGGATTTTCATGCAAGAGGGGACATTTATGCAAAAACAAACAACCTGCTGCTTCACAGGGCACCGCGCAATGCCCACTTGCTTGCATACCATAAAAAAAAACCTGGAAAAAAGTATCTGTCGCTTAATTGACGAAGGGTTTGTTTCCTTTTGCAGCGGTGGTGCTTTGGGCTTTGATATGCTGGCGGCTGAGGCGGTTTTGCGTTTGCGAAAAAAACATCCGCAAATTAAGTTAATTATGATGTTGCCCTGCAACGGACAAGACCGGTTTTGGACAAAAAAACAAAAGGCAGCATATGCCTCTGTTTTGGCAGCCGCCGACAAAGTGATTTACACCGGTGAGTTTTATCAAAAAGGGTGTATGCAGAAGCGAAACCGCTGCCTGGTAGACGCCTCTTCTTATGTGCTTGCTTACTTGGAAAAAGACTCCGGCGGCACAAAATATACCGTTGACTATGCAGAAAAACTGGGCATTCAGGTGGAAAATCTGTTCTCTTTACGAAAATGTCAGCTTTCCTTTTTTGCATAGGCCAGATTGCTTTTTTTAGTTTCAAACGAACATAAAAATTTCTTGCTCAAACAAACCGCAAACCAAAATTATTTGGTCTGCGGTTTTTCCTTTTTCTGTGGTAAAATCCGGTGTCATTTTGGGGCTAAGGGCATTAAAATTTTCCCCTTTTTTGGCGGTCAAGAAGATGAAAATTTTTTTCTTTTTTGCGTAGGTTTTTCCCTTTACAAAATTTGCAATTATATAGGTAAATTTATTGACTTTTTTTAAGATTCACTATATAATATAAGTTGATATATTTTTGTTAAAGGGCGTTTGTTATGTCAAATGTTAAAAATATAATTAAAACGGCCGGTTTTATGATTTTGGCAACGCTTTTATCAAAGGTTGCCGGCATGGGCCGTGAGATTTTGTTTGCCTCTTTATATGGCACTGGCGGACAGGCTGCTGCTTTTTTAACTGCCTCCCGCATTCCCCTCTTGTTTTTTGACATCACTTTAGGGGCGGCCATTTCCTCATCCTTTATTCCGGTTTTTAACGAATATCTGGAAAAGGATGAAAAAGAAGAGGCCATGGCGTATGCCAACAGCTTTATCAATGCCATTTTTGTGGTCACGGGGCTTTTGTGCATTTTGGGCATTGTCTTTGCCCGTCCCATTGCCGGTTGGATTGGCAGTGGTCTTTTAGATGCTGAAAAAGAGCTAGCCGCACAACTGGTTATCATTTTGTTCCCCACCATGATTTTAACAGGGCTTGCCTATGCCTTAACCGGTCTTTTGCAGTCTTTGGGTGAATTTAATGTGCCCGCTGCCATCAGCCTGGTTTCAAACCTGTTAATGATGCTCTATCTGCTCTTTGTGGGTGACCGCATGGGCATTCACGGTGTGGCTTTTGCCATGCTGATTGCCTGGGCTTTTCAGATTTTGGTGCAGCTGCCGGCCTTGCGCAAAAAGAAGTTTTGCTATCGGCCCATTTTGCGGTTAAAAACGGCCGGCATGAAAAAGACCATCACCCTGGCGCTGCCCATTTTAATCAGCTCCTGGGTGCAGCCCATTAACTCAACGGTGAACATTTACCTTGCCTCATTTTTAAACGAGGGGCAGGCCGTTGCCGCTTTGGATTACGCCAACAAGCTTTACATTATTTTTGTGGGCGTGTTAACCTATGCTGTTTCAAACTTAATTTTTCCCTCGATTTCCCGTTTAGCAGCCGGCGACCACCAAGAAGAATTTGCTGCTTTAATCGGCAAGGCCGTTAAAATTGTGTTGGCTGTAATTTTGCCGGTGATGACGCTGTTTTTGCTGCTCAGGGTTCCCATTGTCCGCTTGGTTTATGAACGGGGTGAATTTGGTGCCCAAAGCACCGCGTTGACAGCCTCTGCCCTGCTCTTTTATTCCATGGGCATGGCGGGCTATGCGGTGACGGAGATTTTAAACAAAGGCTTTTACGCCTTAAAAGATGGCAAAACACCCATGTTTGTTGCCATGGGCGGCATTTCGGTGAACATTTTGCTGAGTTTTCTCTTTGTGAGAGGTTTCGGCTCCGGCTTAGAGGGTTTGGCACTCGCCGCCTCAATTGCCGCAAACGGCATTGGCATTATTCTGTTGTTTTTATTAAACAAACGCCTGCACATTATGCATCTTCGTGATGCCATGAACGCTCTAAAGCTTTTTGCTTCGGCAGCCATTATGGGCGGAGCGGTTTATATAGTTTCACATCATTTGGTTTTTGACGCATCCTTTGTGGGCAAAATGCTGAACTTTTTAGTGCCCTCCATTATTGGCGTTATTCTCTATGTGGTTCTTCTCTTTCTCCTTAAAACCGAAGAATCACAAGATTTAATTAAGCTCCTTAAGCGAAAGGAAAGGAAGGTAAACTGATGCAAAGTAAAATTCTGCAGTTTTTTGGCGGTTTGTTTCACACTCTTGCACTGTGGTTTGATGCCAGCGTAGCAGGCCGTTTGTTCAACGGTTTTTCTGCCTTTTTGGCAAGAGCCTTTGCCGATAGTTTGCCTGGTCGCTTCTTTGCTGCAAAAGGCACTGCATCGCTTTGGAGTGAAAGCCTTTTTTACAAGGTGCTGCACACCCCTGTGCGCCTTTGCAGATTCATTGCCGATAAAATCGGTGATAAATGGCAGAAGATGGCGAAATCCAGTTGCATTGTTTGGTTTTTAATGAACTGGAACACCGTGAGCATTCGTGTTTATGGTTTTGTTTTAGGCTCTTTTGCTTTGTGCTATGGGGCGCTGCGGATTGCCTTGCGCACTCCTTCTGTTCTTGAGCTGGTCATTCTCTTGGCCGTGTTTATCGTTTCGGTTTTGGCCATTATCATTAACCGCAGTTTAAAATCACTCTTTAAAGGCAGCCGTTTTCTCACCGCCTTTGGTGGCATGTTCTGCTCCATTCGCAAAGATGTTGACAGCAAGCTGTTTATGAAAGACCCCGAATTTTTACTTAGACCCTTAGGCGGCATCATCATTGGATTGGTGCTTGCTCTTTTGGCATTTTTCTTTGATGCAAAGCTTTTATTACTTGCTTTGGCCGGCACCATTTTTGTTGCTTTGGTGCTTCGTTCCGTTTTCTTTGGTGTGTTTGTGGTGATTATGGCAGCGCCCATTTTGCCGACCATGGTTTTGGCGGCTTGCTCTGTTCTGGTCATCCTTTCCTTCTTTTTGCATTTGGCAACAGAAAAGGATATGCCCCTGCGCCCTGTTCCCCTGGGCGGTTTCGTTGCCGTTTTTGCACTCACCATGGTGCTGGGCACAATGCTCTCTTTCACCTTTATGAAAAGTATGCAAATTCTCTTTTTGCATTTAGCCTTCATCGGCTTTTATTTTGTTGCATTTCAAACCCTGGATACACCTAAAAAATGGCGCAGCGTGTTGGTTGCCTTTTTGTTTGTGTCGGGTCTTGTGGCCCTTTACGGCATTTATCAGAACTTTGCCGGGGTGTCCTCCACCGCTTCCTGGGTGGATGAAGAAATGTTTGAGCAAATTAAAGTCCGTGTTTATTCCACCTTTGACAATCCCAATGTTTTGGGCGAATATCTTGTTTTAATGATTCCCGTGGCACTTGCCTGCATTTGCCGCAGCCAAACCGACGGGCGCAAAACCGTTTATGCCGCCCTTTTAGCCTGCTTAGGACTCTGCATGGTGTTCACTTGGTCCCGAGGTGCATGGCTGGGCATGATTTTAGCCGTGGCACTCTTTTTGCTGATTATGGATAAGCGCTGGGCTCTTTTAGGTGTTGTAGGAATTTTGCTGTTGCCTGCGCTTTTAGGCTCCAATTCGGCCATTGCCAACCGCATTTTCAGCATTGGTAACACAGCCGATACCTCCACGGCATACCGCGTTTCAATCTGGCGGGCTTCTATAACCATGATTCGTGATTTTTGGATTAGCGGCATTGGTCCCGGTTCGGATGCTTTTGCCATGATTTATCCCAAATATGCCTTGGCCGGCGCCAACTTTGCGCTGCATTCACACAATTTGTTTTTGCAGCTTTGGGTTGAGCTGGGCATTGCCGGTTTTGGCGCATTCATTGCTTTAATTTTAGCCTTTACTCGCCAAACCTTATCCCTTGCTTGCTACAAAAACCGCAGTCGGTTAACCGGCACAGCTTCCATTGCCCTAACCGCCGGTTTGCTGGGCTTTTTGCTGCAAGGCCTTACGGATAATGTTTGGTATAACTATAAAATGGTGCTGCTTTTCTGGATTGTTTTAGCCTTTGCTTCGGCTGTGGCCGCACCTGATTTTGACCCATTAAACTGTGAGGAAGGGAGTCGCGTATGAAACACATTGTTCAAGTATTAACCGATACCAATGTTGGCGGTGCCGGAAAATATTTGCTTAACTATTTAAAATATTTCGACCGCAACGACTTTCGGGTGACGGTTATTCTGCCTGAAGGCAGCCGTTTGGCCCCTTACATTCATCTGTTTGATGATGTAACCCTTTTAGAGGCACCTCACATGGCCGATATGTCTTATAACAAACAGTGTGTGGGATATTTAAAGCGATTGTTTTTAAAAATTAAGCCTGATGTGTTGCATACCCACGCTTGCCTTTCGGCCCGCATTGCCGGCAAGCAGGCAAAGGTGCCGGTTATTCTCGCAACTCGACATTGCATTGAACCTCTGCCCCACGGACTAAAAGCTCTTGCCATCAGCACCTTAAACAATGCCTTGTGCGACTATTACATTGCCGTTTCTCAGGCTGTGGTCACAAATCTGTTAGAGTCTGGAATTAAGCGGAATAAAATTAAATTGGTGAACAATGGTGTTCAGCCAATTGCCCCTCTGCCGCCGGATGAAATAGCGGCCCTTCGTGCAAAATATGGCGTGCAACCGGATGAAACCCTCTTTGGCATCTTTGGTCGCTTAGAAGAGGTAAAAGGGCACAAATACTTCATTAAGGCAGCCCGCCAGGTTATAAAAGATGGTCACAAAGCCAAGTTCATGATTGTGGGTGGCGGCAGCCTTGAGCCCTCTCTTCGAGAGCTTGTGGCTCACTATCACCTGCAGGATGCGGTTATTTTCACCGGCTTTGTCCCCGAGGTTGCATCCCTTTTAAACATAACGGATATCAATATTAACGCCTCCGAGTCTGAAGCAATGAGCTTGTCTGTTTTAGAGGCCATGAGCCTTTCAAAACCCTCCATCGCGACAGAGGCCGGTGGCAACGCCGAACTGATTAAAAACGAAGAATCCGGTCTTTTGGTGGGTTTTGCCGACAGCGCTTCATTGGCCTCTGCCATGATTCGTTTGATGAATAATCCCCACCTGGCAGGCCGTTTGGCACAAAACGCTTATGAAAAATATTGCCGCCTTTACACGGTGGAAACTATGGTGGCTAACTTAGAAAACATTTACAGGGAGGTTTTGGAAAATGTTGATTGATGAAAAAGGCCGTTTATTCGGTAAAATTAACTTGCTGGATATTTTCTTTGTTCTCATTTTGATTGTGGCACTCTTTGGTGTTTACTTTTTCTTATCTGGCAGCGGTGGCAATGCAGCGACTATGCCGGTTACCTACACCGTGGAAGTGCAAAAACAAAACCAGGCTTATTTTGACCATATCATTGAAGGCGAACGGGTAACCGACGGCGTTACAAAAGCCTTCATGGGTACCATCGCCGAACTGAAAATTGAACCGGCAAAGGTGATTACACCAGCCAACGACAAAATTGTTTTGGCACAGCCTGAAGGAAAATTTGATGGATACATCACCATCAAAGCCGAGGCAACGGTTGTTTATCCCGATTTAATTTTAGACGGTGAAACCATTAAAATTGGCAAAGAGGTTGCGTTGCGCTCAGAAAGCGCAGCCATGCGTGGCTACATTGTGAATGTGGAATACGATTCTGAACAATTGAGGAGGATGAAATAATGCTGGATAAAAGAGGAAAATTGTTTGGCAAAGTCAGCATTGTGGACATTCTCGTTGTCTTCATTGTGATTGTCATGGCCATTGGCAGCTATGCCACCTGGCAAAAAATTAACAACAACATTGTTTTAACCGAAAACAAGGGACTGGTCAAAAACAACGCTTTGGACACTTTAGAGGTGACCATGCGCTTTGAAGAGGTGCGTCAGAACACTGCACAGGCCTTAAAGGTTGGGGACGAGGTTTTTATGGCAGACACCGGTAAATATTTAGGAGAAATCGTTTCCGTTAAGGCCGTGCCCGCTACCCGCCTGATTTATGACATGAATGGAAAAGCCATTGATGCGCCTGTGCCGGAACGCTTTCATGTTTTTGTGGTGGTGCACGTTCCCGGCAAACGCCTTCAAAACGGATATTTTACTGCCGATAACATTCAACTGGCTTATGACTCAACCTTTGAAATCAAAACCCCAAGCGTTCAGTCCATTCCCTTTATTGAAACTATAACAACGGTAAGTGAGTGATAATCATGGAAACCGCAATCAGCAAATTAAAGCACGCAAAACGCATTGTTGTTAAGGTGGGCACCTCAAGCCTCACCTATAGCACAGGTCAAATCCACCTGCGCCAAATTGAACTTTTGGCCCGGGTTTTATCTGATTTACGCCACGAAGGACGGGAAGTGGTTCTTGTAACCAGCGGTGCTGTCAGCGTGGGTCGCAGCAAAATTGGGCTTATGGAAAAGCCGAAAACCCTGCGGGAAAAGCAGGCGGCCTCTGCCATTGGTCAAAGCGAGCTAATGAGCATTTACAGCAAGCTTTTCTCTGAATATGGTTGTGATGTGGCGCAAGTCTTGTTAACAAAAAATGTTATTGAGGACGCCCAACGCAAGCAAAACGCCATCACCACCTTTAACACCTTGCTTGAGTGGGGCGTTGTACCCATTGTAAATGAAAACGACGCCATCTCCACTGAAGAGCTCCAGTTTGGCGATTTTGGTGATAACGACACCCTCTCTGCCATGGTTGCATCACTCATCGATGCGGATTTATTGATTATCTTATCCGACATCGACGGTTTATACAGCGCCGACCCCCACAAAGACAACCAGGCAAAGCTCATTGGTGAAATTGACGAGATTACAGATGAATTATTTGAAATAGCAGGCGAAGCCGGCACCTCTCGAGGCACCGGCGGCATGGCTACAAAGTTAAAAGCCGCTAAAACCGTTATGTCTCGAGGTATTAACATGGTAATTGCCAACGGCACACAGCCTGCCGTTATTTATGATATTTTAGAAGGCAAGCAGGTGGGAACTCTGTTTAAAGGGCAAAAACCGGCTATCTAGGAGTGACAAGTTATGTTGAAAAAAATGGGGCAAGCGGCTAAAGAGGCTGCCTTTTCGCTGATGACAATCAGCACCCAAACAAAATCAAAAGGTCTTTTGGCTGTGGCAGCGGCGCTGCGGCAGCATGCCGATCTCATTATAAGCGAAAATGCAAAGGATGTCAGCGCTCTTGTCCAAAAGGGCGGCACTAAGGCTTTAATTGACCGGCTGACCCTCACCAAAGAACGCATTGAAGCCATGGCGCAGGGGGTTGAAAAAGTGGAAAGCCTGCCCGACCCCATTGGCGAAGTGACTGGCATGGTAAAGCGCCCCAACGGCTTGGTCATTGGCACAAAGCGCGTTCCCTTGGGCGTTATTGGCATTATTTATGAAGCGCGCCCCAATGTGACTGTGGATGCGGCGGTCTTGTGCCTGAAAACTGCCAATGCCTGCATTTTGCGGGGTGGCAGCGAAGCTCTTAATTCAAACACCGTTTTGGTAAACATTATGAAGGAAGCATTAGAAGGCGCCGGTTTTCCAAAAGGCAGCTTGCAACTGGTGACCGACACCTCGCGGGAGGTAGCCCGTGAGTTGATGCGTCTTTCTGATTATTTAGATGTTTTGATTCCCCGTGGCGGCAAGGGGCTTATTAGCACGGTTGTGGAAAATGCAACTGTACCCGTTATTGAAACCGGTACCGGAAACTGTCATATCTATATTGAAAAATCGGCAGACCCCATTATGGCTAAAGACATTTTGGTGAATGCCAAAACCAGCCGTCCGGCAGTTTGCAATGCCGCTGAATCTCTGCTGATTGATGAGGCGGTTTATAAAGACATTCTGCCCCTGATTGCAGAGGGGTTAAAACCCTTTCATGTTGAAATTCGCGGTTGCAGCAAAACCTGCGCCATTATTAAAAACGCTGTGCCTGCCACAGAAGAGGATTATTTCACCGAATATAATGACTACATCCTTTCGGTTAAGGTGGTGTCCGGCATTGATGAGGCGATTCATCACATCAATGTTCACGGCACACGGCACTCAGAGGCCATTGTCACCACCTCCTATGCTGCGGCCAATCGCTTTTTGGATGAAATTGATGCCGCTGCCGTTTATGTAAACGCCTCCACCCGCTTTACCGACGGCAACGAATTTGGTTATGGCGCCGAGATTGGCATCAGCACACAAAAACTGCATGCAAGAGGCCCCATGGGCCTTGAAGCTTTAACCTCTACAAAGCATATCATTTACGGCAACGGACAAATCCGATAACACAAGAGAAAGAATGAGCAACATGATTAAAACCGAGCATTTACGCTATGCCTATCAGGCCGGCACACAAGAAAAAGTTAAATTCGTTTTAGATGATATTGATTTAAACATCAATCCGGGTGAATTTGTTGCCGTTTTAGGCCATAACGGCTGCGGCAAGTCTACCCTGGCCAAGCACTTTAACGCCCTGCTTTTGCCTGCAGGCGGCACGGTGTATGTGGGTGGCATGGATACAAAAGACGAAGCGCATTACTGGGAAATTCGTAAAAATGTGGGCATGGTGTTTCAAAACCCCGATAACCAGATTGTCGCCACGGTTGTGGAAGAGGATGTGGCTTTTGCCCCTGAAAATTTAAGCGTGCCTTCTGACGAGATTCGCAAACGGGTTGATGAAGCCTTAAAGACCGTGGATATGTACGAATTGCGGCGGCATGCACCCCACCTTTTATCCGGCGGTCAGAAACAGCGTGTGGCCATTGCCGGTGCCATTGCCATGGAGCCAAAATGCATTGTGTTTGATGAGCCCACGGCCATGCTTGACCCCAAAGGCAGAAAAGAAGTTATTGACACCATTGTAAAGCTAAAAGAAGAAAAGCACATGACAGTGGTTTTAATCACACATTACATGGAAGAGGCCGTTCGTGCTGACCGTGTGGTTGTGATGGATAAAGGAAAAATTCTGCGCAACGATGTGCCGCGAAATGTTTTTTCTGATGTTAAGTTTATGAAAAGTTTGGGGCTTGATGTTCCGCAGGTTACCGAGCTTTGCTATCGTCTGGCAAAAGACGGCATAGACATCCGTCCGGATGTTATGACTGTGGAAGAATGTGTCGACGAGTTAATGAAGCTTTTGTAAAAATCCTTTATATCTTCAAACGGGAGCAATAAAATGGCAATTGAAATTTCAAATTTGAATTATGTATATATGACAGGCAGTCCTTTTGAAAAGCATGCATTGCAAAATGTGAACCTTCGCATTGACGACGGTGAATTTGTGGGGATTATCGGGCACACCGGTTCGGGCAAATCCACCCTGATTCAGCACTTAAACGGTTTGCTAAAGCCCACATCCGGCACAATTTGTGTTGACGGTGTGGATATCACAGCAAAAGGGGCTGACCTTAAAAAGCTGCGCCAAAAAGTGGGACTTGTATTTCAATATCCCGAGCATCAGCTTTTTGAAGAAACGGTTTATAAAGACATTGCGTATGGCCCGAAAAACATGGGGCTCTCGCAAGATGAAATTGATGAACGCGTGAAAGAAGCCATGAACTATGTGGGTCTTTCTGATAAATATATGAATCGTTCTCCCTTTGAGCTTTCCGGCGGTCAAAAACGGCGTGTTGCCATTGCGGGTGTGCTGGCTATGCGCCCGGATGTTTTAATTTTAGATGAGCCGGCAGCCGGCCTTGACCCTTCTGGTCGCGAGGAGATTTTAACCCAGATTAAAGCCCTTTATTTAGCCCGTAAAATGACGGTGCTGTTTGTTTCACATTCAATGGAAGATGTAGCAAAAGCCGCCGGTCGCATCATTGTGATGAATCGGGGTACCGTTGCCATGGACGGCAAACCCTCCGAAATTTTTGTTCACGCCAAAGAGCTGCGCAGCATGGGGCTGGATGTGCCCCAAATCACACAGCTTGCCGAGGCTCTTGCCGCACGGGGCATTCCCATTGACAATAATATTTACACCATTGAGCGTGCCAAGGCCACCATTAAAATGCTCTTGGCCCAAAAAGAAAAGGGGGCGAAATAATGCTGAAAGACATCACTTTAGGTCAGTATTTTCCCATTGATTCCCCCTTGCATCGCATGGACTCTCGCACAAAAATTTTGTCCCTGATTTTGTTAATTGTGGCAATCTTTTTGGCAAACAACCCCTGGGCCTATGCTCTGGCAGCAGCCTTTACCTTGCTCGTTGTTGCCCTTTCCAAAGTCCCTGTTTCCATGTATTTCAGGGGACTGAAGCCCATTTGGTTTGTTATTGTTTTCACGGCTCTGTTAAACCTTTTCTTCACCCCGGGCACAAAAATTTACCTTTTAGGCTACAGAACGCCTATGACCTGGGAGGGTCTGATTTTAGCAGGCAAAATGGCATTGCGATTGATTCTTTTAATTGTTTCAAGCTCTGCCCTTACCTACACCACCTCGCCTATTTTGTTAACAGATGGCATTGAAAAGCTACTAAAGCCTTTTGCAAAGCTGGGTCTGCCCACCTTTGAATTGGCTATGATGATGAGCATTGCCATTCGTTTTATTCCCACCTTAATTGAAGAAACCGATAAAATTATGAAAGCACAAAAGGCTCGTGGTGCTGATTTTGAATCCGGTTCTGTGCTGCACCGTGTGAAAGCCTTGGCGCCCATGCTTGTACCGTTGTTTATCAGTGCTTTTCGCCGTGCCGATGAGCTGGCTGTGGCTATGGAGAGTCGCTGTTATCAAGGTGGTGAACATCGCACCCGTTTAAATGAAATTCGCTTTCATTTTATTGATGCGGTCTCTGGCCTTTTGGTGCTTGCATTTTTAGCCGCTGTGATTGCACTGCGAATTATATTGTAAAGAGGGAACTTATGAACGAAACGAATGCCTACAAGCTGCAGCTTATGTATGAAGGCACAAATTATGCCGGATGGCAACGGCAAAATAACGCTGTTACCGTGCAGGGCGAATTAGAGAAAGCCCTGGCTGTCGTTTTGCGCACACCGGTTTCATTGGTAGGTGTCAGCCGGACCGATGCAGGCGTTCATGCAGCAAACTTTACGGCTAATTTTAAAATAGAAGGCTCTTTCGATGTGAAAAAACTGTGCCGAGGGGTTAACGCTCTGCTTCCGCCGGATATTCGTGTGATGAGCATCACTCCCTGTCCACTGGGTTTTAGCTCACGCTTTGATGCCTTACGAAAGACATATATCTATCGCATCGATACCTCTCCCTGCGGCAATGCTTTTGGCCGCAATTTCACCTGGCACCACCCAGCACCACTGGATGTGGAAAAAATGCGCAAGGCCGCGGCTCATTTTTTGGGTGAGCATGATTTTTCGGCTTTTATGGCCCAGGGCGGCAGCGCCAAAACATTTACCAGGAACATTATGGAATCTGCCATTTCAGAAAATAACGAAATTTTAGAATATCGCATCACCGGAAACGGATTTCTTTACAATATGGTGCGCATCATTGTGGGCACATTGGTTTGGGTTGGTCGCGGCAAAATTGAGCCTGACGCCATTCCCGATTTAATTGCCGCTAAAGACCGCACCCGTGTGGGCATGACAGCGCCAGCCAAGGGGCTCATGCTTTGGCAGGCCGAATACGACCACGATGATATGTAAATTTTAAAGGAGTGAACTCTATGCGCTCGCCTATGTTTTACAAACCGAATATTTTTCGCCGGATTTTAACCGCTTTGGGCATTACCGTTGGTGCGGTGGCGGTTATTGCACTGGTGGTTTATTTAGTCACCTTATACCTAGGCCATATGAATCGGGTCAAGGTCAGTGACCAGCCTACTGTAACACCTCTTGAATTCAATTTAGAGCCGGGCATTTCTTATGAAAATGCCGCCAATGACACAAACCTTTATTTTTACAGCGCTGAAAATTTAAAAATTGCTGATAAAGACGGTCATTTAGCGGCGGATGTTTCTTTAAAAATGTCCCATCCCACCATTTCATACCGTGGTGAATACGCTCTGTTTTTTGACCTAAACGGTCACAACACCGTAACCTTTCGTGGCAACAAGGAAGTGAGCTCTTTAGCGCTGGAAGAAAAGGTTTTAATGGCCAGCGTAAATGATAAGGGCTATGCCATTTTAGTAACAGAAGGCGATTTGCACAAATGTGCCGTGCAGGTGTTTACCCCTGACGGCAAAGAAGTTTTTAAATGGAATTCCGGCAATTTGGCTGTTGTGGGCGCTGACATTTCAAATAACAGCAAAGATATTACGGTTTCAGCCATTAACACCGATGAGGGCAAAATCAAAACCCACATTATCATGTTTAATATTACAAACGAAAAACCCTTTACCAATGACATTTATGAAGGTGCACTTTATTCGGTTATCCGTTATAGTGACAGTCATACATACTGCATAGGCAGTAGCGACACCCTGATTTATAACAGCTATGGAAAATGCAGCGGCACTGTTAACTATGCCGACCGGGAATTGCTCCATTATGTTTTAAATGACGATTGCCTGGTTTTTGCCTTTTCCGGTTCCGGCGGCACGGCCGGTGCCGTGCGTGAGCTGAAGAGCTACAACCACCGCGGTGACGAGCTCGGTAGTTTTGCCTGTCAGCAGGAATATGACTATATCGACGCCTACAAGGGCACCATCGTCATTAACAACGGCAGAACCATTTCTGTTTTGAACAGCCGCTGTCATGAACGGCTTCGGTTAAACCTGGGCATTGATTTGCGGGATTTTGTCTTTTTGGCCACTGACTCCCGTGGGGTGGGCATCACCGCTTCCGGCGCTGTAATGATAAAGCTGCATGCCTGATCAAAAGAAAGGAACTCCACTATCATGAATATTGCCGACTTTATTGGAATTATCATCATCGCCTTGATGGCGCTTTGGGGCATAAAAAAAGGCTTGGTGCGTTCAATTTTCAGTTTAGGCTCTTTGATTTTATCTCTGATTTTAGCGCTAACGCTCTATACCCCCGTTTCAAACTTTATGGAAAACAGCGTTGTGGGGGACTATGTGCGCCTAAATGTTTACAAGGTATTTGACGGCCGAGATGTTGAAACCGAAGACCCGGCCGAAGCAGGAGAGGCTCTTAACCTGCCCCAATCTTTGCAAAACACGCTGACCGACACCGTTGATAAAGCCACCGACACCGTTCGCGAAACTTTAGCCGAAAACGCTGCCGGTTTAGCTTTAAAGCTTTTAGGCATTTTAATCGTTTTTGTTATGGTGCGGATTATTTTATGGATTTTGCTTAAGCTTTTAGACGCTGTAGCAAAGTTACCGGTTATTCGCAAATTTAATGCCCTGCTGGGTGGTGTGATGGGCCTTGTATACGGCATGTTGATTCTCTATGTCATTTTGGCTCTGCTCACCTTCACCACCACTTTAAAAACCTTTAACAAACCCACAGAGCTTGTGCTTGAGTCAAAATATATATCACAGATGTATAACCAAAATATTTTGCTCAATTTCTTAAAATAAAGACAAAACAGGCTTTTAAAAAATGCCTGTAACAAGGAGGAACCTCTTCATGCAAATTGCAATTGACGGTCCCGGCGGTGCCGGAAAAAGCACCCTTTCAAAAAAACTGGCAAAGCAGTTGGGCTTTGTTTATATCGACACCGGCGCTATGTATCGCGCTGCCGGCCTTGCCTGCCTGCGCAAAGGTATTGACATTCGCAACCAAAAAGAAGAGGCTGCGGCTTTGGTGGAAACCGTTTCCATTGATTTGATTCCCGCCGAGGCAGGACAGCGCATTTTGTTAGATGGCGAGGACATTACTGGTCTCATTCGCACACCGGAGGTTTCCATGGCCGCTTCCGATGTTTCTGCCATTCCCGCTGTTCGTCTGCGGCTTGTGGAGCTGCAACGCCAGCTAGCTGCCACCCGTGATGTGATTATGGACGGTCGTGACATCGGCACCTATGTGCTGCCCCAGGCCCCCATTAAAATCTTTTTAACTGCCACCCCTGAAGAGCGTGCCAAACGCCGCTACATAGAACTCACTGAAAAGGGCGAAGCCTGCGATTTTGAACAGGTTTTAGCAGAACTCAAAGAACGGGACCACAATGACTCTACCCGTGCCTTTGCACCCTTGAAGCAGGCTGAAGACAGTGTGCTTGTCGATACCTCTTCTCTCAACTTTGAAGAATCCTTTGAGCATTTGCTCTCCATCATAAAGGAAAGGCTTTGATTGTATGTTATTTCGAATGATTCGTTTTTTAGTTAAATGCTTTATGCACATTATTTTTCGTGTGCATGTTCATGGCAAAGCAAATCTCCCTAAAGAGGGCGCCACAATTGTTGCCTTAAACCACAAAAGCTTGTGGGATGCGCCTTTGGTGATTACCGTTTTGCCCCGTCCTTTATGCTTCATGGCAAAAAAGGAACTGTTTAAAAACCCCATTTTAGCCCGTATTTTACGCTGGAGTGGTGCTTTTCCCGTTTCTCGCGGCACCTCTGACATTGGGGCCATCAAAACCGCCCTTTCTGTCTTAAAGGCAGGCAAGGCTCTTGCCATTTTCCCGGAAGGCCGGCGTGTTGGCGAAAACGAGGCACATACTGCCAAAGCCGGCGTGGCCATGTTTGCTGAAAAAACCGGTGCACCCATTGTGCCTGTGGCCCTAGGTGGCAAATACCGTCTTTTTGCAAGGCTGGATGTGTACATCGGCGAGCCCATTTTGGTTAAGTCTGAAGATGGCAGCAAGCTTTCAGGGGAACAATTGCAGGAAATCAGCGACCAGCTGATGTCCTTCATTTTGCAAATGGCTGAAACCGGAAAGGAAACTATGAAGGAGCAACAATCATGGACATTCGAGTAGCCAAAACAGCCGGCTTTTGCTTTGGTGTTGCCCGGGCGATTGATAATGCCTATAAATGTGCCAAAGATAAAAGCAGGCACTATTGCACCCTGGGGCCCATCATCCACAACGCCCAGGTGGTCTCGGACTTACAAAGCCGCGGCATTTCGGTGGTAGAATCGTTGACCGAGCTCACCTCTGATGCAACAGTGATTATTCGCACTCATGGCGTTCCCGCCTCTGTGTATCATGAGCTGGATGCAAAAAACATCCCGTACCTTGATTTAACCTGTCCGTTTGTTAAAAAAATACATACCATTGTAAAAGAACACTATGAATTGGGATATCGGATTATTATCATTGGTGACAAGTCGCACCCCGAAGTTATCGGCATTAACGGTTGGTGCGGTGATTCTGCCCTGATTATAGAAAGTTTGGAGCAGGCCGAAACTTTGGATTTGCCTCAAGATAAGGTCTGCATTGTGGCACAAACCACATTTAATAAAAATATTTATAAAAAAATTATATTTTTTTTAAAAAAAACTTGCCAAAACCCCACTATATTTGATACAATATGTAATGCGACTGATGAAAGACAAGCCGAAGCCCAAACATTAGCCGGTCAGGTTGACGCCATGCTGGTGTTGGGTGGGCAAAACAGCTCAAACACGCAAAAGCTTTATCAGATTTGCAAGAGCATTTGCCCCGAGGCTTATTGCGCAGAATCCATTCATGCGCTGGGTGACCTTTCGCCCTTTCAAAATAAACGCGTTGGAATTACTGCCGGTGCATCAACACCTGCGGTTATAATAAAGGAGGCTATCAACAAGATGGAAAACCAAGAGAAAGACTTTGCAACACTCTTAGAGGAGTCGCTGAAACCGATTTTTACGGGTGATACTGTAACCGGTACCGTAATTGAGGTTGGCCCCACTGAGGTCATTGTTGACCTGGGTGTAAAACAGGACGGCATCATCCCCGCTTCAGAAATTTCGGATGACCCTGCCCTGACTCCTGAAGATATTGTAAAGGTAGGAGATGAAATTCAGTGTTTCGTCGTCCGTGTTAATGACGTGGAAGGAAAAATTACTCTTTCCAAAAAGAAGCTGGATTCGTACAAAACCTGGGAGGCAATTTTAAAGGCTCAGGAAAATGGCGACATTCTGGAAGGAAAGGTAGACAGCGTTGTAAACGGCGGCGTGATTGTTACATATAAGAGCTATCGCGTGTTTGTTCCTGCTTCGCTTGCAAATGACAGATTCCTGACCGACTTAAATGAGCTGGTAGGTAATGTTGTTCCCTTCAAAATTATCGACATCAACGAAAGAAGAAGACGCATTGTCGGTAACATCAAAACCGTTTTAATGGCTCAAAAACAAGAGCTTGAAAAAGCGTTTTGGGAAACTGCCGAGGTTGGCAAGAAATACACCGGTATTGTTAAATCTTTAAAGAACTTCGGTGCTTTTGTTGACATCGGTGGCGTTGATGGTTTGGTTCACATTTCTGAACTGAGCTGGTCTAGAATTAAACATCCCTCTGAGGTTGTTAATGTGGGCGATGCCATTGAAGTTTACATCAAAGACATTGCTGATGACACCAAGAGAATTTCTTTGGGCTACAAAAATCCCTTAGAAAACCCCTGGGAAATTGCAAAATCTAAGTTAAATGTTGACGATGTTGTTAAGGCTAAAATCGTTCGCATGCTGCCCTTTGGCGCATTTGCTGAAATCATGCCCTCCATCGACGGTTTAATTCACATTTCTCAAATTGCGGCTAAACGCATTGAAAAACCCCAGGATGAATTATCCATCGGTCAGGAAGTTGATGTTAAAATCGTTGACATTGACTGGGAAAACAAAAAGATTGCTTTGAGCATTCGTGCTCTGCTCCCCGAAGCTGAAGCTCCGGCCATTGAAGAGGCTCCTGCTGTAGAGGAAGCACCTGCTGCAGAAGAAGCTCCTGCCCAAGAGGTTGCTGCTGAATAAGCATCAAACAAAAGTCAATAAAAAGGCATGTAACACGCTGGTCTTGTTGCCCGGCGTGTTTTTTTGCTTTTTAAACTGCAAAACCTCTGACTTTAAGAGAAAAATCGGTGCTATCTCTTGAAAAAAAACGGTATATTTGATATACTTAATTTGTAAATTTTAAAGCAAGGGACGGATGAATATGTTATCAAAAGAATGGGCTGCATTAAAAAACGGAAGTGACATTCGTGGCGTTGCCAGTGAAGGCATTCCCGGTGCAACCATTAACCTGACCGATTCAGTTGTTGAGGCCATTGCAAAAGGATTTGTTCAGTTTTTGCAGGCCGGTTATAATAAAAAAGCTACCGATTTAACCATTGCTATCGGCCACGATAGCCGCATTTCGGCCCAGCGCATTAAAGATGCATGCATCCGGGCCATTGTAAGCACCGGTGCTAATGTGATGGACTTTGGTCTTTGCACCACCCCAGCTATGTTTATGAGCACCATTGATGACTCTTTGGGCGTGTTTGCATCCATTATGTTAACCGCCAGCCACCTTCCCTTTAACCGCAACGGCATGAAATTTTTCACCCGTGAAGGCGGTTTGGAAGGCAGCCACATTACCGAGATTTTAACCTATGCGCAAGAGGGCGCCGCCGTAACCGGCAACACACCGGGTAGCGTTACCACCTTCGATTACCTTTCTCGCTACGCCCAGCATATAGCACAGATTATTAAGCAGGAAACTGGCCTTTCTGCCCCCTTTGCCGGCATGAAAATTGCTGTGGATGCCGGTAATGGTGCCGGCGGATTTTACGCTGAAAAGGTTTTAGCACCTTTAGGTGCCGATGTGAGTGGCAGCTGCTTTTTAGAGCCGGACGGCACCTTCCCCAACCACATCCCCAACCCCGAGGATAAAGGCGCCATGCATTCCATTTCACAAGCCGTTCTTTCCTCCCATTCTGATTTGGGTGTCATTTTTGATACGGATGTTGACCGTGCTGCCATCGTTGATGAAACCGGCCGTGAAATCAATAAAAACAAGTTGATTGCCTTGATTGCGGCTGTGCTTTTTGCCGAAAAGAAAGGCACCGTTGTCACCGATTCTGTCACTTCCACCGGACTTGCCACCTTTATCACAGAAGAATTGGGCGGTGTACACCATCGCTTTAAACGCGGTTATAAAAATGTTATCAACGAGGCAAAAAGGCTGAACGAAAGCGGTACATACAGCCCCCTGGCCATTGAAACCAGCGGACACGCTGCTCTTTTGGAAAATTACTTTTTAGATGACGGCGCATATCTTGTCACCAAGCTTTTAATTAAAGCTGTGAAAATGCGGGCAGAGGGCCGCAAATTGACAGAGCTCATCAAAAGCTTAAAAGAGCCAAAACTGGCGGCCGGCCACCGCTTGAATCTCACCGGTGCCAACTTTAAAGAAGACGGACAGAAAATTTTAGAGGCTTTAGAAAAAACGGTTGAAAACACAGAGGGCATGTCCCTTGAAACTCCTAACTATGAAGGTGTGCGTGTGAACATGGGCGATGGTTGGTTTTTGCTGCGCCTTTCCCTCCATGATCCGCTGATGCCTCTTGATATGCAATGTGATACCCAGGCATGTTTAGACAGTATGTACAGCTTTTTAAAGAGCTTTTTGAGTGACTTTGATTGTATCGACATCACTTGCCTGCCTTAAAATGTGCAAAAGCCCGTCGCAATTTGTGACGGGCTTTCTTATTTTGGGGTCAAACCGATTAAAAATCAAATGAAATACCATATTTTCTGTGATTGACTCAACTTTTTGTTGAATATTTTTGCATTATGGTGTATAATTAAAAATTGAAAATGATTGGATTTATGGGGAGGTTATTATGGCAGATTGGAAACTGTATACACCCGAAGGAACACAAGATGTGTTACCCAAGCAATGTGCATATAAAGCGGAATTAGAGGCAACCATTGCCAGTGTCTTTGAGCGTTTTGGCTATCATGTAGCCGAAACTCCAATCCTACAGTTTTATGATGCATTTGACACACAAAACGGAAAAATACCCCAGGAAATGATGTATAAATTTTTTGACGCCCAGGGTCGCATTTTGGTTTTGCGCCCGGATATCACCACCTGCTTTGCCCGGATGATGGCATCGAAGATGGATGATGGTTGCTACCCCAAGCGTCTTCATTATTGCGGTAAGGTTTTTCGCTATATTGATGAATTTGCCTCTGGTCAGCGTGAATTTTGTCAGGCCGGCATTGAGCTGTACGGTGCTGATGGTGATGTGGCCGATGCTGAAGTAATTGCCTGTGCCATTGAAGCCCTGCTCGCTGCGGGATTAGAAAAATTTCAAATTGAAATTGGTCAGGTTGAGTTTTATAAAGGCATTATGGCGCAAACCGGTTTAACCAATGAAGAGTCTGAAATCCTTTGCGGATTGATTGATAAAAAGGATGCCCTTGCCATCAGCGAATTTTTAAAGGGCAAGGCTATTGATGCAAAGCTGGCGGCATTTTTAGAAAAGCTGCCCACTCTTTTTGGCAGTGCCGACATTTTATCCGGCATGGATGCGGCTTTGTTAGGCCCCCAGGCCATGGCAGCTCTTACCAACTTAAAAAATGTTTATGACCTTTTGTGTGCCTACGGTTATGAAGAATATGTTTCCATTGATTTATCCTTGGTGCAGGGCATTAACCGTTACACAGGCATTATTTTTAAAGGCATCACCCATGGCATTGGCTTTTCGGTTTGCTCCGGCGGACGCTATAACGGTTTGACCGGCGAGTTTGGCAACAGCTTAAGTGCTGTGGGCATGGCCATTGGCACTGATCGTTTGCTCACGGTTTTAACCCGTCAGCAAAACGGTAGCGACAGTTTAGGGGCTGATTTTCTGGTTTCAGCCTGCAACCCGGTTACTGCCTATCAGGTTGTCACCGCACTGCGTGACAGTGGTTACTGCGCTGAACAAGCTCTCGCAAATGAAGATGAGAATGCACTGATGCGCTATGCTGAGGCCAATAATATTCAAGGCATTATCACAGTAGCGGATGATGGAAAAATTAAAATTTATAACATTGCTTTAGACGAAACCCATGAAACGGATTTAGAAACATTTTTGATACATGATGAGGGCTGTGACTGCGACGCCTGCCATGGAAAGGACTGAACAAAATGGATTATATAACAATTGCATTGGCAAAAGGCCGTTTAGCTGATTTAACTGTAGATTTGTTAGAGCAGGCCGGTCTTAATGTCAGCGAAATGCGTGAAAAAAGCAGAAAGCTGATTTTTACGGATGAAGAAAATAAGTTTAAATTCATTTTGGTAAAAGCCAGCGATGTGCCGACTTATGTAGAATATGGTGCTGCGGATATCGGCGTTGTGGGTCGTGACACTCTGCTTGAAGCCGGTAAAGACTTGTATGAAGTGATTAACTTAGGCTTTGGCGCCTGTCGCATGGCCGTTGCCGGCCCCAAAGAGTTGGCCGGTCATTTAGACGAAATTCACAACATGCGCGTTGCCACCAAATATACACAAATTGCCAAAAACTACTACCACCTGGTCAAAAAGCAGTCGGTGGAAATCATTAAGCTTCACGGTTCTGTTGAACTGGCACCTCTGGTGGGACTTTCTGAGGTGATTGTGGATATTGTTGAAAGCGGCAAAACTTTAAAAGAAAACGGACTTGAGGTGCTGGAAGAAATCTGCGACCTCTCTGCCCGCTTTGTTGTGAACCGTGTCAGCATGAAAATGGAAGCCCAGCGCATTATGGCCTTGGTGCACACCATTCAGGAATTACTGAAACAGTGAGGTAAAACATGATTGCGATTTTAAACTATGACGCGGGCAACTTAAAAAGCGTTGAAAAAGCCTTTTTATATTTAGGGCAGGAGGTTCAGGTAACGGCCGACCCGAAAATCATTACCAAGGCAGACCATGTGGTTTTGCCGGGTGTAGGCGCCTTTCGTGACGCTATGGATAAGCTAAAAAAATCCGGTCTTGTGCCCGTGATTCATGAAGTGATTGATAAAAAAACACCTTTTTTAGGCATCTGTCTTGGCATGCAGCTTTTATATGATTATAGTGAAGAGGGCGATGCAGAAGGATTGGGTATCTTATCCGGTACCGTGCGACGCTTCCCCGCTGATTGTGGATTAAAAATCCCTCAAATTGGCTGGAATCAGTTAGAAATTCAAAAAGAGTCTACCCTCTCAAAAGATTGTGGCGCTGCCCCCTTTGTTTATTTTGTCCATTCTTATTATGTAGACGCTCAGGATAAAAGCACCGTTGCCGCCACCGTTACTTACGGGGCTAAAGCGGATGTGCTGGTTGAAACTGAGTCGATTTTTCTCACCCAGTTCCATCCTGAAAAAAGTGGCAATGTGGGTCTTAAAATGCTGCAGAATTTTGCCGATGTGACCGCCTTATGAGAGTGATTGTGTTAAGCGACACCCATGGCGACACCGATGCCATTGACCGTCTTTTTGCACGCTGTGGTCGACCGGATTTAATCATTCACTGCGGTGACATGGACCGGGACTGTGATTATATTGAATTAACAAAGCCGGAGGGCGTGCCCTTTTTAGCCGTCTGCGGTAATAACGATTGGCACAGCGACCGGCTCTTTCACATCATCGAACCGGTGGGCAATTTTCGATTTTACATAACCCACGGTCATCAAGAGCGAGTGAAAAGTGACCCAAGAGGCGTGCTTTATGCCGCCAGGGCGAATAATTGTCAGGTGGTGCTTCATGGTCACACCCATCGCCCTATTGACCAAACAGAAGAGGGCATTCGCATTGTAAATCCCGGGGCCCTTTCCGGCAAAGACCCCACCTATGCTGAAATTATCATTCAAAAAGATGCACTTTCTGTGCAGATTATATCTCTTTAATGAAAGCATATAAAAACGGCAGTTCCATGGAACTGCCGTTTTTCTTTATCCTGTTTTAAATTTCCATTTCTTCAAAAGCCGCAAGAACACCGTTATAAATGGCCTGTGCCAGTTTTTGTCTGTAAGTCTCTGTCATCATTTTAGCACATTCTTCCGGATTAGAAATGAAGCCGATTTCAATGAGTGTTGCCGGCATTTTGGTAGAATTGATAACCGCCAGGGTCTTTCCATCCTTCACACCACGGTTATAGGCACCGGTTTCATCAATCAGGCTTTCTAACATAATCTCAGAAAGTCGCTCACTTGTCATGCCGTTGGACACACTGCCGGCCTCAAGATAGCCATAGGTTTCAATACCGTTAGCTGTATCGATGGTGGCGGAATTTGTGTGAACGCTCACAAAGAGCGAGGTGCCGGCATCGTTGGCAATGCTGCCCACACGGAGATAATCCACATACACATCTTCATCACGAATCATATGTACTTCAATGCCGTCGGCCTCTAACAGCTTTTGTGCCCTAATGGCAATATCTAAATTAAAATCTTTTTCCTTTGCCAGTATGGTAACGCCATCTTCTTCATAAGCTACGGCGCCGCCATCCACGCCGCCATGGCCTGCATCAAGAGTTACCGACCGGGGCAATGCCTTGTGAACCGACTTCATCCGCACCTCGCTGCCTTGCACATACATTTCCATGTTGGTGTTTTTCAATTCAACAGTAATAGTGCCGCTGGTTGCATCAGTACCCGGTGTATACAGCATTTTTTGGCCAAAATAGCCTGTCACTTTCTTTTCGGCTGGCTCTTCGGGTAAATTCTCGCCGGAAATGGGAATCACAAGTTTTGAGCCTTTTTGAACGGGAGTACCCATTTCAAGCTTAAACTTAATATAGTCACGACCACCCTCATAGCCATAAGTCACTTCTTCAAACACATCCGTGACCGGCGGATTTAAGGTGGGGTCAACGCTGATGGAAATGTATACATTTTTGCCTCTTGACCACACTTCATAGCCCAAATCCTCGGTTAAATCAAAGGCTACTCGTGCCGTCGTGGGCTGTTGACCAAATCGTATTTTTTGCAAATTGCCGCTTTCAAAGGGAATCACTTCCGGAATTTTGGTGTAAACACCGTCTACAATATCCACCACAAGGCGTGTGGGCTCTTTTAAGAGAAACGCATCATATTCAGGATCTTGGGTGTCAGTCATGATGGTTAAAAGAACATCGTTTTCGCTCTCTTGTTCATAGATCACTTTTGAAACGGTAATACCTTTGCGCTTCTCGTCTGTAATAGAAATGGTGTCGGTTGTTGAGTCAAATTCCACATTCATCCCCAGCTCTTCACCTACAAAGCGTGCAGGTATCATGGTGTAATCATTGATGATTTTCGGTGCAATGGGCATGGTTACGGTTTTGCCGTTTAAAGTGGCTTTGGTTTTATTGATAAACATTTCAAGTTTTGTTTCGCCCATAGTTACCGTCACCTTTTGCTGTGTGCCGTCCCAGGCCACTTTCGCCCCTAAGCCATCTTGAAAAACAGCTCGTGCCGGCACCACCGAATAATCAGAAAAGACAATGGGCGGAATGGCCGGGGTTAAAAGCTGACCGTTTACTTTTAATTTAAATAAATTACCTTCGTAATCATGATAAGCCCCGTCATAAAAGAATTGGACCTTTTCTGCTGTGACTGTCAAAGAACAAAGGAGCATGCACAAAGTTATGACCATCATTAACCATTTTTTCATGTTCAATTTTGTTCCTCCATTCGTTTCAGAAACGCCATATACCCTTCTAAAATCAGGGTTGCCGCTACTGTATCAACAATATTTTTTCGTTTTTTGCCACGAACATCCAGCTCACTTAAAAAGCCGTGGGCTGCCACCGTTGTCAGCCTCTCATCCCAAAAAACAATTTCTGCATCGGTAAGCTCGCTCAGCTCTTTGGCAAAGGCTCTTGCCTTTTCTGCGCTGGCACCTTCTGTGTTGTTCATGTTTTTAGGCAGACCAACCACAATGCGCTCAACACCACTCTCTTTCACTAAATCTGCAACCTGCCCTGGCGCTTTGGGTGTCTGCTTCACATTGCCCCAACCTTGTGCGGTTATACATAAGGGGTCAGACATGGCAATGCCGATTCGTGCATCGCCGTAATCAATTCCCATTAGTTTCATGGTTCTCCCTCCGCTTTGGCTTCAATCTTTCATTAACCGATGATGGAGCTTGCAACCTCTGCATTCTTTTTTGCCAATGTGCAAAGTGTTGCCTGCTTATCCATCAAAGTCTTTCGAATTTCATCATAGTGTTCATAGACATTAAGAACGGCTTCTTCAACCTCTTTTGCTGTCAGCGTTTCGACAGAGATGGCTGCACCAATGCCAATGTAGTCCATAAAGGCATCCACTTTAGAGTCATATGAAAGACCAATGGTGGGAACATGTGCATTAGCGGCATAAATCAGTGAATGCAGGCGCTCTGCCAGTAAAAGTTCCATACGGCTGATGAGACCTATCATTTCCTGCGCCGAAACCGCCTGGGGTAAAATATGTGCCTTGCAGGGTAACTGGCCCACAATTCTTTGTGAAATTTCATAATCTTCAGGGTATTGCATGGGCAGAAAAACAGGTGTTAAACCCCGTTTTTCACAAATGCTGCCAATGGCCTCTGCCAAGTTCTTTTCAAAAGTCTCGCTGCAATTCTTCCAAGGACGAACCGAAATGCCCAGCAGCTTATCCTCACCACAAATGCCTTGCTCTTGCATGAGTTTTTGGATGCTGTCCTCATCGGCCGGGCGGATATCCAAAGCCGGGTCGGCCGTGACCAAAACCGTTTCGGTGTTCACGCCCAAGCTTGCAAGCTCTTCCATGGAGGCTTGCTCACGCAAAGTGATCGCCGAAACCTTGTTGAGCGTTTCTTTTACGACTTTTCGATTTTTAGCCCGCAGAACAGGACCAATGCCGTTTGCATAAAGCATCACACGGGTGCCCACCCGCAAAGCCGTTTGAATTAAAAACAAATAATATCGCAGTGAACGGCTCGATGTGACATCCTGAAGCAAGCTGCCACCGCCGCTTATAAACAGTTTTGCCTGCTTCATTGCCTTTTTAATCTTACAGTAGTTATAACGGTTGATGGATGAAACCCCGTGTGCTTTTTCAGTTGCTCTTGGATTTTTGGAAAGAACACACAACGAAAGCTCAGGATTTACCTGGCGCAGATGCTTCAGCATGGCAGAGAGCAGCGCCTCATCGCCGGAATTGCCATAGCCATAATAACCGGAAATGACCACATCCCACGGTTTTGGGTTAACCGCACCGCAATACATGGCCACATTATCCGCCGCCATTTTGGATACGGAATAGTAATTGCAAATAACTTCTCTTGAATAAGCACCCCAATGCTCTTTCTGCGCTTCATCCGCTGAAAGCACCGCTTTCACATCGGCCAGTAACAACTCCGGTGTGGATTGCACCAAACCACGACAGCAGAAATTGGTGTCAATACCTGTTTGCAGCTTGCTTTCATCAAAAATGCCCAGGTACCCTTCATTACCTGCCACAATCACAGGCTTAGCGCAGGACATAGCCTCTAAGGCGGAACGAGAAACACCCACAAATAAGTCAGACATGGCTGCAAAGTGCTGAATGTCGGTGCGTCCGCCGGTTAAAACAACCATGCGGCGTCCGATTTTATTGTTCACTTCATCCGCTAAAGCTTTCAGCTTATCAAACACATTGCCGCTGCCCACAATTACAATCTCGGTGCCGGGAAAAGCCTCATCAATCATAGGTGCAATCTCCGTCAGGTGAAAGGCCACCAGGGCTCTGTCTTCATCCATACGGCTGATATACACAATCTTGCGGCTCTCCTTTTGCAGAGAAAATTCCTCTAACACCGATGAAAAATCTGTGGTTTGAGAGAATTTATTGGTGTCAATGCCGTTAATGGTCACATAAATGTCATTGGGGTCGGTTCCATAGTTATCCATTAGATAGGTTTTAATGTCCTCGCTGACGGACATAACCTTTTCGCCCCAGTTTGACAGATATTTAAAACCATAATTGGTACGAAACACCCAATGGGCTGTGGTGACAAAGGTGAAGTTCATAAAAGGATGCAAAAGCCCGCACAAAAAGGCAGGAATGCGTCCGTGAGCATGCACAATGTCAATGTTTTCTTTTTTAATAATGCGCTTAAGTGCTGCCAAAGAGGTGAGCACCTTGTCGGGCCGTTTTGTGTGCATGGGCACCTTATAATGCTTAATGCCGGCCTCTGCAAGAGGCGCCTCATAAACGCCGCCGCTGGAAGCCACAATCACCTGAAAGCCCTGACGGGCCAGCTCCAGGCTCAACTCAAGCACATGGGTTTCGGCACCGCCAATTTCAAGACCCATCAGCGTCATTAAAATCTTTTTATCCTTAATATCCATGGGGCGTACTCCTTTCAAAATCCAAAGGGCTACACGGTTGTAGATGTCAAATTATCTCAAATCAGGCAGAATCATGCAACAATCATCTGTCATAAGTATACAATACCATTTTGATTATACAATACTATTCCCCTTTTTTCAATGTTTTCCCCCGGATTGTAACAAAATCTTAAATATGCTTTCATGGTGTTGACACATAACCGCAGTAAAGGATGCCGGCAGGGCATAAAAAAAGGATTGCAAAAACAAAGTTTTCACAATCCTTTTCACTTACAATTTTTAAAGCTTACCGCAAAATGCGAACACGCAAAACGCCTTCAATGGCATTGAGCTTTTCTTCAATATCCCCTGGGATGTCACCATCGATATCCATAATGGTGTAAGCCGCTTCTTTTTTATTCTTATTGGTCATGTTTAAAATGTTCAAATGCTTTTCAGCAAAGAGGGCTGAGAATTGGCTCAGCATTGTGGGAACATTTTTATGCAAAATGGTGATGCGGACAGCACCTTCACGCTCTGCATAGCAAGCAGGGAAATTCACGGAATTGGTGATGTTTCCGTTTTCTAAATAATCCACCAGCTCTTGGGCTGCCATTTCGGCGCAGTTTTCTTCTGATTCAGGAGTTGAAGCACCTAAATGGGGGATGATAACGGTGTTTTCCATAGACAAAACAGCTTCATCAGGGAAATCAGTTACATAGCAAGCCACTTTCTTCTCTTCAATGGCTGTTGCCAAATGCGCTGCATTCACCAAACCGCCGCGAGAGAAGTTCAAAATGCGAACGCCGTCTTTCATCAGCTTTAAGGTATCCGAGTTAATCATACCCTTAGTGGAATCGTTAAGGGGAACATGTAAGGTGATATAATCACTGTTTGCAAAAACCTCATTCATGTCCTTTGCCTTTTGAATGCTGCGGGACAGATGCCATGCTGAATCAATGGTCAGGTAGGGGTCATAGCCGATAACATCCATGCCCAAATTGTGTGCTGCATTGGCAACCATAACACCAATGGCACCCAGACCGATAACACCCAGCTTTTTGCCCTTAATTTCAGGGCCGGCAAACTGGCCTTTGCCCTTTTCAACCAGCTTGGGAATGTCAGCACCCTTGCCGATGAGTGTTTTAGCCCATTCAATGCCGCCTACTACATTACGGCTGGCAAGCAAAAGACCTGTGATAACCAATTCTTTAACCGCATTGGCATTGGCACCCGGTGTGTTAAACACAACAATGCCCTTTTCTGTGCATGCATCAATGGGAATGTTGTTCACGCCGGCGCCGGCACGGGCTACCGCCTTTAAGTTTTCAGGCAGTGCCATATCATGCATTGAAAAACTGCGCAAAATGATACCATCAGGATTTTCGCAGGTGTCAGACACCTGATAGGCATCGGGGCTGAATTTATCAAGACCCTGGGGCGCAATTTTGTTAAGCGTTAATATATCAAACATAAGTTACCCTCTGCTTTCAATTATTTTTTTCAAATTCTTTCATGAATGCCACAAGCTTTTCCACGCCTTCAAAGGGCATAGCGTTATAGATGCTGGCACGCATGCCGCCAACGGTGCGGTGACCCTTTAAGTTCACAAAGCCTGCTGCTTTTGCTTCTTTAATGAACTTTGCATTCAGTTCGTCAGAATCGGTCACAAAAGGCACATTCATCAAGGAACGGTCCTTTGCCACAACGGTTCCACGGAACATGGATGAACTATCAAGATAATCATATAAAATCTTGGCTTTTTTCAGGTTGATTTCATGCATAGCTTCAATGCCGCCCAAAGCATCCAACCATTCAAGCACCAGCTTGCAGATGTAAATACCATAAGTCGGCGGTGTGTTATACATCGAGCCGTTGTCTGCATGAATCTGATAGTCAAACATGGTGGGTGTGCCCTCTTTGGTGAAGCCTAAAAGGTCTTCGCGGATAATCACAACCGTCACACCGGCAGGACCCATGTTTTTCTGTGCGCCTGCATAAAGCATGCCAAATTTTGACACATCAATGGGCTGTGACAAAATGTTGGAAGAAATATCAGCCACTAAAGGCACATTGCCTGTGTCAGGCAGTTCTGTGTAGCGTGTGCCATAAATGGTGTTATTAAATGTGATATGAAAATAATCTGCATCGGGGGTAAAGGTGCTGGGGTCAAGTTCAGGAATGTATGAAAAGGTCTTATCAGCAGAGCTTGCAACACGATTAACTGTGCCATATTTCTCTGCCTCTTGAGCTGCCTTTTTAGACCACTGACCTGTGATGACATAATCTGCCTTGCCTGTTCTCATTAAGTTCAAAGGAATCATGGCAAACTGACTGGAGGCACCACCCTGCAAAAACAAAACTTTGTAATTTGTGGGGATGTTCATCAATTTACGCAGAAGTGCCTCTGCGCCTTGAATAATCGCTTCATAATCGGATGATCGATGACTCATCTCCATAACTGACATGCCGCTTTCGGCATAGTTAAGCATTTGTTCTGCCGCTTTTTCCAAGACTGCTTCCGGCAACATTGAAGGGCCTGCCGAAAAATTGTACACTCTACTCATTGTGACAACCTCCACTTAATAAAATATTGAAATAATTATATTATAATAGGGCCTAAAAGTCAAGGTATTTTTCACTTATTGTGGAGAATGCACAGTTTTATTGCCCATTCTCATCACAATTTTTTTAAAAAAATACTTTCCTTTTCTAACATTTTATGTTACAATGAAAAAAAGGCACACAAATGCCCGGTAGCCATCTACCGAATCCATTAGGATTTTGACGAACTTAAGGAGGTGCAAAGAATGGCTTACAAAATTACAGATGAATGCATCAGCTGTGGTGCTTGCGAGGATCAGTGCCCCGTTAGCTGCATCAGCGCTGGTGACGCTATCTACACCATCGATGCTGACAGCTGCATCGACTGCGGTAACTGCGCCGCTGCTTGTCCTGTAGGTGCTCCTCAGGCTGAGTAATTATGTTACATATGAAAAAGGATTGCTGCAAGGTTTTGCGCAGTCCTTTTTTATTTATAACGGTTTTGGCTGTCTCTTGCTTTTTTACCACATTTTGTGCCTTGCACCACCCCCTTTTCTTTTGTATAATAAATATACAGGTAAATTGAAAGAATTGAGGGATAAACATGAAATTGAGGTCATCAAAAAAGAAGAGCGGAACTATGCACAAAACTGCCCGTTTTGTTATTCGCTGGGGCACTTTGGCGGCTCTTTTTGTGCTGCTATGCGGATTTTTGCCACCCCGAAGTTCTTTTTTAGCCATCTCAATGTGCAAAACCGCCGTGAGCATGTTTGCCCTTTCTGTCGTGGGCGGCTTGCTGATGGATGTAATTGCCATGCGGATGGGATTGCGGCAATAATATTCCTTTGCATAAAATAAAGACTGCAGAATCGGGCTTTTGCCTTTTTCTGCAGTCTTTTTATGTTCATTTTAAACCTATTCCAAAACATACACACGGGCGGTTCTCCGTCCAAATCGGTAACATTCTGAGGTTGTGTTGTAAAACAGGTCGATTCGGTTGCCCTTAATGGCACCGCCGGTATCGCCTGCAATGGCATAGCCATAAACCCAGGCGCCGTCAGGGGATTCAATATACAGTTTAGAGCCTAAGGGAATCACCCGGGGGTCTACGGCAATAACACCGTAATTAGCCGGACGACCTGAAGCGGTGCGGTTACCCACATTATAGCTATAGGCTGTGGCTGTGCAGTCAATCACCTTTTTAACCTTGAGTTCAGAAGTAGAGGCTGTCACAATTTTGTTACCCTGAACGCCTTCTTCCACAACAGCATCAACAGGTGCTACTAAAATGGTTTCAGAAACAGCCTCACGACCGATTTCTTCACCATCTTTAGTGGTGACCTTATAAGTTACCTCACAGGTGCCATCCTTACCCTCGGTGATGGGAACAGAATGACCTGCAAATTTATCATAGTTTGGAATAACCACAGTGTTATAAGGCTTGGTTTCAACACGCTTTTCTTCTGTCACCTTCACCCGATAAATCCGTGCATTCATGGCGTCTTTAACCGGTGTATCCGGCCAGGGCAGCATCTCGTCAAGCTCACCCACGGTCACGCCGCATTCTGCCAGTGCATCAGCTAAAATCGGCTCGCAGCTGTAAATATCACGGGTAACGCCATCAACTGTTAAAACAATTTTTTTAGCCCGCTCAACCACAATGGTTGCATTGTTTCGCAAAAAGGAGTGAAGGGGTGCTGAAATTCTGTCCCCCGCATTTAAAACAATGCCCTGCTCAGCTAAAAATTCTTCTACATAAACGCGGCTGGTGGTTACCTGTCGGCTTTCTTCTCCAATAACCAATGTAACATCTTTTGTCACAACAAAGCCGAAAAGCATCGAGGTAACAGCCATTAAAATAACCAATGTGCTGAAAGTCATCAATATGTTACGCTTTGAAATAAACTTTTTGAGTGTCTGATTATGCAACACGATATCCACACATCCTTTCTGTTTCAGCATATGAAAAACCATCGTAAATAATCACAAAAATATAACGCATTTGTTACAAAATTGTTTCATTTTCAAAAACGCAGGGACTATTATAAAACATTTTCAGTCAAAAGTCAAACATTTTTCTCATTTTAAGCAGAAAACATTCATGGTCTTGCTTGGTAATTTGTTCCAAAAGTCTGTGGAAATCCTTTTGTCCAGTAGTGTATCGCTGTTTTTGTAAAAATATACCAATTTTTTGCGTTTTTTTCGTTTTTTGCTTTGATTTCATTGACCAATAGCCGTTTTTGTGATAAAATACAGGTAGTTTATGAGGTTATTTTTACATGCATATACATGTAATTTGCAGAGGAGGCAACGCTATGGCTATCACCCTGATTTTTGGCGAATCCGGCACAGGAAAAAGTGAATATTGTCAAAACACCATGCTCGCTTTGCATGGCCAGGGCGCTAAAACCATGATGATTGTTCCCGAGCAGTTTGCCCACTCTGCCGAGGCGATGTTAATTGAGCGAAACGGCTTTATTACCGATGGCATAGAGGCCACCTCTTTTAAGCGTTTGGCCCATAGAGTGTTGCAAAAAAACGGTCTATTAAAAGGAAGCATTACCTCCATTGGCAAAAGCATGCTGCTGGCCAAGGCGGTTTTAGGCCTTTCCAAAGACTTGACATTATACCGCGAGGCAGCTCTTCGTCCCGGTTTTGTTGAGGCGGCACTTTCCTTTATTGCCGATTGCAAACGCTCTTCTGTCAGCCCAGAGCAACTCCTCACGGCGGCCGACGGCAAAAACGCCCATTTCTCTATGAAAATTTCTGAACTTTCTTCTATTTATAAAGCATACCAAACTGCGTTAGATACCCAATACACTGACGGGGATGACTATGTAACCTTATTGTCGCAATGGGAAGGGCTTTCTGACCTTTTTCGTGGTGTTCACATTTTTGTTGATGAATTCGTCTGGTTCAGCCGGTCCGAATTTGATTGCCTCTGTGCCCTGGCAAAAGCCGGTGCCGATCTATATGTCACCCTGGGCGCAGCCTCGGCTGAAAAAGGCGGTATTTTTGAGCCGGTTTCGGCCACAGCACACCAACTGACGAACATGGCCAAAACCATCGGGGTTCCCCTAGCGCCTTCTGTTTATTTAACAGAGAAACACCGCTTTATCCAAAGTGATGAGCTGGCGCATTTTGAGGCGGAATATCATCGTTATCCGCCCAAGTCTTACCCCCATGAAACAAAAAACCTTTCCTTATATATAGCACCGGATTTATACACCGAGGTGCAGGCTCTGGCTGCCGCTATTTGTCAAACGGTTCAAGAGCGCGGATTTCATTATCGTGACATTGCCATTATTGCTGGTGATGTTTCGGTGTATGCTGATTTGATTAAAACCGTTTTTCCCGTGTATAACATCCCTGTGTTTATTGACCAAAAAAGACCTCTTCTGTCCCACCCCATCATTGTGATGCTGGCCTCCCTTTTGGATATTATAGCCGATGGGTTGGAAACCGAAAGTCTTTTGGCCTATTGCAAAACGGGTTACAGCGGTCTTTCTTTAGAAGAAACCGACCTTTTAGAAAACTTTGCCCTGGCGGGCCGTTTAAAACGAAAAGACTGGCTGAATGACAGTCGGTTTTTAAAGCGTGCCGATTCCGTTTTCTATCAAACCGAAAACCTTGACGAATCCCACGGTGAAGAGGCTGCCCGGCTCCTTAACCTGCGAGATCGACTCATGAAACCCATTCAAAACTTGCAGGCGGCTTTATCCGAAAGCAAACAGGTGGCTCACCGTGCAGCTGCAATCTTTTCCTTTTTAGAAGAAATAAAGCTCTATCAAACGGTGCAGACTGAAATTGACTTTTTAAAAGCTGAAGGCAATCTGCAGCAGGCAAAGGAACACGGCGAAATTTATAATCTACTCATCACCCTGTTAGACGAACTGGTGATTTGCCTTGGTGAAGAGCAAATTGGTTTAGAGCGCTTGCGCTCCATCTTGCTTGCCGGTTTGGGACAATGTGAAATGTCCACCATCCCCCCGGCCCAAGACCAGGTCTTTTTTGGGGATACCGCCCGTTCTTTAGTCAAAAATGTGAAGGCGCTTTTTGTCATTGGTGCTAAAGACAATGCATTCCCTGCTCCCCCTGCAAAAGAAGGCATTTTAAAAGACGATGAACGCCGCTTTTTATCCGATAAGGGCATCGTTTTGGGTCCGGATGCTAAAAAGGTGGCTTTTCACAATCAATACCAGGTGTATAACGCCTTAAACATCAGCCATAATCGGATGTATGTCAGCTATGCTGTGGCCGACCATGAAGGAAAGGGTCTGCGTCCTTCTCCGCTGATTGACCGGTTGAGAAAGCTCTTTCCATATTTAACAGAAAAGGACAATTTGTCTGAAGGCCCCGATGCCGAGCAAATAATCGCCGGCAAAGCTTCGGCATGGCAATATATGCTGGAGCATTTTAAAGAAGAAACCCCGGCTGTTTTGGCCTTGAAAATATTTTTTGAAAACGATGAAGATTATAGCGAGGCTTATGGTGCCCTTTTGCGCCATCGTCATTATACAAGCCGGGCGCAAAATCTGTCCCCCGCCATTGCCCGGGCTCTCTATGGAACGAATTTACGGGGCAGCGTGAGCCAGTTAGAACGATACAGCAACTGTCCTTTTTCGTATTTTATGCAATATGGCCTTCGGGCGAAAGAACGCAAAATTTTAAAAATTGATGCACCTGATGTAGGCAGCCTGCTGCATAAGCTGGTTGAAGTATCCTCTCTTAAACTTCAGGAACAAGAGCAGGGCTTTGCCTCTTTAACAGAAGAGAGTGCAGTACAGCTGGCGGATCAAGCGGTAAACGATTTATTTACAGATATCTTTATTAAAGAACTATACTCTGAAAACCGGCTGGCCGCCCTCATTCGTCAGTTAAAGGCTTCTCTTGCCAAAATGCTGATGGTGCTTTCGACCCATGTTAAACGAGGGGAATTTGAACCCTGTGCCTTTGAGGTGGCTTTTGACAAAAACGGTGAGCTGCCCCCTGTCACCCTCTCCTTACCCACAGGCGAAACCATAACTTTAATCGGTCGCATTGACCGCATTGACATGCTAAAGCGGGATGCAAAAGTTTACATTAAAATTATTGATTACAAAACCGGCAGCAAAACCTTTAGCTTAAGCGACATTTACAATCGCCTTTCTTTGCAGTTGGCGGTTTATCTCATTGCTACAGAACAAGGGGGCGAAGCCCTGTTTGGAGCCGAGCCTGCCCCTGCCGGCATGTTTTATTTCCGTTTGGCCGACCAGACAATTGACGCCGCTCAAAACGGTGAAGATGCCATGCTGAAGCAATTTAAAATGAGCGGTCTGTTGCTTAAGGATGCTGACATTGTTCGTGCTATGGATAAAGGTATTTCGGGATATTCGGCCATCATCCCCGCCCACATGAAGCAAGACGGAACTCTTTCAGAAAAAAGCGGCAGCTATGCCACCATGGAGCAATTTAACAAACTGAAACAATATGTTAAAAAAACGGCAGGCAAAATTGGTGCTGAAATCTTAAAAGGCGGCTCTGCCATTTATCCCTGCAAAAACAATCAGGGCCTGCCTTGCCGCTATTGTAAATATCATGCGGTTTGCTCCTTTGACCCCGAAAAAGACCGCTATCGGATTGCACATCCTTTAAAGGATGAATTTATCTGGTCAGAGCTTGAAAACGATTTAACGCCTTAAGGCGCTTCTTCATTGACATGGGAGTAAAATTTTGCTATAATAGGCAGAGTGAGGAGAATGACTATGATTTTAACCGTTGACATTGGTAATACAAATATTGTTTTAGGCGGTTTTATCCGGCATGAGCTGCAGTTCACCGCCCGCATTGCCACCAACGCCTTCATCACAGAGGATGATTACGCTGCTAAAATTCAAAGCGTTTTAATGCTGCATCAAATAACGGACGCCATAGAGGGCGCCATTATTGCTTCGGTTGTGCCCCCTTTAAACGCCGTGATGAAAAAAGCACTACGGATTGTGTGCGGTGTTGAGGCACTATTAGTGGAACCGGGCATTAAAACTGGAGTGAACCTGTTGTTTGATAACCCGGCTGCAACCGGTGCTGACTTGATTTGTGCCTGTGCCGCCGCCAAATATTTATACTGTTGCCCGGCCTTAATCATTGACATTGGCACGGCTACCAAAATTTTGCTGCTTAACAAAGATGGTGCCCTCATTGGTGCTTCCATCATTCCGGGCGTTGAAATTGGCTTAAAGGCGTTAGCCTCTGGCACGGCACAGCTGCCCCAAATCAGTTTAGAGGCGCCGCCCTCTGTCATCGGCAAAAACACCATTGACTGTATGCGCTCCGGCGTTGTGTATGGAAACGCCTCCCTTTTAGACGGCATGATTGACCGCTTTAATGAGGAAATGGGTGAAGAACTTCCTGTGATTGCCACAGGTGGCCTGGCCCCCACCATTATTCCCCATTGCAAGCACACCTTCATTTGCGATCATGACCTGGTTTTAAAGGGTCTGGACATTATTTATGAAAAAAACTGTTCATTGACAAACGAAAAATTGAAACGCTCTTAAAAACCATACGGTTTTTAAAATAAAATTATGCGTTGTATCACAATTGTGAACGACAGCAAGGAGGATTTTATGGTAAACACAAATCAAAAAATCAGCACAAAAACATTGACAACCGGCGCAATTTTAACTGCACTTGTCATCGTGCTGCAATGGATCGGTTCATCCTTTTTAACCTTTGGCGGACTTGCCATTTCATTGGTGCTGCTGCCCATTGTTTTAGGCGCTGCTCTTTGCGGACCTTTCATGGGGCTTTGGCTTGGTCTTGTTTTCAGCATCATCGTTTTAAGCGGACCCGACGCTGCTTGGTTTATGAGCTTTAGCATTGCGGGTACCTTAATCACTGTTTTGGCCAAAGGTATTTTGTGCGGCTTTATTGCCGGTCTTGTTTATCGCTATGCACAGAAAATTAACCGGAATCTGGCGGTAATCTTAGCCGCTGTTATTTGCCCCATCGTGAATACCGGCATTTTCGTTTTAGGCTGCTATATCTTTTTCCAGGGTGAAGTTTTGCAAACGGTTATGACGGTTTATTTACTCATCAATTTTGTGATTGAGCTTTGCGTCAACCTGGTTTTATCACCCCTTTTGTTCCGTCTGCTGAACTATAAAAAGAAGCAGGCATAAATCAGTATTTTATGGGTTTTGCCAAGGGCAAAAACCTGTTATATAATTTAAAACTCCCAAGGAGGCATAAACATATGTATGATGTAGCTTGTATTGGTATTTTTGTGGCAGATTGTATTGCAAAAACCGTTGATAAACTGCCCGAACGCGGAAAGCTTGGACTGATTGACAGCTTAAATCTTTACACCGGCGGTTGCGCTATGAATGCAGCTGCGGATATGAAAAAATTAGGCGCCAATGTTGCCCTGCTGGGCATGGTAGGAAATGATGGCTTTGGCTCTTTTCTGCTGGGCGAAGTGAAAAAATTAGGCATCCCCACAGACGGTATTAAAGTCAGCGACGATTATTCCACCTCAGCTTCTGCTGTTTTGGTTGACAGTGGTGGCGAGCGCACATTCTTACATGCTTTAGGCAGCAACGCCGCATTCACGGATACCGATGTGAATTACGATGTAATCCGCGATTCCAAAGTGGTTTTTGTGGCCGGCACCATGCTTATGCCGAATTTTGACGGTGAGCCCTGTGCCCGTGTTTTGAAAAAATGCAAGGAAATGGGCAAAATCACCGTTTTAGACAGCGCCTGGGATGATACCGGCCGTTGGATGGATGTGCTGCGTCCCTGTATGCCTTATATTGACTATTTTATCCCCAGCATTGATGAGGCTCGCATGTTTGCAGAAGGTCGTGAAGATGTGAAAGACATTGCCGACTATTTCTTCGATTTAGGCGCAAAGCATGTGGCCATCAAAGTTGGCAAAGACGGATGCTATGTTCGCGAAACAAAAGATTCTGAAGGCGTTATTCTGCCCACTTACTTAGGCTTTAAGCCTGTTGACACCACCGGTGCCGGCGACTCTTTCTGCTCCGGCTTCCTTTATGGTCTCACCCATGGCATGACCATGGAAGAAAGCGCCCAGTTTGCTAACGCTGTGGCAACACACTGCGTTATGGCTGTTGGTGCTTCAACCGGCATTCGCTCTTATGAAGAAATCAAACAGTTCATGAGCGAACATCAGCCCGGCTGAGCCTTACAACAATATAAATACATAGTAAAAAATTAGCCTTGCGAAAGACGCTCTCGCCAGGCAACAGAAATGGAGTTTATCATGAAAAAAGCAGTTATGTATGGTGGCGGCAATATCGGTCGCGGTTTCATTGGTCAGCTTATGTATCAGTCCGGATATGCCGTTAGTTTTGTTGATGTTAATCAGGAGCTTCTGGCAGCGCTCAACACCCAAAAGCAATATCCGGTTCGCATTTTAAAGGGCGATAGCTACGACGAGGTGATGGTGCAGAATGTCAGCGGTATTGACGGTAACGATATCGACGCTGTCAGCCGTGCTATTGCCGAAGCCGATTTGTGTGCCACTGCAGTTGGCGTAAATGTTTTAAAATTTGTTGTCAAGCCCATTAAAGAGGGTATTGTCCGTCGTTTCACAGAAGGTTCAAAAAAACCTTTAGACATTATCATTTGTGAAAACTTAATTGGCGCCGATGAATTTTTAAAGGGCCTGATTGCCGATTTAATGACCGACGAAGAAAAGAAGTTTTTAGATAAGGTTGGCTTTGTTGAAGCCTCCATTGGTCGCATGGTGCCCATTCAGACCGACGCCATGAAAGACGGCAATCCCCTGCGTGTTTGCGTTGAGAGTTATGACCGCTTGCCCGTTGATAAGGCTGCTTTTAAAGGTGAATTGCCCCCCATTGAAAATCTGGTGCCTTTCTCACCTTTTTCCTATTACATTGAGCGCAAACTCTTTGTACATAACATGGGTCATGCTTCCACCGCTTATTTAGGACAATATTTGGGTTGTGACGCCATTTGGGAAAGCATTGGCCATCCCGAAGTTGAGCTGATTGCTCTGCGGGCTATGCAGGCTTCTGCACAGGCCATGAGCAAAAAATATAATGTTCCTTTTGAGGGTTTAAACAACCATGTTGAAAACCTGATTTACCGTTTTTCAAACAAGCAATTAGGTGACACCAACGCCCGTGTTGGCGGCGACATTAAGCGTAAGCTTTCCCCCAACGACCGCATGATTGGTGCCTTAAACCTTTGCCGTGAGCAAGGCATTGCCACCGATTATCTTGAGGTTGCTATTGCCGCTTCACTTCTGTTCCGTCGCGACGGCGAAGAGCCCATGACGCCGGAAGTGATTCTCGCAGAGGTGGCGCAGCTTTCAAAAGAGGACGCAGCCTATGCAAACATCATGTCCTACTACGCAATGCTGCAGGCTAAAAAGCCTTTGGCAGAGCTGATTAAAGCCGTTAAGGCAAAGCAGGCTGAACTCATTATTGTGTGAGTTCGCTTGATAAAAACATAATAAGAACGATAAAATCCATCTGCTATATGCGGGTGGATTTTCATTTTTGGACATATTCTCTACGCTGCATGAGTGTATTTGATTGACTTATCATCTGCAAAATCGTTGCTTTTTGTCCGCAAATGGACCCGTGTGAATTGTTTTTCTATGTGAAAGGGGTCCAGGGGCGGGCTCCTGTGTCGTTTCGTGGGGTATGGGGGATAATCGAAACGCCCCATGTTTTTGCTACTTTTGTCGCACAAAAGTAGGCCAGCCCGGCAGGGCATGCAAAATTATACCTCTTTTGAATCCCTCCACCACCTTCGGTGGTCCCCCTCCCTTTAGGCAAGGGAGGCTTTTGTTCATCGGTTAATCTATATGGAACTACGCAAATTTAGCAAGGTTTTTGCTATACAATCAAAATCTCGCCTCTGCATCACCATGCAGGAGATGTTTTTTATTCAGCCCATCGCCGTTGTCCTTTTTTATTTGGTACTGGCAATCCCTCAAAAAAAGACACATATAATGGAAATATCTCATTTTGGAGGTGCCTTTATATGTTTTCTTCCCTTTGGCTCATGCTTCTTACTCTCTTTCGTTTTGGGCCTTTTTTTCTCTCCTATGTATCCAATAATGCCAACACCTTTCCAAAACCCTTAAGTGCGAAAGAGGAAGCGGAATACCTTACCCTGTGCCGCAGTGGCGATGAAAACGCCAAAAACAAGCTGATTGAACACAATTTGCGCCTGGTGGCTCATGTAGCCAAGAAATATACCCAAATCCCCGGCGGTGATAGTGATGACCTGATTTCAATCGGCACCATTGGGCTGATTAAGGCCATTAACTCCTTTGATGGGGCCAAAAACACAAAGCTGGCAACCTATGCTGCAAGGTGCATTGAAAACGAAATTCTAATGTACATGCGAGCTTCAAAAAAAGTGCAACTAGAGGTATCTCTGCAGGATTGTTTAGGGCACGACAGCGACGGTAACGAAATCACCTTCATGGATATTCTCACGGCGGAAGAAGATGATGTGGCCGAGCGTGCCGATTTAAACATTGACATCCGCAAGCTATACCGCTACTTAGATGCCGGGCTCACTGAACGGGAAAAAGAAATTATTACGCTTCGCTACGGTTTAAAGGGCAAAGCCATGACCCAAAAAACCATTGCGCAAAAGCTACATATTTCCCGCTCTTATGTCTCTCGCATTGAAAAAAAAGCTTTGCAAAAACTGGCAAAGCAATTTGATGAAGAAATCTGAACATTTTAAAACGGGCATAAAGAAAGGGTTTTGGCTCTAGAGCCAAAACCCTTTTTACAATTATTTATTGAAACAATTCCATGGGCGCTGCTGCTTTGTTGGTTGAAATATAAGTATAAATACTTTTCAAAAGGGCTCGGCATAGCTCTTTTGTCCGTTTCTTTTCGTCTTCTGAAAGCCCTGTTCTTGAAAAGTGTGAAATTTTGTTTCTCTTTTTAACCAGCTCGGCCAAACATTCCGAAAGCTTATCCTGGGCTGGTTTATCAAAGCCTGTCCCAAAACAGCCGAAATAGCCGGCAAACAAATTGCTGTAATGAAAAATGATGGCACCGTTTTCCATCAGGTTAATTACATCCAAAAGCGGCATATCCTGCCCTGTTAAGTCCGAGTTAAATTCAGACAATAAAAAGGAAAAAGAGGCATCGGATATGGGTGTAATCATCGCATTTCTGTCTTTACGGTTTTGGGAATAGTAGACCTGTGCCTCCCGAAAAAGACTTTCTGTGGGTTTCTCTTTTGGACGCTCTCTTGAATCGGAATACCACCAATGACCATCCTCTTGCCACCACATAACATATCTGCCCCCAAGCTCACGGCTCTTCATTATGTACCGCCAGTTTCTACCGCAAAGCTTAAAGAGTAATACTTCATTCCAGTTTTGATTGGGATATTTTTTGACCATTTCTTTTTTGGTAATATCCCGCAGGGTGTAGATAAAGCCCGTTAATAGGTCGCGGGTGTCGTGGATGTTATCCAGCTCGTTGGTGTATAAATAGTCCACAAAAGCGTGGGACACGGTAACATAGACATATCGCTTGCCCGCCTCACCGTATTTACCTGTTTCGTCGGTGTAATAAAAATCGCCACCTGTATAGGTGTAATTTTCGTCTTCATCCAAAAGGTCAATATAACCCAAATCGATACATTGTTCTAAAATGTCCTGATAGTCAGCCGAAGCACCAAAATAGCATTTAACAATGTGCGAAAAACTTCTTTTTTTGCGCAGCTCCTCAATTTTCATAAAAGAGGTTGAATCCTCAAAATGCAGTCGGAAATCCTCTGTGCGCATGGTGCTGTAGAGCATGTCCACCGTGGTGCCTTTGGGTGCATTGAGAAGCCGATTGCCCATTAAGCTCAAAAGTAAGGGTCTGCGACCGCAATAGCGGAGCAGGCTCTGTTTTTCACGACTGAATAAGGGAGAAAGCCCGGAGGCATAAAGACAGTTAAAATATTCTTCCATATCCTCTGCATCAAAGCCTCTTAAAAGCACGGATGTAAAAGGATTGACAATGCGTTCATAAGCGCTTAAGTTTTCCTCCATGCGCGGTCGCGATGCTGTGATGCAAACAAAGCTGTAGGAATCATTCATTAAAATTTTGGCAAAGCCTAAATAATCCTCTTCTGCCCAGGGCAAAACAAAGGTATTTTCGGGGTTACGGAGAATTGCCGTTGTGTTATTGATATGCTCAAATTCATCCAGCAGAAACACCACCCGAAGTCCAAGACTTGTGGTGGCAGCAAGAAAGCGCTCTAAAAGCGAAAGACAACTTTCAGCTGTTGCGGTTTCTGTTGATATTTGCAGAAGTTCCGCCAATATGGGTGCCAGTTCTTCCCTATCAGCATATTCATCCGGAAGGCTGGTGTAAAGACCGGGCATTAAAATTTCCACCATGTCGCTGACAAACCCTTGCGTGCCTAAGGTGTAATACAAAACGCAGCAATCCTCTTCTTCCTGCAATTCCTCCATAAGCTTACGCAGCAAAACACTTTTGCCGATGTGTGGCATGCCGTGAACGGAAATATGGCGTGGTGTCTCTGCTAATGCTTTTTCTCGCAAATAGGCAAGTTCTTTGCGCCGACCAAGAAATTCATCGCCGTCACCGGAGAGCAACACTTTTTGAGAGAACATTGTATAACTCAAAATCAGCCCTCCCTTGTGATTTCAGATTGCCATAGAAAAATGTTCCACAAAGGTGAGCCAACAGAGGGTAGCTCGGTTAATTCCTTAATGTAAACAGTGGCTAAGAGTACGCAGGCCAAAACTTTAGAGCCGTCAAGCCGCTCGCGCAACCATGCAAGATCTGATTCCTGCCAGTAAGACAGTGCCGCATCAAAGTTTTCAAGCACTATCAAATAGCGTATTCCCGCTTTTTCAAACCCCTTCAACATCGCCGGAAACCAAATTTTCTGTATGTCTCTCATGGAAACAGTTTCGCCAAAATTGGCAGGTTTTGCGATGGTGTCGGTGGGTTTTAACGCTGGGTCTTCCAGCATTTTTAGCGCCAGTGCCCGAATAAAATCATCAACGGTGGTATAGGCCGAAACATCCATCCGCACAAAACGGCAACCGTTTGGCAATTCCTTTGCCGCTTCTTCCAGTTCGTCGGCAAAATCACGGCGGATGCTCTCATCCGCTGCATAGCCGCTGAATTTAAAAAGCCTGCCTTCCGCCATTCGTCCAAGCATTTGACCAATCAGTTCTTTTGCGTTCATAAAAAATCCCTCCTGATTTGCGGTGTGAATCTTAAAAGTTTTTGCCCCGGGACACAATTTCATAGAAAAGGTCAATGGGAATTTGCAACAAGTCGCCAGTGCGCTTTACAACGCCACGGGCAATCAGCATGTTAAGGCGGCGTTCGTAGACATCTCTGGGCATGTCAAACAGGTGGGAAGCCACCTTGTTTTCAACGCAGATGTGGGTTTCCCGGTCGGCATGCTTCACAATGGCATGCATAATCCGCTTGTTATCTTCTAAAACCTCGTCATCGGGCAGTCTCAACTCTTCGTTGCTGATTTCTTCTTTCTTTTCGCCCTCATTAAAGGGGTTATAGAGCGAATTAAAGAGATAGCCTTCAAGACCTTCTGAATTGCCATAGCCGGCCACCATCTCGTTAATGGTTTTGTAAAGGGTTGTCACGCTGATGTAGGGAATGCGCTCTTTATTTACATACTGCACCAAGGCTCTGCAGAAATTATAGAGCAGGTATACATTGCCCTGGGTCAGCTTGTAAATGCGGTTCATAACCGTGCTCATGGCAGAACCGAAGTAGTCATCGTTGTGGATGACAAAGCGCACATATTCCTCTGTAAATTCCGGTGTCAGATTGTCCACAAATACCGTGGTTGTTTTTTGGGTTGAATTGGGGACATAAGCATTGAGCATGGCCACAGTGTGCTCACCGCCGGCGGTGATAACAAACATGCCGTTTTTCTCAAAGTAGTCGCGCCACTCTTCCAAAAAGCCGCTGCCCACCCGATTATACAGAATTGCATGATAAATTCTTGTGAATTCATCCACAAAAAGCACAATGCGACCGTCGGGCTTATACTTGCGGTAGCGTTCGGAAAAGGCCCGCAAAAACAGTTGCACATTTCCCCAACTAATATCTTCCGATAAATTGCCGATAATGGGGTCACTTTGCAGATCTATAAATATTTGCCGCACATGATCATCGTCATCTAAAATAATGCGGGTGCGGATTAAGTCATAAATATCTTCGGCAAACTTTTTCTTAAAGTCCTGATTCACTTCATTTTTATCAACCGAAGGGCATTCCATAAACAGCACATAAGCATCGGGATAGAACTCGTTGAGGCGTCTTTCCACTTCGTGCAAGATGGTTGTTTTACCAACACGCCACTGACCGTAAAGGGCCACCCAGGTGGGTTTGTGCCGCAACTTGCGAACGCCCTCTGCATCTTCTTCAGTTAAAAGTCGGAGCACATCCTGAATGCTTTCTTCACGGTTTTTCAAAATGTCACTTGTCTGCTCGTTATATGTCACATGACCGTTGTCAAACAGTTCAATATACCGGCTTTCAATAGGCTCTCGGGCTTCTTTGCGCAGCATAACATCAAATTCTTTATAGGGCAAAACAACCCGTTTCCATTTTTCCTGATAGCCTGCCGCACGCTGTCTTTTGCCACGCTCTTCAAACTGCACCTCGGCTATGTGCTGGTAAGAAAGCTGGGCGCGCAGGGTGATGTACTCACAATCAGCTTCAGTAGGCTGAATGCGGAAGGAGAAATAGCGAATTTCACCGTCAGACAAAAGCCGTGCAATGGGCTCAATTTCCTGGGTCAACATGGTGAACTTATCGCTTGCTTCAATCTTCAACCGCACATCCATTGCTGCCTGACCGCTGTTGGCAACACTATAAACAGGCACATGCACCAGCCAGCCCTGACCTTCTTCATAAATATCATCACAAGAACCAATTTGAAGCTGAGGTCTGGTGGTTAGACACAAGGTTGTGTAGGTGGATTTTAAAACCAGATAAAGCTCTTGCAAAAGGGGCATGAAAATTTCAAAGGCAAGGCAAGAGGGCTTTTCTTCAATTATATCCATGGTTTTCTTAATGGCCGATAAACCTATGGTTAACACCCGGCTTTTAGCATCAAAACCTTTTAAATTTTCATATTCTTCCAGGTTGCGCAGGTCATGCAGAATACGCTCTAACCGCGCCTCTTCAATAGAAAGCCAGCCCTGATGCCGCGGGTCTGTTAATTCTGCCAATTTGCCTGCTGCAAGAAGGCTCATACGGGTTTCTTTAATGTTTGTTAAGGTGTTTTTAATTTCACCGTAGCGTCTGACAACCTCATTGACCCCTTCATTTAATTCCACATCACTGAGAATGTCTCCATTCATTTGCCGTTCCAGCATATCGCACAGGGCTCTGCCATACCGTGCTTTAAAGGGCTCGTCTAAACTGCTGATAGCGCGAATAATGGTCTCTTTAATGGCATCATCCTGTGCAGCCAAAATAATGCTGTCATATAAAAACCGGTCCATATCAATCATGTCAAGAGAGGGCGCCTGGGCAATCAGTTCCGGCAACGAGGTGCAACGGCCTGTGCTGATGCGTTCTTTAAGCAAGGCATCCATAAGCACATCCTTTGCAAAATAAACAGCCAATGCCTCGTCTGATTTAGGAAGCAGCTTAACCGCCAAAGCGCAAAGGTATTGGCTGCGGCGTTTAACCGCTTCAATGTCTTTTTCGCCTGTTTTTAAAAGTTCCTCACGGGCGGTAAGCAACAGCGCACGGTATAGGAACATATCATACTTATTTTTTTCTGCATCTCTCAAATTTTCGCAGCTCATAACGGCGGTATTATAAAGTTTTGCCAGCGACCAGCAAACATCAGCCGATGAAATGCTGTTTTCATCAATGCCGAAAAGCTGCATCCGTAACTCTTCTTTATCTTCAGTCCGGAGACTTTCCAAAATATCGGCATAGCTTTCTTCTGTGAGCACTTTTTCAGGTTGAACCTGACCAAACCGCTGCTGCAGATAAATGTCCTGATGCCAGTCGGTCATTTCGACGACATTTAAGTCCATATCCTCTGTGCCGAAATCCAGCGGTGCCCCTGCACCGCCGCCATTTTGGTTGCAGAGCTCTTTTTGGCGGGCAACCTTTTGCTGCCACATTCGATAGTTATCTCTCTTTTCCGGGAACAGTTCCAGCAGTTCACGGCAAAGACTTTCCCACTTGGTATAGCATTCACCTGCACGCTTATAGGCCTCTTGACGGCAGAACAAATCACCCTGTCTCAAAAGCAATCGCATGTTAAAGGGGGTTTTGTTGCTGAGGCTTAAAAGCTCTTCAATGCAAGTTGTATACACTTCGAGCTCGGCAGGGTCTTGGCTGTCTTTATATTTTTTATCATAAATTCGGCATAAAACGGTTAAATAATCCTCACGGTCAACCGCATCCTGATAGCGTGCCAATGTTTCTTCGGCTAAATCCAGTTGATTTTCTTTAAGACACAGGGTGATGGCATCGTTTAACTGGCTGATAGCCGCCTGACCGTTTTCAAATTCCATGATTTCCTGCAACGCTTTTTGCAGTTCATCCTGGTTCATGGGTTCGTCGCCTTTTTTAAGCACTTTTTTCAAAGGCGTTGTTTCTAAAATGGACAGAATGTATTTGCGTCCGCCATTAGCCTTGCGATAGGATATATAATACTCATTATTCCAAGTATCAAACTCTGGCGGCAGATTTTGAATGTCTTTCAATTCAAAATTCATGCCCTTAAGGTTTGCACGGCTGCCACGCTGATAGTTTTCCTCGCTGATAAAATAACCGTGTTCCTTTTTGGGAAAATATTTTAAAATATAACCAAACTGAAGCTTTGGCATTTGCTCAAGAACATCTTCAATTACCGGTTCTTCTTTGCTTTCGGAACCGCCATTCATTCGAATGCTGACCTTATAGTCATAATTGATTAAATCAGCGAATTTACAATTGGGATTTGCCCGCAACTCCATAATTTCAGCGCCGGTGCGGCGGAAGCTGTAATCAGCCTTGCGAACCACACGGTAAACCCCATTCTCGCCGCCCACAACATAACCGGTGATGGTTTTTTGTTCTGAAAAAATTTCGGTTGCAGCAACACGGTTGTTTTTATTGGTCCGCATTAAACGGAAGGAAACATAAAGGCCCTCTAAAGTACCATAGTCATCCCCTTCCGATAATCGCAAGCTGCTGATGTGAAAGAAAATATTTGTGTCAATATAACCACAGCCACTGGAAGCTCTTTGCTGATTATAGGGCGTGTATGAGGTGATGCGACCAAAGGCGCGCAGTTGTGTGACATCGTCTCTTTGAATGGTTGCTATGGGCTCTCTGCCAAAAGCATCTTTGCTGATAAAAAGAGCCTCTTCTGAAATGGAGGCAAGACATCCCCGCACCACTTTGTCAACGCAGGTAACCTCAACGGTTTTTTTCAGCAAATATTCAACCCCATATAAAACTTCATTATAAGGAATTGCCTGAATGGTATCATCAGGCAAAATGGTAATCTCATCATATTTTCCGATTTCATATTGCTCCACAAGTTCTAATGAAAGAGCATCGGGCAGCTTACCCGGTTTTAACTCCTGATTGGCTGCAATAACATAGCGTACCACATAAACATACTGATACGGCGAATAGGGAAATTTCATTAAATCCCGGGCAAAAGCAACATGCCCCTGACGGTCTGCTTTCTTTTCATCTTGATAAACATAATGGGTGCCAATATAACCCACACCGTCCATCTGCTTCATGTCACAATAATAAATAATACCCAAGTGTTCTTCTAAAGCGTCTTCATTTTCAAGCTCGGGCGCCCGCACATTCTTTGCCAATAAATGCTGGCTGTTCATGCTCACATGATAGGTAATTTTCGTATTCTTAGGAAGGTGCTGGGGAACGGTTTCTTCACGGGAGACAATGTGATAGCGGCGGTTGGCAATTTCATCGTTGTTGCCCACATATCCGATATAGCGAATTTCTTTCACTTTATTATAGTAAAGGTGCACAGGCATGGTGGAATTTGCCAAAACAAAAGAATCGGGGGCAGAAACGGTTACAATGCCCTCATGCTCGGTTCTATCTTCCATTTGCACCCACACATGGTTGTTAATTTCAGGGAGCTTTGTAATATCGATAATGTCATAGGCGGAAAAGGGAATAACCTCACCTGTTAAAAGCTGTAAAACACTACCTTCATCGACAGTGGCATATTGCGCGGCGCAATAGCCTTTGTCTTTTAGGAAATATAGGTAGCCCCTCTCTAAAAGCAAGCCTTCATTGTAGTTATGGGCGGTTTTAAGCAAGCGGACATCAGTGGCAATAATGCTCTCACGCAGCACCAAATGGCACAAAACTTCACAATTAAACTCGCCAAACAACAGATTTTCAAAAATGGCATCATCAACACAATCGTCTTTAGCAAAACGGTAAACGCTATCCATCCAGGCATAGTCTTCCTCTTTTGCAAGATATGTTTTTTTGCCTATATAGAATATATCCTGAACCTTGTTTTTGGCATAAGTCACCTCATCAATTTGCAGATTTTCTGCATCGTATGAGGTCAAAATGCCGTCAACAAATTCACCATCAGAAAGCTCTAAACGAACCGGATGGGAATAGTAAAGCATAATGGATTGTGCCAGTGTTTCTGTCATAATCTTTCTCCCCTTTGCGATAGGGTTTCTACCGCATTTTATCTCTCTTTTATTATAGCGGATATCACCATAAAAAGCAACTGTTTTATGTAATAAACAAAAGCTGCTGCAAATCCCTCTTGGGGTTTTGCAACAGCTCTTATTTTTATTTGAAATTATTTATACCGGCGTTTCACAAACACAACAATGCCGGCAGCTAAAATGGTCAAAGGCACTACAACGACCAAAATGACAAGCCATGTCCAGAACTGTGTTTTTGAAACAGACATAACACCGCCCGGCAGCATTTTGGCCCGCACAGTGATGGAGGATTCGCCCCCCTGCATCCAGCTGATGCTGTTTAACAAAATGTCTTCATTGGCAAAACGGGTGTCGGATGCCAGCGCATCAAAAATCAAGACAGAACCGCTTACAATCAGGTGTCCCACATGAAGCTCACCTGCCACATTTTCATTTTCGCGGCTGGCCGCCACCAAAATATCAAAGGGGCCTTCTGCATCGCCACTTTCTTTATTAATGTCACCTTGGCCCAAAAACGGTTTGAGGTTCTCTTTTGCATAGGCAGAATCGTAAGATTTAAGCAAGGTTTCAATTTTCACATTAGCCGGCTTTTCAGGAGTGCGACCAATGCTGTTTGCTGCACCATAGCCAGCCCGCTTCTGACTGTCACGAACCGGCGCCGTAATTTCATGATCGCCCAATTGCGCCAGCATAAAGTTGCTGTTTTCAATCATTTGACTTGCATCCCACACAACATCTGTATGGCGGACAAGACCCCAATCTTCACTTAAATAGTTTGTTAAATTGGGCAACTCTGATGAGCAGTAAATCGGGTCAAAATAGATTTGCACATTGCCGCCCTGGTCTAAATATTGGTCAAGTTTATTAATTTCTTCAACCGAAAAATCCACCTGGGGACAGCTAATGACAACAACCGAATCTTCTGCCGCCGGAAAATCTTCGGTGAGGATGTCGATCTGCCCCACTTTATATCCGGTCTTTTCCAAAAGACTGGCATTACTTTCCGATACCACTTCACCGTGGCCTTTGGTGAATAAAATGGTTGCATAGTTTAGACCATCAACAAAGTTGGCAAGCTTTGTGGTAACCAAGCGCTCAATGTAACTAAATCCGTTTCGGCTAAAATAATCCTGTGAGTTAACCACTTCATAGCGGTCGCCCTGGCGAATAATCAGCGAAAACTTTGCCAGATTTGCCTCTTCTAGGGCATAGGCCTGCACCACGGCAGGCTCTTTGTTGACATTCACTTCGCGAACAGTGATTTTGCTGTTGTGCTGACTGTAGTTACCCAACACATTTTTTACCATGGAAAGAATCTTGTGTTCAACACCTGAGTTTAAAATTAAAATTTCGGTAGGCTCATCAATTTGACCTGCAATTTCTTTTGATTCATCAGCTAATGCATAAATCTTATCCTGAGTGAAATCGATTTCCAACGCAATTTTATCATTTAAGGAAATGAGAATGGCATTAAGGAGCAAAACAATAATCACAGCACCAATGATAAAAGCCTTTGAGTTTAAAGAATAACGAAATTTTTTTTGATTCTTCATGTTCTCTTTCCTTTCTTCTTTATTTCCAGCGTCTTCTCTCAACCACGCGGATTGTTAAGAAAACAAACAAGCCAGCCAAACTGATAAAATAGAACACAGGCACAAAATTTAAAGTACCCAGTGTGAAATCATAAAGCCGTGCATTGATGGATATAAAATCCAAAAGCCAATCCAAAGTGGCGCCCAAAAAGTGCAGAGAGCCTGTTAAAATCTCTGAAAACCGAAGGCTCATACCGCCAATCAGCCAAAGAGTCATGATAATCGCTAAGGTGGAAACGGCTGCAATAACCTGGCTTTCCGTCACCGATGACATAAACATGCCCAGGGCAACAAAAAACACACCCAAAAGAAACAGTCCCAAATAGCCAATGAGGGTTTCAGCAATAGCCGGTGTGCCGTAAAGCTCCATAATGGGCACAAAAAGCAAAGTCGCTGCCACACCAATGAAAAGCACGGTGGTAGCTGCCAAAAACTTACCAAAAACAATGTCGGTCACCCGGACAGGTGCTGTGAGCAAAAGCTGGTCTGTTTTGCTCTTTCGCTCTTCTGAAAACAAGCGCATGGTTAAAATGGGTATAACAATAACAAAAATTAAACCTACATTGGAAAAAAAGTTGCTCATAGAGGTTTGCTGTGCACCCATGTTGATAAAAACAAACATTAAGGATGCAAAGAAAATGAACACACTGAGGAAGATGTAACCCACTGGCGTTTTAAAATAGGCCTTGAGTTCACGCTTATAAATCGCTTTCATTTTCATCTGCTCCTTCCTCTTGCTCTTCTTGAGCCACTGTTTTCTCTGTTGCCGGCTCTTTTTTTGCCTCTACGGGCTGATTGACAATTTCAATTTCGTCTTCTGAAACATCGGCAATTTTATTTTTACCCTGATTTTTTGTGACCTCTAAGAAGATATCTTCTAAAGATAAATCTACTGTTTGCAAAGATAACATGGGCAGCTTTGCCTCTGCCAAGGCATTAAAGATGGAGGCCCGTACATCCACATGAGGCTCGGCCTCTAAAATAAAGTCAATGGAGCCGGCTTCTTTGCGACCTAAAGATTTTATGTACTTGATGCCACCAATTTTCTCAAGTACATCCAAAATACTGCGCTCATCTCCTGCAACCCGCAGTTGAAATTTATTTTCGTTTGAAATGGACTTACCTAAATTTTCCGGGGTATCCCCGGCCACCAAACGCCCTTGGTTAATGATGATAACCCGCTCGCAAACAGCGTTAACCTCTTGCAGAATGTGAGAGGATAAAATAACGGTGTGCTCACGGCCCAGCTTTTTGATGACCGAACGAATTTCAATAATCTGCTTGGGGTCAAGACCAACTGTTGGCTCGTCTAAAATCAGCACTTCGGGATTGCCCACCATAGCCTGCGCTAGTCCCACACGCTGCTTATAACCTTTCGATAGGTTGCCAATTAAACGGTCAGCTACATCTGTGATTTTAACGGTTTCGCAGATTTTGGAAAGATGCTCCTCTCGGTCTTCTTTCACCTGTTTTAAATCATACACAAAGTCCAAATATTCTCGCACGGTCATATCCAAATAAAGCGGTGGATGCTCCGGCAGGTAACCAATTTTTTTCTTGGCTTCAACGGGGTTATCCAGCACATCGTAACCATCAATTAAAACTGTGCCGTCAGTTGCCGATAAGTATCCTGTTAAAATATTCATTGTGGTTGATTTTCCGGCGCCGTTAGGACCTAAAAAACCGAGAATTTCACCTTTTTTTACGGTAAAGGAAATGTTATCAACAGCAAGCTGATTGCCATATTTTTTGGTCAGGTTTTTAATTTCAACCATTCTGTAACCTCCCTGCATAATCTTCTCTTTACATCATATCACGCGAATGTAGACAAAATGTGAATAAAGCGTAAATTTTCAGCAGGAGAAAATTCTCCTGCTGAAACACAAACTTTGATTAGTCTAAATCTTCTAATTTAAGGTGCAGTTCCTTTAACTGTTTGGGGTCAACCGTTGTGGGTGCCTCTGTCATAAGTTCAGAAGCATCCTTCACCTTCGGGAATGCAATAACATCACGAATGGAATCACGGCCCGCAAGCAACATAACAAGACGGTCAAGACCGTAGGCCATGCCACCGTGGGGTGGTGTGCCATAACGGAAGGCATTCATTAAATAGCCAAACTGCTCCCAGGCTCTCTCCTTGGTGAAGCCCAGTGCCTCAAACATTTTCTGCTGCAGCTCGGTGTTAAAAATACGCAAGCTGCCGCCACCAACCTCGGTGCCGTTAAACACCATGTCATAAGCCTTGGCCCGAACCTTTTGGGGATTTTCATCCAAAAGAGGAATGTCTTCTTCAACCGGCATGGTGAAGGGATGATGCTTGGCAACATAACGGTCTTCTTCTTCGCTATACTCAAACAGCGGGAAGTCGGTTACCCACAACAAATCATATTCGTCTTTTTTCAATAAATCAAAGCGACGGGCAAGTTCTAAACGCAGAGCACCCAAAGCGTCATACACAACTTCGTTGCGGTCAGCCACAATCATAATAATGTCGCCAACCTCGGCACCCATCTTGGATAAAATACCGTCAATTTCTTCCTGGGTTAAAAATTTAGTGATGGAAGATTTAAGCTCGCCTTCGCCAACGGTAATCCATGCCATGCCCTTTGCCTTGTAAATCTTAACAAAATCAACCAAACCGTCTAAATCGCGGCGTGAAAGCTTGCCATCGCCACCCTTGCAGTTAATGGCGCGAACACTGCCACCTTTTTGCACAGCATCGGCAAACACTTTAAAGCCGCAACCGCCCACAATGTCAGACAAATCCACAAGCTCAAGGCCAAAACGGGTATCCGGCTTATCGGATCCATAGCGGTCCATTGCTTCCTGATAGGGAATGCGACGGAAAGGGGTTTTAAGGTCAATGCCTAAAATTTCTTTAAAGATTTTTTTCATAAAGCCTTCATTGACAGTTAAAACATCATCAATGTCAACAAAAGACATTTCAAGGTCAATCTGTGTAAACTCGGGCTGACGGTCAGCACGCAGGTCTTCATCACGGAAGCACTTAACGATTTGCATGTATCTATCCATGCCCGAAAGCATCAAAAGCTGCTTGTAAAGCTGGGGTGACTGGGGCAGCGCATAAAAGTGACCGGGGTGCACACGGCTGGGCACCAAATAGTCACGGGCGCCTTCCGGTGTGGATTTGGTCAGCATGGGGGTTTCAATTTCTAAAAAGCCCTCGCTGTCAAAATAGTCACGAGCCAGTTTTGCCACTCTGTGACGAAGCTCCATGAGCCGTTGCATGCTGGGACGACGCAAGTCTAAATAACGGTATTTTAAGCGAACTTCTTCACGAACATTGCTGTCTTCTTCAATGTAAATCGGCGGGGTTTCTGCCTTGGATAATATTCTTAATTCTTTAGCATGAATTTCAATTTTACCGGTGGGCATTTTTTCGTTGATGGCTTCTTTATCACGAAGCACAACCTCGCCCACTACCGCCAAAACGAATTCGTTGCGGATGGTGTCGGCCTTTTCAAACATTTCCTTGTCTTTATCTGCATTAAACACAACCTGCACAAGACCAGAACGGTCGCGCAAGCCAATAAAGATAAGACCGCCTAAATTACGGTATGACTGTGTCCAGCCCATAATTGTTACTTCATTGCCCACATGTTCTTCGCGCAGAGTGCCGCATTTGTGAGTTCTTTTCAGACCTGTTAAAGTTTCCATTTATTCCAATCCTCCAAGCTGGTTAAAAAAGTTAGCCAGTGTACCGAGTGCTACCTCTGTTGTTTCGCCTGTTTCCATATTCTTCAATCTGGCACAGCCGCTTTCAATTTCTGTATCGCCCAGCACCATCGTATATTTTGCACCAATTTTATCAGCATATTTCATTTGCGCTTTCACGCTGCGGTTCATATAGTCCCGTTCCACCGAAACATGCTCGCGGCGCAAATCATACACAAGCTTTTGCACAAAAGCATCCGCTTTTTCGCCAATATGACCGATGAATAAATCCACCGTTTCATTGCCGCCCAAATCAATTTCCAAATTTTCTAAAAGCAACAAAAGTCGCTCCATGCCCAAGCCAAAGCCAACGCCCGGCATATCGGGTCCACCCAGTTCGGAAACCAGACCGTTATAGCGACCACCACCGCAAACTGTGCCCTGTGCACCAATGTTTTTTGAAACAATTTCAAAAACCGTTCTGGTGTAATAATCAAGACCGCGCACAATGGTTCCGTCAACGGTGTAGCTTACGCCCATCTCATCTAAATAATGGCGCAGCTCTTCAAAATGGCTGCCGCAGTCGGGACAGATGTTATCCAAAAGAATGGGCGCATCATTATAAATTTCCTTGCAGCTTTTTTCTTTACAATCTAAAATGCGCAAGGGGTTTTTTTCATAGCGTTGGCGGCAGGTTTCACAAAGCTCACCAAGGTGAGGCTTAAAGAACGCCCGCAACTTTTCGTTATAAACCTTGCGGCAGGTGGGGCAACCAATGCTGTTAATGCGCAATTCTACGCCACCCACATTCAGCCGACGAAACAGCTCTAACGCCAAAGAAATAATCTCAGCATCCAAAGCCGCACTTTCAGCACCAAAAACTTCAACACCAAACTGATGAAAGGCTCTTAGGCGGCCTGCCTGTGGCTTTTCATAACGAAAACAGGGGGTTACATAATACAGTTTAACCGGCAAAGCCTGGGCATAAAGAGAATGCTCAACCAAGCTTCTCACCACTGATGCTGTTCCCTCAGGACGCAAGGTGATGCTGCGGTCGCCTTTATCAAAAAAAGTATACATTTCTTTTTGAACCACATCCGTGGTATCGCCCACACCCCGTTCAAAAAGCTCTGTGTGTTCAAAAACAGGTGTGCGGATTTCGTGATATCCGTAATCACCGCAAAGCTCTTTGATGGTGCTTTCCATAACATGCCATTTATATGATTCTTGCGGCAGTACATCATGTGTACCCCGCGGCGCTTTTATCTGCATAGGCACAGACTCCAATCCATTTTCTTGTATCGTCTAATTATATCATAGTTTTTTTGAAATTGCAAACCTTTATTTGAAAAAATATGGTATTTGGTCTTGACTTTGGTAAAATTTTTTATTCTATACATTTTAAGAGATCTCACAGGATTTGGACATAATAAATATGACTCCGCATGCTGTTTTTCTTTATGCTATTTTTAACAAAAAACACACTTTTAATTGTACAAGGTTAATATTTTATGAAATATAAAAATTTTTGTGTTGACATTTTAGCAAAAAACCGATATAATATATCTCGTGGTTTTGTATTGCGACTGAAAAATGTGTTATGAATATGTCGCATTTTCCGCCTCGGTTTTTGTCATGACCGGGAGGGAAAACCATCATTCTAATGATGATAACCCAACGCAAAGTACCGGAGGGAGGGAATATAAATGTCCGAAATCAGACTTAAGGAACACGAGTCTTTAGATAGTGCCCTGCGTCGTTTTAAGCGTTCTTGCGCAAAAGATGGCGTTCTTTCAGAACTCAGAAAGAGAGAGCATTATGAAAAGCCCAGCGTGAAGAGAAAAAAGAAATCCGAAGCCGCCAGAAAAAGAAAGTTCAAATAAGGCTTCGTACATTACCTGTTATTTGGAAACGAAATCAGGACCATTGCAGCAAGGCATTTGCCTTGCTGCTTTTTCTTTGCCAAAATCCCTCCACCACCTTTGGTGGTCTCCCTCCGGAATCCACTCGCTGTCTGCGACGCCCCTTTAAGCAAGGAGGCTTTGCAGGGGAGGCTTATTGATTAACCAATACAAAAAGGAACAAACCCGATGCTACATCGGGTTTGTTCCTTTTCAGTCTAATCGATTTTTTAAAAATGTACCACTGTCGCCTTATGCATAATCCTTACACAACAGGGCACGAATGTAGCCTTTGCAGAAGGTGGTGGAATGAACATAAAAGCCTCGTCCGTAATAAAACCGAACTAATGAAGAGGCTTTGGCTGCTGTGTGCAGCACCACCCGTTTCACACCTAACTTGCGCATTTCGCTGTCAAAAACACCCATCATGGATTTGCCAATGCCTAAATTTTGATAATCAGCACTCACACCAAAACGGGAAAGATACGCTGTGTCTTCATTGATTTGTTCCACACGCAAACTGCCCACAACTTCATCGTCAATATAGGCCACATACACAAGCTTATCCACAATGTCATTTTCCACTTGTTCACGACTTTCGTGGAGAGCTGCGGTGTCGTCAAGGCCTGCAATTTCAATGTATTTTTTAAAGGCCTGCTGGGTAATTTTAATAATGCTGTCTGTATCTTCAAGTGTTGCTTTACGAACTGAAAACATATTGGTTCCTCCCTTTCCTTATTCTCCCATAGCCATAACCAAAACGGCTTTTTGAGCATGCAATCTGTTTTCGGCTTCATCAAAAATAACCGATTGCGGACCGTCAATAACCGAGTCGGTCACCTCCATGCCACGATACGCCGGCAAGCAATGGAGGAAAATGGCATCCTTCTTTGCCAGGGCAAATAATTCGTCATTCACCTGATAGGGTGAAAAAGCCTTGACTTTTTCTGCCTTTTGGTCCTCCTGACCCATGCTGACCCAAGTGTCTGTATAAACAGCGTCGGCGTCCTTAACCGCTTCTTTAGGGTCTTCTGTTATTACAATGCGGGCACCGGTTTCTTTTGCATCTTCCATGGCTTTTTTAACCACTTCTTCGTCGCATTTATACGCCGCCGGTGTTGCCACAGCCACTTCCATGCCGCATTTGGCACCACCAAAAAGAAGGGAATGTGCCATGTTGTTGCCATCGCCCACATAGGCAAGCTTTTTGCCCTTTAAAGAGCCACAATGCTCTTGAATAGTTAATAAATCAGCCAACACCTGACAGGGATGCAGCAAATCGGTCAAACCGTTGATAATGGGAATGGAGCCAAACTCGGCCAGTGCCTCTACATCCTCCTGACGGTAAGTACGAATCATGATGCCGTCTAAATAGCGGGATAAAACCTTGGCGGTATCGTGAATGGTTTCACCTCTGCCCAACTGAATGTCATTGGAGCTTAAAAACAGCGCATGGCCGCCCAACTGATACATGCCCACCTCAAAGGACACCCTGGTTCTTGTGGAGGATTTTGAAAAAATCATGCCCAAAGTTTTGCCCTGCAGCAAGGGATGAGGAATCCCCTCTTTTTGCTCTTTTTTGAGCTTTGCCGCTAAAGTTAATGCTTTTTCTATGTCCTCCGGTGACCAATCATGTAAAGATAATAAATGTTTCATAATCTGCAACCTTTCTGCCATTGTGCAAAATTCGTCTGCACATGCAATTTATTCTGCGGCGTAACTTTGCGCCCTTGTGTTATAAGCTTTTTAAAATTTCTGTCAAGTCGTCAATAAAGGTGTCCACCATTTCTTTTTCGATAATCAGCGGCGGAGCTATGCGCAAAATGGAATCACCCACAGCACCCGCTAAATATTTTTTATTAAAAAGCTCGCCCTGAATGGTTTTGGCAATCGGCTCTGAAAATGCCACGCCCAGCATAAGACCAAAACCTCTCACCTGACTGATGACGGGGAACTTCTTCATAAGCTCTTCTAATTTTTCTTTAAAATAACCGCCAACTACAGCGCTGTTTTCTACCAATTTTTCTTCATCAAAGGCTTTAAAAACAGCTAAACCGGCTGCTGTTGCCAAAGGGTTACCGCCAAAGGTTGTGCCATGGTCACCCGGCTCAAAGCCAGCTGCAACCTCTGCTTTAGCACAAACGGCACCAATGGGAACACCGCCGCCCAAGGCCTTTGCCATGGTGAAAATATCCGGCTCAATGCCAAAGTTTTCGTAGCAAAACAGCTTACCGGTGCGACCCATGCCGGTTTGAATTTCATCAACAATCAGCAAAATGTCTTTTTCTTTGCACAAAGCCACAACCTGCTCTACATAGCTTTTGTCTAAAGGACGCACACCCGATTCACCCTGCACCAGCTCCAGCATAATGGCGGCTGTTTTTTCGGTCACCGCATTTTGCAGTGCTGCAAAATCATTGGCGGGCACATGGGTAAAGCCGGGGGTTAAAGGCTTGTAGGGCTTTTGATATTTCGGTTGCCCTGTTGCTGCCACGCAGGCCAAGGTACGGCCATGGAAAGAGTTTTCTAAAGTGATGATTTCACTTTTTTCAGGCTGTCCTTTTTTATAAAAATAAATTTTTGCCAGTTTCACCGCACCCTCATTGGCTTCGGCACCGGAATTGGCAAAGAAAACCTTGTCGCAAACCGAGTGTTTCACAATTTGTTCGGCTAATTTTGCCTGATTTTCGATATAATATAAACTGGAGGTGTGCAGCAGGGCGTCAATCTGGTCGTGCAAAGCCTTTTTCAAGGTTTTGTGACCGTGACCCAAAGCACTCACCGCAATACCGGCTAAAAAGTCAGTATATTTTTCACCCTCTGTATCGTATAAATACATGCCTTCACCTTTTACAAAAGCAACCGGTGTTCGCTTGCCAAAGGTGTTCATGTAATACTGATTGTCAAGCTCCATGATTTGTTGTAAATTCATCATTCGTCCTTCTCTCTCCTTAGTCTGTTTATAATTATACATCATTTTGCATAATTATGCAAGTATTTTTTTAAATTTATTTTGTATTTGCAAATACATCCAAAATCGGAAAAAATTTATATACATTTTTGTTGCATATTCCCCTATCATCCGAGCAAAATAGAACCGAGGCAAACACCTCGTAAATTTTTGAAGGAGAGTATTTAACTATGAATAGCAATAAAAAAGTTGTTCCTGAAGCTAAAGCAGCACTTGATAAGTTCAAGATGGAAGTTGCTAACGAAGTTGGCGTAAACTTAAAGGATGGCTACAACGGTGACATCACCGCTAAAGAAGCCGGCTCCATCGGTGGTCAGATGGTTAAGAAAATGGTTGAAGCTTACGAAAACAGCATTAAATAACAACCGCCTCAAGATTTTGTGACAAAAAGATAAGAGGGGATGTAAAAAAACAAACCGTTTTTTACATCCCCTTTTAGACTGTTTAAAAACACTCTTTCCGTGTGCACGGCTTGTTTAAGAAAAGCTCTCTTTGGACTATGCCTCTTCTTCCATTTTCTTGAAAAACGGTTTCCAGCGCCAACGGGTTACCATACAAGAAACCATTGCAAGGAGCGCCAAAGGAATCCATAATGAAATCGTTATGTTCCATCCGAAAGCTTCTGCCAGGGCGCCGAATCCGTAATTGGATATGGCTGTGCCTACATAAGACATGGCGTTTAAAAATCCTGTGAACGCTGCTGCTTGGCCAAAGGGTGCCAGGCGAAGCGGAACCAAAGAAATGCCTACCTGATTAACGCCTACCATGAGAATGGTGGTAACGCCCAGTAAAGCCACGCACAAGACCACCGGTAACCGTCCAATAAAACACAAAACAGCAAGGGGCAGCGCTGTAAATGCACACATGGCAATCAAGGATTTCATTTCATCTTTGAATAACCGATCAGACATATAAGTGCCCACATAAACACCTACAACATTCGCTATGGGAATTAAAATTGATAACAACAGTGCAACAGTTGGCGTTACATCATACACCTCTGATATAATCGCCGGCACCCAAGTGCCGACGCCACCGTTTAGCACGCCTTGGACAATAATAGCCGGTATCATAAAAATGACACCCGAAGCTATGAGCAAGGGGAAGAAATTCATGTAATAGCCGGTTTCTGTGGGGGCACCTTTTGTTAACCCCTCATAAGAATCTTCTGTTCTTTTGCACACCGGCTCTGCAGCCTCTTTATGTAAGACCCGCTTTGTGTGAATAGAGGTAACAACCCACATAATGCCGATTCCAAGCAAGATAAAGGATGGAATTAAAAACACCGCCATATAGTGAAAATTCTCTAATATAACCGTTGAAACAAGATAGGCCACAATGGAGCCAACGGATGCACCTGTTGCAATGAGCACACAGGCTTTTTTGCGCTGCTTTCTTGGCAGAATGTAAGAAATGATGTAGAAAATCGGAGACCAGAACAAAGAGTTAGCGAGACCGTTTAAACCCCAGAAAAAGAGCATGACGCTATAGCTTGATGAGCCAATATACATCATGGCATTGCTAAGAGCTGAAGCAAACACACCGGCGCCAACCAGCTTAAAGCTGGAAACTCTGTTTCCCAGATAACTGGCAAGCAACTGGCCAACACCATAACTAACAAAAAACACCGTGCCGATCATGCCACTTTGAGCTTTGTTAAAAACGCCCTCTTGAATCATGCTGACTAAAGCTGCTGAATAATTCATACGACCAATATAACTACACATATAAACTAGCCAACACGCTGCAAACAAAATCTTGCCTGTGCGCTCACTTCTTAACTCTTGTCTCATATCTCTTTTTCCTTTCCCAATAATGCCTTGTGATCCTCTTTAGTCAGGCTGTAACACACATCGTCGACCACGCGACCATCATATAGATGTCGGGCTTGTGAGAGAGTCCCCTCATACTGAAAGCCGCATTTTTCAATCACACGCTTTGAACGGCTGTTTTCACTGAAATGATATACGCTGATTAAGGAAAGCTGCATGGTTTCAAAGCCATAGTGAACCAGCGCCTTGGCACACTCGGTCATGTAGCCCTTGCCCCAATAGGCATCGTCAAGCACATAACCCAGCATGCGAACATGTTCATTCATGCGCTTATGGTCATGGTGCAAACCGCAAGAACCAATCAAGCGTCCGCTTTCTTTTTCTAAAATGGCCCAAACCTCGTCGCCTTCCATAAACTCTTTCAGAATGCGTTTGGAATCCTCTATGGTTTCATGAGGTTTCCATCCGGCATGAGAGCCAACATTGGGGTTGATGCAATAGGCATGCATGGCCTCTAAATCCGATTCTACAAAACGGCGCATGAGCAAGCGCCCGGTTTCAATTCGTTCCATTTTATTGCCTCATTTCAAAAACTATGCCAGGGATTTTTCTCTTGGCTCACCGTAACCTGCAGACTATCACCAAAAGCCTCGGTCAGCTTCTCTTTCAAAAATTTGCAAAAGCCAATTTCCGCATCGTAGTGGCTAACGCTGATAAGATTTAATCCGTTTTCCACGGCAAACCGAGCGTGATGATGCTTAAAGTCGCCGGAGATATAAACCTCTGCCCCTAATGTATGGGCATCATAAATCAAATCCCCGCCGCCACCATTGCAAACGGCCATCTTGCTGACAGAATTGGATAAATCGCCTACATAAGAAAGGGTTGCACCTTGAAAACTCTTTTGACCTCTTTTTAAAAGTTCTTCTAAAGAGCAGGGCTGCGCCAGCTCACCAATGCGACCAATGCCAAATTCTTCGCCGGAAAAGGCGCTTCGGTTTTGAAAATCACCAAAGCTATCTAAAAACAGGTCACACAGGCCATTTTCTGCCGCATCAAAATTCGTATGCATAGCATAAAGACCAATGCCTTTTTGCAGCAAACGGCGCACTGTGCGCTCATTACCCGTGGACTCGGTTAAGCGTGTTAAGGGTTTGAAAATTAAGGGATGATGAGAAATAATTAAGTCTATCCCCTGCTCCTCTGCCTGCTGCACAGTGTTCTCATCGGCATCTAAAGCAACGAGCACCTTGTGAACATCTTCACTCATGCCTTCTATCAAAAGCCCCACATTGTCATAAGACTCGGCCAAATCCACCGGGGCCACAGTTTCTAAAAAGGCGGTCAACTGTTTTAAGCTTACCATGTTGCGCAAACCTCCTTTAAAGCTAAAAGATCGTTTATCAAATCCGAAACCTGTTGTTTTTTCTCTAAAACATCTTCCCTCTCTGTCCGGTCAAGGCCGTGAAGGGTTTGCTGATATTTAGCAAGCAACTGGCGAACGAGCACCGGTGTTAACGGATCACGCTCATCTAAAAGCCGCTGGCCCACATGATAATAAACCGGTTTTTCTATATTCATTTCGCCTCTCTCGATGCGCATAATGGTGTAAAGCTTTTCATCTTCTTGTGCCAATTTTTCTTTTACAATGCAAAAGCCGTTTTGCTCTAAATAAGCACGCAGCTCTGCCGTTGCTGTCATGGGCTGCAAAATATAGGTCTTTAAATAGAAAGGGGCTTCTTCTAAAATCTGCGCAATCAAGAGCCCGCCCATGCCGGCAATCACTGCGGTATCCACTTCACCCTGCTGTAAGGCACATAAACCATCTGACAAGCGGGTTTCGATCTTTTCCTTCATGTCAAAACGCTCAATGTTCTTTTGAGCACGGCTTAAGGGCCCTTCCTTTACATCCATGGCCAATGCCTTTACTATGATGTTTTTCTGACATAAATAAATGGGAACGTATCCATGATCCGTTCCCACATCCGCTAGGGTTGCACCGGTAGGCACGCTGTCGGCAATTGCACGCAAGCGAGGGGTTAAAACCGATTCAATATTCATGTGAAAATTCCTTTTCTACTCATGATTTTGCTTTCTGATTTCAGCGCGCTTAATTTTGCCGCCCAGTGTTTTTGGCAGCTCGTCCACAAATTCAACAATACGGGGATATTTATAAGGCGCTGTGGCCTGCTTAACATAGTTTTGCAGTTCTTTAACCAGCTCTTCTGAAGGACTGTAGCCCTTGGCCAGAACAACCGTTGCTTTAACAACTTGTCCACGAATGGGATCCGGCGCTGCCGTAATGGCACACTCCACAACAGAGGGGTGCTCAAGCAGAGCGCTTTCAACCTCAAAGGGACCAATGCGATAGCCGGAGCACTTGATAACATCATCGTTACGGCCCACAAACCAGTAATAGCCTTTGGAGTCGCGCCATGCCATGTCACCTAAGTTGTAGTTGCCGCTGCCTAAATATTGTTTTGTTAAATCGTCATCGTGATAGTAGCCTGTGAAAAGACCAACAGGCGGGTTTTTATCCACGCCCATAACCACAATGCTACCTTCGTCACCATCTTCACAAATGTTACCATCGGCATCTAAAAGCTGGATGTTATATAAAGGCGAAGGCTTGCCCATAGAGCCGGGAATCGGCTCAAACCAAGGGAAGTTCGCCAGCATAACCGAGCTTTCACTCTGACCAAATCCCTCGCAGAGCTTAAGACCGGTTAACTCATACCATTTCTTAAAAATCTCCGGATTTAATGGCTCACCGGCTATGCAGCAATGCTGAATGCAGGAAAGGTCAAACTTGGTTACATCCTCCTGCAGCATAAACCGGAACATGGTCGGCGGTGCACAGAAGGTTGTCACCTGATATTTTGTAATTTTTTCAAGCAAATGGAGGGGGATAAATTTATCCATATCATAGGCAAAAATAACGGCACCGCAAATCCATTGACCGTAAATTTTACCCCAGCCAAATTTGGCCCAGCCGGAATCGGAAACGCTCATATGTAGCTTGTTTTCCTGCACCTGCTGCCAATATTTAGCCGTTACAATATGACCTAAAGGATAGGAAAAATTATGCCGTACCATTTTGGGCATACCCGTTGTGCCTGAGGTAAAATAGACAAGCATGGTATCATCCCAACGGGTTGCTTCGTCACCTGTAGGACGGGGAAACTCTGCGCTATGCTTGGCAATTTCGGTTGTGAAATCCTGCCAGCCTTCGCGCTTTTCACCCACTAAAATTTTGTGCTTTAAGGTTTTTGCCTCCACCTCAGCCAGTTCAACCTGCTCAATAACAAAGGGGTCGTTCACACAGACCACTGCCGAAATTTCAGCAGCATTTGCCCGATAGGCAATATCTTTTTTTGTCAGCTGCAGTGAACCGGGAATTAAAACAGCACCGATTTTATGCAGAGCTGTTGCACAAACCCAATATTCCCAACGGCGACGCAAAATTAAAAGCACCACAGAGCCTTTTTGAATGCCCAGGGATTTAAAATAGTTGGCCGTTTGGTTGGAAAGACGGCTAATGTCAGAAAAGGTTAGTCTTTCTTCATGGTCGTGGTCATCGCACCAAACCAAAGCCATCTTCTCCGGCTCTTCTTTCGCCCAGGCATCCACAATGTCAAAGCCAAAGTTGAAGTCCTCCGGCACGGTTACTTTATAATTTTGTTTAAAATCTTCGTAAGAATCAAAGTCAATTCTCGGTAAAAAACGATTTAAGAGCAACATAATTCATCCTTTTCATTCAGAAATTACGGTGAGGAAAACGGCCTTTTCATTGCCCACGCAGCGTTGGCTGTGGTGGTGTGTTGCATTGAAATAAACCGAATCGCCGGTTTCTAATATAATTTCCTGGTCATCAAATGTAAATACAATCGAGCCGGAAATGACATAGTTAAATTCTTGACCTGCATGCTTTAAGGGTGCTGTCGTGGCCTCAGACGGCTCTAATGTAACCAAAAGGGGCTGCATAATTTTGCCGCCATAGCGATAGGCCAAGTCCTTATAGCCATAGCCATGATAACGATCGGCCGCTTTGCCCTGACCGTTTCTGACAATGTGGTAGGTATTGAGCTTAGCACGGGTGCCTGTTACAATTTCCGTAAAATCCACTCGAAATTTATTGGCGATTTCATAAATCACACTAATGGGAATGTCTTCACCGTTTTCTTCATAATCACGGTAAACCGCAGGGTCTAAGTTAAGTTCTTTTGCCAAGGTCTCTTGGGTGTAACCGCAAGCCTCACGCAAACCACGGATGCGCTGGGCCAGTTCCTGCAATTCGTTCATAATCTGTCACCATCCCTTTCTTGTTCAACAAAATCACTCATTATACTATTGTATCACATTTTTTAAAGCTGTGCAAGGTAATTTTGCCCATCTTCAATTTCTTTCTTGGTGCGCTCTGGTGCGGGCCCACCCTTCACCTTACGGTCGCCCACACAGGTTTCCATGCTGATGGCCTCATAAATGTCGTTTTCAATGAGGGGTGAGCAGGCTTTAAACTCTTCTAAAGTGAAGTCATCAAGGTTTTTACCGGCGCCGATGGCGTAGGCCACCATGTGACCCACAATGCTGTGAGAATCACGGAAGGGCACACCTTTTTTAACAAGATAGTCTGCCACATCGGTTGCGTTGGCAAAGCCGCCTTTGGCACCTTTTAACATAACATCACGGCGAACTTTCATTGTTGCCAGCATTTTGTTAAAGACAGGAAGGCACATTAAAACGGTGTCCACCGCATCAAAAACAGCCTCTTTATCTTCTTGCATATCCTTGTTATAGGCAAGGGGCAGACCCTTCATCATGGTAAGCAGAGTTGTCAGGCTGCCGTAAACACGGCCTGTCTTGCCTCGGATGAGTTCGGCCACATCAGGATTTTTCTTTTGGGGCATGATGGAAGAGCCGGTGGAATAGGCATCATCCATTTCCACAAAGGAAAACTCGTGAGTAGACCACAAAATCAGTTCCTCGCAAAAGCGGGATAAATGCATCATGAGAAGAGATAAATCGCTGCACAGCTCAATGGCAAAATCCCGATCGCTGACACCGTCTAAAGAGTTGTTTGTAACGGCATCAAAACCCAAGGCCTCTGCAACGGCATCCCGGTCTAAAGGATAGGTTGTGCCGGCCAGCGCACCAGAACCCAGGGGCATCACATTGATGCGGCTGCGGCACTCGGTCAGGCGGGCATAATCACGCTTTAACATTTCAAAATAAGCCAAAAGGTGATGGGTAAAAGTGACGGGCTGTGCCTTTTGCATGTGAGTGTAGCCCGGCATAATGGTACCTGTATGCTCTTTTGCCAAAGACAAAATGGTTTCCATGAGGCTTTTCACCTCACGACGAATGTCATCATTTGCCTTGCGCAAATGAAGGCGCAGGTCTAAAGCCACTTGGTCGTTACGGCTACGGCCGGTGTGCAGGCGTTTGCCCACATCGCCAATCCGTTCAATCAGCAGGGTTTCCACATTCATGTGAATGTCTTCTGCATCCACCAAAAAGGTCACTTTGCCCTCTTCAATGTCTTTCTTTATTTCAAGCAAGGTCTTTTGAATCAGCTTGGCATCATCAGCAGGAATAATGCCCTGTTTTCCCAGCATGCCTGCATGAGCAACAGAACCGTCAATATCCTCCTGATACATGCGGCTGTCAAAACGGATGGAAGAATTAAAATCGTCTACCATGGCGTCGGTTTCCTTTGAAAAACGACCGCCCCAAAGCTTTTTTTTCATGGTTTAATCAAGCTCCTTTATACGATTGTAGGGCGAACCGAAACAGTCCGCCCTGCAAATGTATGATTAAATATAAAATCACTGTTGTTAAATCAGTTTTTCGCCATTTCTCTTTTTCATCATGGCACGAACCTTTAAGGGCAGGCCAAACAGATTGATGAAGCCTGCTGAATCCTTTTGGTCATAAACCTCATCTTCGCTAAAGGTTGCAATATCCTCATCATAAAGTGAATAAGGAGAGGTTACGCCGGCAGGCATGCAGTTACCCTTATACAGCTTCATCCGAACCTTACCGGTTACAGTTTCTTGTGTGGAATCAACAAAGGCACTCATTGCCTCACGCAGAGGGGTATACCACAAACCGTCATAAACCAAATCAGCAAAGCGGTTTGCCAGGTCTAATTTATAGTGAAGGGTCTGCTTATCCAGGCAGATATATTCAAGTTCTTTATGGGCTGCATAAAGCAGTGTACCACCGGGAGTTTCATAAACGCCACGGCTCTTCATGCCAACCAAACGGTTTTCCACAATGTCGTCAATGCCAACGCCGTTTTTGCCAGCCAGCTCATTGGCCTTTTTCAGCAACTCTACAGCGCTTTCATAGCGAACACCGTCAATGGCAACGGGCACACCCTTTTCAAAGTCAATTTCAACATAGGTGGGAGCATCCGGTGCCTGCTCGGGTGAAACCATCAGTTTTAATAATTTATCATATTGAGGCTCGTTGGCAGGGTCTTCCAAGTCCATGCCTTCATGGCTTAAGTGCCAAATGTTTCTGTCCATGGAATAGTTATCTTCTTTGGTAACCGGAACGGGAATGCCACGGGCTTCAGCATATTCAATTTCTTCTTCACGGGATTTAATATCCCAAATACGCCAGGGAGCAATAATCTTTAAGTGGGGTGCCAGAGCCTTAATGGTCAGCTCGAAACGCACCTGGTCGTTACCCTTACCTGTGCAGCCATGGCAAATGGCTGTTGCGCCTTCTGCCTCAGCAATTTCAACTATACGCTTTGCAATGCAGGGTCTTGCATGAGAGGTACCCAAAAGGTATTTGCCCTCATAAACGGCACCGGCCTTTAAGGTGGGCCAAATGAAATCGTTTACATACTCTTCCTGCAGATTTTCTATGTAGAGTTTAGACGCACCGGTTTTAAGAGCCTTTTCTTCAAGACCTTCGGTTTCTTTACCTTGACCCACATCACCGCAAACTGCAATTACCTCATAATCGTAGTTTTCTTTGAGCCAGGGAATGATGATGGATGTGTCCAAACCGCCTGAATACGCCAAAATAACTTTTTCTTTCGCTGCCATTTGCATTTCCTCCAAAAATGTGATAGAATATACTTAATTCTTAAGTTCGTTTTCTATTATAACCCATTGATATACATTTTTCAATAGGTTTTTTAAATTTTTTGCAAAAATATGCAATATTTGTGCATTTTTATGAATTTATGCATGAAGGAACAGGAAAAATTATGATTATTTTAGGTATCGACCCCGGCATTGCCATCGTGGGATACGGCGTGATTAACTATGAATCGGGGCGTTTTAGCGTGATTGACTATGGTGCTGTGACCACCAAGGCGGGCATGAAGCTTTCTGACCGATTGCGGAATATTTATGAGGATATTCATGTTTTAATTGAACGCTTTCATCCCGATGTCTGCGCCATTGAAGAATTGTTTTTTAACACCAATGTAACCACGGGCATTTCGGTTGCCCACGGTCGCGGTGTGATTATGCTGGCGGCCACCATACAAAATCTGCCGGTGTATGAATATACACCCCTGCAGGTTAAGCAAAGCGTTGCCGGCTATGGTCGGGCCGATAAAGCCCAGGTGCAGCGAATGGTTAAGTCCCTTTTGTGTCTGCCTGCTGTCCCCAAGCCCGACGATGTTTCAGACGCTTTAGCCATTGCCATTTGCCATGCCCACAACGCCGGCTATCATAATTTAACCAAAACAGAAGGAGTGTAACCATGATTGCATTTGTTTGCGGCACAGTGGATGCCATTGAAGAAAACGCTGCCATTCTTGATACCGGTGCTTTTGGTTGCCGGGTTTACATGTCGCCATACGGTCTTTCATCATTGTCTGTTGGCTCCGATGCAAAGATTTACACTTATTTAAAGGTTGCAGAAGACGCCATGGATTTATATGGCTTTTTAACCGTTGAGGAGCTATCCATGTTCCGCCGGATTATTTCGGTTTCCGGTGCCGGTCCAAAAGCCGGCCTTGCCATTTTATCCGTTTTGCGCCCGGCTGAGTTTGCCCTGGCAGTTGTCACCAATGATTATAAGGCTATCACAAGAGCCCAGGGCGTTGGTCCCAAGCTTGCGCAAAAGATTGTTTTAGAGCTGAAAGATAAGCTTGAAAACAGCGATTTTATTAAAGATACCTCCGGAGCAAGCATGCCCGCCGTTTCCATCCCCGCCGCAAGCAACAACGAGGCTGTGGAGGCCCTGTGTGCCTTAGGATACACACAGACAGAGGCTGCCCGGGCCGTTGGCCAGGCAGAAGGCGAAACGGTTTCGGATGTTATTCGCAACGCCTTAAAAATGTTGGCCAAATCCTTATCGTGATTCTATGCCGCTCTTAAGCTCTGCATAGCAAGATACATAAGATTGATAGAGAAAGGACTGTTATTATGCCTTTTGAAGAAAACTACGAAGACAGAATTATCTCCTCTCGCACTCTTGGTGAAGACAGTGATGTGGAATATAGCCTGCGTCCCCGACATTTAAATGAATACATTGGTCAGACGAAGGTTAAAGAAAACATGAAAATCTTTATCCGTGCCGCTAAAGAGCGAAACGAATCTTTAGACCATGTTTTGCTCTATGGTCCGCCGGGTCTGGGTAAAACCACCTTGGCAGGCATCATTGCCAATGAAATGGGTGTTAACATTCGTGTCACCTCCGGCCCCTCCATTGAGCGTGCCGGTGATTTGGCCGCCATTTTAACCGGACTTTCAGAGCATGACATTTTATTCATCGATGAAATTCATCGCTTAAGCCGCAATGTAGAAGAAATTCTTTATCCTGCCATGGAAGATTTCTCTTTGGATATTATTTTAGGAAAAGGTCCCGGCGCACATTCTGTTCGTCTTGACCTGCCCCACTTCACGCTGATTGGCGCTACGACCCGAACCGGTCTTTTAAGTGCACCTCTTCGTGACCGTTTTGGTGTCATCAGCCGTTTAGAGCTTTATGACCCCAAGGAACTTGACGAAATCATTCGTCGTTCCGCTGACATTTTAGGCACAAAAATTGACCCCGAAGGCTCTTTGGAAATTGGTCGTCGTTCACGGGGAACGCCCCGTATTGCCAACCGCCTCTTAAAGCGTGTCCGTGATTTTGCGCAGGTGCAGGGCGATGGTACCATCACCCGTGAGATAGCCGATATGGCCCTCACCACCATGGAAATCGACTCTATGGGGCTTGACGCCATTGACCGCCGCATGCTTTTATTCATCATTGAAAACTTTGGCGGCGGACCTGTGGGTCTTGAAACACTGGCTGCCTCCATTGGCGAAGACGCCGGCACCATTGAAGATGTTTACGAACCCTATCTTTTACAAATTGGCTTTTTAAACCGCACGCCAAGAGGTCGCATGGCCACCGCCAAGGCCTATGCCCATTTTAACATTCCGTACACTACGGAGCTAAGGCTTGATGTGTAAAAAGGCGGTTTTCATTGGAAAAAGCCGCAAAATGAACAGGTATTTTGCAGGTAAAACAAAAACTTTATAAAAAATATTGAATTTCTTTAAAAAAACACTTGACAACAAGGCGCCGATTTGTTATAATGGTCTAGCCGTGTTAATGAAGCGGCAAGAAGATTCCATCGGTTTATGGTAAACATGGCCGATGTTTCTATACCTTTAATGGCCCGTTGGTCAAGCGGTTAAGACACCGCCCTTTCACGGCGGTAACACGAGTTCGAGTCTCGTACGGGTCACCATGATGCGGCAAGCCAATTGGCTTGTCGCATTTTTTCATTTAAATGTGAAATGCTATGAGATAGAGTCTGTTACGGCAAAACCGCCAAAGCAGAAAATTTGATTTGATTTAGGGGTGTGATGACACAAATGGCTGAACGGAGCATTGATGTTTCTGCCGTGGATTTAGGCGGCTTATTCGGAGAATTTGACTGTCACATAAAGCAAGTGGAAAAAGAACTGGGCGTTTCTGTTTCCTGCCGGGATTCTGTTCTAAAAATTTTAGGTAGCGAAGAAGAAACCGAAACCGCTGCAAAAACCATTCATTCTATGATTGAAACTTTAAATCGCGGTGATGCCTTAACTGAGCAAAGCATTACCTACATTATGATTCTTGCCCGTTCCGGTCAGGAGGAATCGTTAAAAGATTTGGGACAGGATTGCATTTGCATGACCTCACGGGGCAAGCCCATTAAAAGCAAAACTTTAGGTCAGAAAGAATATGTCCGTGCCATGAAGGAAAACACGGTGGTTTTTGGCATTGGCCCTGCCGGCACCGGCAAAACCTATTTAGCTGTGGCGAAAGCTGTCACCGCTTTTCGCAAAAAAGAAGTCAGCCGCATTATCATCACCCGTCCCGCTGTTGAGGCCGGTGAAAAACTGGGCTTTTTGCCCGGTGATTTGCAAAACAAGGTCGACCCCTACCTGCGCCCTCTGCACGATGCTCTTTTTGAAATGGTGGGAACCGAGAGCTATAACAGTTATGTGGAAAAAGGCTTGATTGAGGTGGCCCCCCTTGCCTATATGCGTGGTCGCACTCTTGATAATGCCTACATTATTTTAGACGAGGCGCAAAACACCACGCCGGAGCAGATGAAAATGTTTTTAACCCGTATCGGTTTTGGCTCAAAAGCCATTATCACCGGTGACATTACGCAGATTGACCTGCCCGACGGCAAGCGAAGCGGATTAAAAGAAGCCATTAAAATTTTAGACGGCGTAGAAGATTTGGCTTTTTGCTATTTCTCTCACAAGGATGTTGTTCGTCATCCTTTGGTACAAAAAATTATTCAGGCTTATGAAAAATATGACGCCAAGCGTCAAAAAAATGACAGGAGTTCTTCTCATGATCAATCTCGTTCTAAATGAAGAAGCCACCAAGCAGCCCAAAGAACTAATTGAACTGATAAAGCGCTGCATTGAAAAAACCTTAGAGTCAGAAGATTTTCCTTTTGACGCTGAAGTTTCACTGTCTATAACCGATGCCGTGGGAATGCAGATTATAAACCGTGAACAACGGCAGATTGACAAAGTGACCGATGTACTCTCCTTCCCCATGCTTTCTACCCAAGACGGCGTGCTCATCGTGGAGGATGAGGACATAGTGGATGATTGTGTCTTTTTGGGTGACATTGTGATTTGTTATCCCCGTGCCTGTGAGCAAGCCGAAGCCTATGGTCACTCCATTGAGCGTGAAATCGGCTTTTTAACCGTTCACTCCACCCTGCACCTGTTAGGCTATGACCACGAAGAAGGGTTGCAGGAAGAATCAGAGATGTTTGCAAAACAAGAGGCAGTTTTGCAGAGCCTTTCGCTCTTCAGATAAGGAGGATGTCACGATGACAATTAGAAAAAAAACCATGCTCATGATGTTTGCCGATTTTGGCGTGTGCCTGGCGCTGCAGTTAATTGGTTTATTTATTTTATCCTGGATGTTTCGCTTTTCCTGGGGCTATGTGGTGTATAGCATCATTTTTACCCTCATTTTCTTTGGCATGATTTTTTCACGGGCGCACAACACGGCAAAGCGCAACCTGTTGCATAAGGATTTGACCAAGACAAAGGCAGAAGGTCTTTTGCTGGCTGCTCCGCTGGCGATTTTTAACACCTTGTTAATTGTTTTATTTGCTTTAATTCAATCAAACATAATTCCCCTGCGGGATTTGGTGGTGAACACAATTTACACCTTTCCCGATAACGCACCCCGCATTGCCACCGACGTTTTTTTAATTGATTACATCATCGGCTTTTTACGGATATGGTTTGGTGGGCTCATTGGCTTTATGCCCGAAAAAACCACGCCCCTTATTCTGTTAATTTCGCCTGCCAGCACGCTTTTGGCCGGTTTTTTAGGCTACTTTGCCGGACTTAAAAAGTTTTATTTACTGGATATGTTCATTGTGGCAAAAAAGAAAGTGGTCAATAAGTTTAATGAATAGAAAAGTTGCGGCGAATCTGCCGCTTTAAAATAAGATTTAATGTTATCATTTCCCGGGAGTGACCTCATGAATCTGTTTAATCTCTCTGATGTCAAAAAAGAATTTGGCGACCGTTGCTTGTTTCAAAATGTTTCATTTTCCATTAGCGACACCGATAAAATCGGCTTAATTGGTGCCAACGGCACCGGCAAAACCACTTTATTTAAGATTTTGCTGGGGCAGATGGACGCCACTGCCGGTGATGTTTTTCGCAATAAGCAAACGGTGATTGGCTATTTGGAGCAACACACAAACCTCACCTCTGATAAAACAGTTTTGGGTGAGGTTTTAACTGTATTTGACGATGTTATTGCCATGGAAGAGGAATTACGCCTTATTGCCTCACAAATCGAGGCAGGCGACGGCGACCTTGCCCTTTTGACCAACCGTCAACAGCAGGTAATGGAGCAATTTACCAAGCGCGATGGCTATACATATAAAAGCAGAGCCCGTTCTTCTCTTTTGGGATTAGGCTTTAATGAAAACGAATTAGACGCTTCTTTTGCCAATCTCTCCGGCGGGCAAAAAACCAGGGTGGCTTTGTGCAAACTTTTGCTCTCCGGTGCTAATCTGTTGCTGTTAGACGAGCCCACAAACCATTTGGATTTGGCGGCTGTTGAGTGGCTTGAAGCCTATCTGCGCGATTATAAAGGCGCTTTTTGCCTCATCTCTCATGACCGTTATTTTTTAGATAAGGTCACCAACCGCACCTTTGCTTTGGAATATGCAAAAGTCACGGTTTATGAAGGCAATTACACCGCCTATTTAAAACAAAAAGAAGAAAACGACAAGGTTCTGACCCGCCGTTATGAAAACACAAAGCGTGAAATCAGTCGATTAGAGGGTATTGTTCGTCAGCAACGGCAGTGGAACAGAGAAAAAAATATCAAAACGGCCGAAAGCAAGCTAAAAGCCATTGCCCGCTTGGAAGAGGGCTTAGAAGCCCCCAATGCTGATGGTCCTTCTGTTCATTTTACACTCCATGCCCGTCCCGGTGGCGGTCAGGATGTTTTAATTTTGCAGGATGTATCCATGGCCTTTGGCGATTCACCTCTTTTTGACCACCTTGATTTAACCCTTAAAAAAGGTAACCGCCTATTTTTGTTAGGTCCCAATGGGTGCGGCAAAACAACACTCTTTAAAATGATTATGGGTTCTCTTCGTCAAAAAGACGGGCTGATTAAATTAGGCACAAACATTGTGGTTGGTTGGTATGACCAAACCCAGTCGGACCTACATTTAAATAAGACGGTTTTTGAAGAGATTGCCGATGCACATCCCCGCTTAACACAAACAGAAATCCGAAATGCCCTAGCCGCATTTTTATTCCGTGGCGACGAGGTTTTTGCCCCTATCAGCGAATTAAGCGGTGGCGAGCGTGCCCGGGTTTCGCTGGCAAAGCTCATGCTGTCTGATGTGAACTTCTTGCTTTTAGACGAGCCCACAAACCATTTGGACATTGCCTCTCGCGAGGCGCTGGAAAGGGCTCTGGAAAACTATGACGGCACTTGTCTCATCGTATCCCATGACCGTTACTTTATCAACCGTCTGGCCCATTCGGTTTGCTACATGCAACGGGACGGACTGACGGTGTATCAAGGGGATTATGACTATTTTGCCGAAAAGCAAAAGGAAACCATGCCCCTGCAAAAAGCGACCACAACCACCTGCGATTCAGGTGCAGCCGGTCGCGATGCTTATCGCAAGCAAAAGCAGGAGGCGGCTGAACTGCGAAAAAGGGAAAACGAGCGCAAAAAAACCGAAGCCGAAATTGAAACAACCGAAACCCGCCTTGCCGAAATTGACGCTCTACTCACGGATGAGTCCATTGCGGCTGACTATGAAATGGCGCAGCATTTAACCGAAGAAGCCGAAGAATTAAACGAAAAACTTCTCACGCTTTATGAAAAATGGGACGCTTTGGCTGACGAGTAATCGCACTTGCCCTGAAACCTAGGCAATTTTGTCTTATAATCCTGCAAATTTTCCTTTACATTTTCCCGATTATATTATATAATATGAAATATAATTTAAGTTGAAATTTCATTTTCAAAAGGAAGGATGTTTATTATGTATCAATTCCCTATCGGTATTATTATTGACTGTTTCCGTCAAGATTTTAAAACCTCTCTGGAGAAAGCTGCAGCATTAGGCGCCCAGGGCATTCAGATGTATGCCACACAGGGTGACCACTCTCCTGAAGCATTAACACCTGCGAAGCGTCGCGAGATGCTCGACATGGTTAAGTCAAACGGTCTTTGCTTCTCGGCTCTTTGCGGTGACTTTAATCTCGGTTTTAACAATCCTGAAAGAAACCCCGAACTCATTGAGCGTTCAAAACGCATTTTGGACCTTGCAAAAGATTTGGGAACCAACATTGTAACAACACACATCGGTGTTATCCCTGCCGACCCCAATCATGACCGTTTCAAAATATTGCAAGCTGCCTGCGCTGAACTGGCTGAATATGCTGACAGCATTGATGCGCACTTTGCTGTTGAAACCGGTCCTGAAACATCCGCTACTTTAAAGGCATTTTTGGATACTCTCCATTCCCGCGGTGTTGCTGTTAACTTAGACCCGGCAAACCTGGTTATGGTAACCGGTGATGACCCTGTTCAAGCTGTTTACAACTTGAAGGATTACATCGTTCACACCCATGCAAAAGACGGTCGCAAGCTGATGGATAAAGACCCCGAAATCATTTATGGTCTGATTGAAGAAGAAATTCAGAGCTCCACTGCTTTCATTGAGCTTCCCCTGGGTGAAGGCGGCGTTGATTTTGATAACTACTTAAAAGCATTGGATGACATTGGTTATAAAGGCTTCTTAACCATTGAGCGTGAAGTTGGCGCTGATGTTGAAGGCGACATCCGCATTGCTGCTGACTTCTTAAGAAACAAAATGAGAGGCTAAAAGCTAAAAAACAGTATGATTTATAAAGTGGCTGGTGTCATAAACATCAGCCACTTTCTTTGTAAAGCAATAAATATCCACCCGCTATATGCGGGTGGATTTTCATTTTCGGGCATGACCCGTAGTATTTGTTAACACAATAAAAGAGCCGTGAGCTTTTGCTCACGGCTCTTTACATGTAAATCAAATTACTTTAAGGTTACTTTTGCGCCAACTTCTTCGAGCTTAGCTTTGATAGCTTCAGCGTCTTCTTTGCCGATGCCTTCTTTCAGAACCTTGGGAGCGCCGTCAACAGCGTCTTTAGCTTCTTTCAGACCAAGACCGGTGATCTCACGAACAACCTTGATAACCTTGATCTTTTCAGCGCCAGCGTCAGTCAGCTCAACATCAAAGGAATCCTTTTCAGCAGCAGCATCAGCGCCACCAGCAGCAGGAGCACCAACCATTGCTACAGGAGCAGCAGCGGATACGCCAAATTCCTCTTCGATAGCCTTTACCAGTTCAGATAATTCTAATACGGTTAAAGATTTGATTTCTTCAATCATAGCAGCGATTTTTTCACTCATTTTTTTTTCCTCCTAAAAAATTATTTTTTAAAATTTATGCAGTTTCTCCCTGTTGATCAGCAACAGCCTGAATAGCACGGGCCAGGCCAGCGATAGTAGCGTTCAAGCCACCTGCCAACATAGCATACAAAGTATCCTTTGCAGGAATCTTTGCAAGTGCGTTAATTTCATCAACTGTGCATGCTTTGCCATCCATAAAGCCAGCTTTAACTGCTAAGCCGGATTCTTCTTTATACTTGGCAATAAAGTCGCACAAAACCTTTGCCGGAGCAACAACATCATCAGAATGAGTTGCCAAAGCGGTTGTGCCGTTTAAGATTTCGTCAAACTCTGTGTAACCCAGTTCTGCAACAGCACGACGAGTCAGTGTGTTTTTAACAACGCTGTATTCAACACCAGCAGCACGCAGACTGTTACGGAGCTCTGTATCCTTTTCAACGGTTAAACCGCTGTAAGTTACAAATACGCCGGCAGAAGAGTTTTTAATTTTTTCAGCCAGAGCCGCAACGATTTCTTGTTTTTCTTGTAAAACTTTTTCACTAGGCATTCGTTTCACCTCACTTGTCCTATCACTTCTGTCTGTCAAGGCAAACAGAAAAATTATAAAGGCTTTTCCCGCAAAACAGGAAAAGCCTTTTAAATGCTTAAAAATGCTTTCCTCGGTTGGCGACTAAGCATTATACCCAAACGGGAACCAACTGTCTGCGGAAAAATATTTAACTAACATGATGAGTATACCACAAGACTTTAAGATTGTCAAGCAAAATTAGTCTAAAACTTTTGTTTGAGCAATTTTAACGCCAGGACCCATGGTTGATGCAACGGTGCAGCTTCTGATGTACTGACCTTTTGCAGCAGCAGGTTTTGCCTTAACGATAGCTTCAAGCAATGCTTTGAAGTTTTCCTGCAGTTTGGCAGGGCCAAAAGAAACCTTACCGATGGGGCAGTGGATGATGTTGGTTTTATCCAAACGATACTCAATTTTACCGGATTTGATTTCAGCAATTGCCTTTGCAACATCCATGGTAACGGTGCCGGCTTTCGGGCTGGGCATTAAGCCTTTAGGACCTAATACTTTACCTAAACGACCAACAACACCCATCATATCCGGTGTAGCAACAACAACATCATAATCAAACCAGTTTTCGTTCTGGATTCTGGGGATCAGTTCTTCGCCGCCGAAGAAATCTGCACCGGCAGATTCAGCTTCGTTCAGCTTGTCACCTTTAGCAAAAACCAAAACGCGTGCAACCTTACCGGTACCGTGGGGCAGAACAATAGCACCACGAACCTGCTGGTCAGCGTGTCTTGAGTCAACGCCTAATTTGATGTGCACTTCAACCGTTTCATCAAACTTGGCTTTTGCCATTTTTGTTACCAGCTCCATAGCTTCGCTGGGATCATACAAATTGGTTTTGTCAACCATCTGTGCGCTTTCTTTATACTTTTTGCCTCTGAACATTATTTTTCCTCCTTTTGTGGTCTTGCAAGCTTTCGCTCTCCCACTTATTCAATCGAAATTAGTCCTCAACAACAATTCCCATACTTCTGGCTGTACCGGCAATCATGCTCATAGCGGCTTCAATGCTTGCTGCATTTAAGTCGGGCATTTTTTGCTCAGCAATCTGGCGGATTGCATCTTTCGATACTGTTGCAACCTTAGTTTTGTTGGGAACGCCGGATCCGCTTTCGATTTTTGCAGCCTTCTTCAAGAGTACAGCTGCCGGCGGAGTCTTGGTGATGAACGAAAAAGATCTGTCAGCATAAACGGTGATAACAACCGGAATGATTAAACCGGCGTCTTTTGCTGTCTTTTCGTTAAATTCCTTGGTGAACTGCACAATGTTAACACCATGCTGACCCAGAGCAGGGCCTACAGGCGGAGCCGGGGTTGCTTTACCGGCCGGAATCTGCAATTTGATGTAACCTGTGATTTTTTGAGCCATTTCTAAAGTTCCTCCTCTATAAAAGATGTGGTTTTGGCGAACACTTAGGTTCTCCCACCCAGCAGTCATAATGACTGCAAAAATAAAGCCAAACGGCATTATTTACTGTAACACTTCAATTTGTGAAAAATCAAGTTCCACAGGGGTTTCTCTACCAAACATAGACACAATAACGCGCACGGACTGTTTTTCCATGTTAATTTCATCAACTGTGCCAACAAAGTCGGCCAAGGGGCCGGCGCACACGCGCACGCTGCTACCAACCTCAAAGTTAACCGAAACAGTTTTGCGCTCAATGCCCATGGTGTAAACCTCTTCATCGGTAAGAGGCACAGGCTTTGAACCCGGGCCGACAAAACCGGTAACACCGCGGGTGTTGCGGATTACATACCAGCTGTCATCTGTCATGACCATTTTAACCATAACATAGCCGGGGAAAACTTTTCTCTGCACAACCTTCTGCTCTTCGCCCTTGGTTTCAACAACTTCTTCCATGGGGACTTTGATGTCTTGAATTAAATCGTGCAGGTTGCGGTTTTCAACCGATTTTTCAATATTAGCTTGTACTTTTTTTTCATAACCTGAAAAGGTATGGACAACATACCATCTTGCTTCTTCAGCCATATACATGCAGAAACGAAACCGCTTCCTTCGCCTCCTTTGTTAGAGTCTTTGTGCTTAGCACTACTGAAGGATCCAGGCGAATAAGGACTGGAAGCCAAAATCCAAGAGTGCAACCAATGCACCCAACAAAATGATTGTGGTGATAACAATGCTTGTATTGTTACGAACCTGCTTTGCAGACGGCCAAACAACCTTTTTGAGTTCGGATTTGAGTTCACGGAAATAACCGCCCACTGCCTTAGCCGCTCTGACGAAGATATTAGATTTTTTTTCGCTCATAATACTCTCCATTCCGCCGCCGTTAAACCGACAGACCGTATTCGCCTATAATGGCAAACACATCGGCACATAGGGGCGTGTTATTTTGTTTCCTTATGGGTTGTGTGTTTCTTGCAGAATCTGCAATATTTGTTCATTTCTAATCTGTCCGGATTGTTTTTCTTATTTTTCATAGTGTCATAGTTTCTCTGTTTGCACTCCGAACATGCTAATGTAATTTTGGTTCTCATGTGTTTTCCTCCTCTATATATTCCTTTTTTTGCGCAGCAAAAAAAAAGACCTTCCATTTAGGTACACTTTAATATATCATATCTTTTTTGGTTCGTCAAGACTATTTTTGAAAAATTTTTCATTTTTTTATTTTTTCTGTCAATCCGCTTTCTTCTTTATATAATATAAGGAAGATTCTCATGTTTATTTTGATATTTTAGCAATAAAAAAAGGGAGAGGCCACTTGTGCATCCCCCTTTTCATCTTCTTGATTTTGTTCTATTATGCTTCGTTTCTCAACTTTTCTTCGCAGAACTCGAGATCTTCTAATGTATTAACACCATAGATTTCAGAGGGGTCGCACACGGTGCAGGTTGTAACCTTTGCACCCTTTTTAAGTAAGATTTTGGGAACATCGGTTAAATAATATTCACCCTGTGCATTATTGTTCTTCAGTTCTTTTAAATTGTCAAACAACAGTTTGGAACGGAATACATACACGCCGATGTTCAGCTCTTTAATGGCCAGCTGCTCAGGGGTGCAATCCTTGGTTTCAACAACATCAAGAAAGTTTCCGTTTTCATCTTTAATAACGCGGCCATAAGGAAGAGCATCGTCAACGATGGCGGTCATAACGGTGCAATCGGAACCGGTTTCTTCATGCTGACGAACAATCTTTTCATATGTAGCCTTAGAAAGTAAGGGCATGTCGCCATATAAGATTAAAACATTGCCGTCATAATCTTCAAAGTGCTCTCTAGCACAGTTCACGGCGTGACCGGTGCCCAGCTGCTGGTCCTGATCGGAAAACAAATATTCAGAAGACAAAGCTGCACGAACGTCTTCCTTTTTATATCCCACAACCACAACGGTATCTTTTTTGGGAATAAAATTGATATGTTCTAAAACATAATCAATCAGCGCACGGCCGTTTGCCTGGCGCAAAACCTTCGGCATCTGAAATTTTTCTGACTGCAGGCGGGTTCCCTTACCTGCTCCCAACACAATTGCTCTCATAATGTATATTTCCTCCTATTTAATAAAATACTTCTATAGTTTCTCTGTTTTGAGCAGAGTTCAATCACGACGACGATTTGAAAGCAGCACCAAACGAAGAAGCTGCATCACCGAAACCAGGGTGGATGCTACATAGGTCATAGCTGCTGCCGAAAGCACCCGCTTTGCACCTTTCAGCTCATCACCCTCTAAAACAAAGCTCTCACCCAAAGTGTTAAGGGCACGGCGGCTGGCATTGAATTCAACCGGCAGAGTGACAACCTGAAACAAAACCAAAGCCGAGAACAAAATGATGCCCACCGATACCAAGGGCTCAAAGCTCATGACAAGTCCCAATATCACAAGGGGCACGGCCAGGGTTGACCCGATGTTTGCCACAGGCAAAACTGCGTTGCGCAGTTTAATGGGCAAATACCCCACGCTGTGCTGCACTGCGTGACCGGCCTCGTGGGCCGCAACACCAATTGACGCCACAGAGGTGCTGTCATAAACTGAATCAGATAGACGAATCACCTGCGAGCGAGGGTCATAATGGTCAGTCAAATGACCGCTGACCCGCTCAATTTTCACATTTGTCAAATTGTTACTGTCCAAAATCCGCCGGGTGACTTGGGCGGCTGTTTGCCCCCGGCTGCTGTGCAATGAGGCGAACTTATTGAATGTGCTTTTCACCTTAAACTGTGCGTAAAAGGCCAGCAAAAGTGCCGGTAAAACCAAAACAAGGTAGTAAGAATCATAATAAAAAAACGGCATGTTTTTTCCCTCTCATTAAAAATGATACACAAAGAGTGTGCCCCGACTTGCCGTCTTTTATCACGCCACGCCGATCACAGAGGTGGCAAACCAGAAATAAATCAGCAATGAAAGAGCATCTAAAATTGTGGTGATGATGGGGCTTGCCATTAAAACCGGATCCAAATGAATCTTGTCGGCCAAAATCGGCAACATGCCACCCACCACTTTGGCAAGGCAAACAATGCAGAAAAGGCTCAGGCAAACGGTTAATGCCACACCGAAAGATACCTGGTCAAAAATCATGACACGAATCAGATTGACTACGGATAATAAGGCCGCTGTGGTAATCCCCACCCGCAGTTCTTTCCAAATAACTTTTAAAAGGTCAGAAAAATCAAGCTCGTTTAAGGCCAGGCTGCGAATAATCATAGTGGATGACTGGGCTCCTGCATTACCAGCCGTTCCCATCAGCATGGGAATGTATGCTGTTAGACAAACAGTCTGGCTGAGTGCCCCCTCAAATTTGCGGATGATAAAGCCGGTAAAGGTGGCCGAAATCATCAGCACCAAAAGCCACATAACGCGGTTTTTGGCTAATGTGAAAACCCCGGTTTTAAGATATGGCTCCTCCGAGGGCGTAATGGCTGCCATTTTGTGAAAATCCTCTGTGTTTTCCTGCTCAATGACATCCATAATGTCGTCAATGGTGATGATGCCCACCAGGCGGTCTTCACCATCCACAACCGGCATGGAGATGAGGTCATATTTCTGGAATAAATATACCGATGTTTCCTGGTCGTCCAGGGTGCGGATATATTTTACATTGGAATCCATCAATTCTTCCATGGTAGCATCCGGCTGACTTAAAATCAGGGTGCGGATTGACACAACACCTTCAAGCTTTCGCTGAGGGCTGATAACATAGCAGTTATTGATGGTTTCTTTATCAACACCCGTTGCTCGAATGTGCTTTAAGGCCTCTTTGGCCGTCATTTCCTTTTTCAAGTCCACAAATTCTGTGGTCATTAGGCTGCCGGCACTATCCTCCGGATAACGAAGGAGCTGATTGATGGTTTTGCGGGTCACTTCATCAGTGTTACGCAAAACACGCTTTACCACATTGGCCGGCATTTCTTCAAGAAAGTCAACCGTATCATCCATGTAAAGCTCATCCATAATGCCGATGACTTCTAAATCGGTGATGGATTCAATGATATACTGCTGCATGTCACTATCCATCTCCGCAAAAACCTCTGCGGCCGTTTCTTTGGGCAGCATGCGGAAAATCCGCAGGGTTTGGTCAGGCTGCATATCGGCCAAAAGATTTTCAATGTCTACATAGTTCATATCCTGGAGCATTGTACGGATTTTGGCATACTGATTCTCTGCCAAATATTGCTCCATTGTCTCACGAAGAGATTCTTCTAGAATTTTTGTTTCTTCCATAGCGTTCCTTTCCGGGAACGCTTCTAAACAGGCAAGTCTGAACCGCTCCCTCAATTATTTATTTGTGTCTGTCGCCCGGGAACCGTATCCATAATCTCGCCTCCTGTAAAATAATGATCTTGCGTATTATATATTGTACAGCATAATGAAAAAAATTGCAACTCATTTTCCGTTTTTTTCTATTATAAAATAGAAAACATTATTTTAAAAAGCTATTGACATCTTTATTTTAGTGTGCTAAAATTTTTATATACTGTTTTTAGGAGCGCAAAACAATGAAAAGAAACCTGTTTGCAGCTGAATACTTTTACTTTAACTTTGCCTACTTTTACGGCAAGGCTTTTTCGCGTTTGGCTGATAATAGGTTTTGAAAGTGCTTTTTGAATTGATTTGAATTTCAAACCCTTGCAGCGAAACGCCTGCAAGGGTTTTATTTTTTGGAGGCGAAGAAAATGATTGTTATTTTAAAAAAAGACCCCGATAAAGTGCAACTGGAGGGACTCACCACCTGGCTTAAAGGAAAAGGCATTGAAATTCACGAATCCATCGGTTCAAGCCAAACCATTTTGGGTCTTGTGGGCGATACCACTCATCTTGACATTGACCTGCTTTCAGCTCTTGATATTGTTGAAGCAGTGCGCCGTGTTCAAGAGCCTTACAAAAACGCTAACAGAAAGTTTCACCCCGAAGACACAGTCATCCAGGTTGGCAACACCAAAATCGGCGGTGGCAACCTGACTCTGATTGCCGGTCCTTGCTCTGTTGAATCGGAAGAACAGATTTGTCAGATTGCACAAAGCGTTAAAGAAAGCGGTGCCACCATTTTAAGAGGCGGCGTTTTCAAACCCCGCACTTCGCCTTACTCTTTCCAAGGTCTGCGAAACGAGGGCCTTCGCCTTTTATCCATTGCCAAGAAAATGACAGGTCTTCCTATTGTCACCGAAATTATGGATATTTCACAACTGTCATACTTTGACGATGTTGATATGATTCAGGTTGGCGCAAGAAACATGCAAAACTTTGAGCTTTTAAAAGCATTGGGCACGGTTGATAAACCCATTCTTTTAAAGAGAGGCTTATCCTCCACATATGAAGAACTTTTGATGAGCGCTGAATATATTATGGCAGGCGGAAATGATAAGGTCATTCTTTGTGAGCGTGGCATAAGAACCTTTGAGACATATACCAGAAATACACTTGATATCGCATCTATTCCTGTGCTCAAGCAACTATCCCACCTGCCCATTATCATCGACCCCAGCCATTCTGCCGGTCGCTGTGCCCTGGTTGATCCCCTTTCCTGCGCAGCCGTGGCAGCGGGAGCTGACGGATTGATTATCGAAGTGCACAATGACCCGGCTCACGCCCTTTGCGACGGACCGCAATCCATTCGTCCCAATGCATTTGATGCACTTGCAAAAAAACTGCGCACCATTCACGAAGTTACAAAGGTGGTTGATGAAAAATGACAGTAGGCATTATCGGCCTTGGCCTTATTGGCGGGTCTATGGCAAAGAGCATCAAAGCACACACTTCACACATTGTTCTTGGTGCCGACATTAAAGACGAAGCCATATCAATGGCTAAAATGACCGGCGCCATTGATGGCGTGCTGGACAGCGAGAATCTGCCTAAGTGCGATATTGTTATGATTGCCATCTCTCCCGCTGCCCTGCTTTCATGGGCAGAGGAGAATGCACATTTAATAAAAGGAACGCTGGTTGACCTTTGCGGTGTTAAGCGGAATATTTGCCAAAAGCTTGGCGCTCTTGCACAAGAGTACGGCTTTGCCTATGTGGGTGGTCACCCCATGGCAGGCAAAGAGGTCAGCGGTTTTGCTAATGCTTCTGCCGCACTCTTTAGCGGTGCTTCCATGATTTTAACACCCAATGAAAAAAACGACATCGAAACTCTTGACCATCTTAAAACCTTCTTTTTGGAAATCGGCTTTGGTGACATCACCTTTTCTACCCCCGAAGAGCACGACCGCATCATTGCCTATACTTCACAGCTGGCACACATCACCTCAAGTGCTTACATTAAATCACCCTTTTCCCAAAAGCACATGGGCTTTTCTGCCGGCAGCTATAAAGACATGACAAGGGTTGCCCGTCTTGATGAAAACTTATGGACCGAGCTGTTTTTAGAAAACGCTGACTATTTGGTTGATGAACTGAAAATATTAGTTGAAAATTTGAGCGATTATCTTGATGTGCTCCAAAAAGGCGACAAAGAAAAGCTGCGGGAATTGCTGAAAAACGGACGATTGCTTAAAATGTCGGCAGGAGGAGAATGACATGCAAACCGTTACAATAAAAACGACAACTAAGGAATATGATGTGGTAATCGGCAGTGGCCTTTTGGCCCAATGCGGAGAGAGAATTTTTGATGTCCTTGGTAAATGCCGTGTGGCTGTTATAACCGATTCCAATGTGGAAAAGCATTATTTGAAAGCTGTTGTTTCTTCCTTGGAAAAGGCAGGTATTGACTGCAAAAGCTTCACTTTTCCTGCCGGGGAAGAACACAAAAACATGGGCACTTTATCTGACATTCTTGAGTTTTTGGCAAAAGAGCGTTTTTCCCGCACCGACGCTGTTGTGGCATTGGGCGGTGGTGTTACCGGTGACATGGCCGGCTTTGCTGCTGCGGTTTATCTGCGGGGCATCCGCTATGTGCAACTGCCCACTTCGCTCCTTGCCTGTGTTGACTCTTCTGTGGGCGGAAAAACCGCCATTGACCTTGGCGGTGGCAAAAATTTGGCGGGTGCTTTTTTGCAGCCGGAGCTTGTCTTGTGCGATGTCGATACCTTAAAAACTCTGCCTCAGGAGGAATTTTCAAACGGTCTATGCGAAGCCATAAAATATGGAGTGCTTTTTGACGAAGCTCTGTTTTGTGATTTTGAAAATTTAACTGAAACTTCCCTTATTTCTTTAATTGAAAGATGCATTACGCACAAGGGAAGAGTTGTGGCAAATGACGAGTTTGAAAAAGGTGAGCGCAAGCTTTTAAATTTAGGCCACACCATTGGCCATGCCGTTGAAAAGTGCAGCCACTATCAAATAAAGCACGGTTATGCAGTGGCCATAGGCCTTTCTATGATAGCAAGAGCCGGCGAAAAGCTGGGTATAACCGAAAAAGGAACGGCAGAAAGAATTGAAACACTTTTCAAAAAGCACGGCCTGCCTACGGATACTGATTTTTCAACAGAAGAACTTTTAAATGTTGCTCTTTCTGATAAAAAAAGAGATAGCGATAGCATCACCTTAGTGGTGCCAAAAAAAATTGGTGCTTGCATTTTACAAACAGAGCCCATAGAAAACCTTGAAAAATATATTGCGCTGGGAGGGGAAAAAGATGGCATCTGAATATGGAAAAAATTTAAAAATATCCGTTTTTGGTCAGTCCCATGGCAAAGCCATCGGCGTGAACATGGACGGTCTCCCCACCGGTGAACCCATTGACGAACAAAAACTTTTTGCTTTTATGCAAAGAAGAGCACCGGGGAAAAACAAAACCTCAACTCAACGAAAAGAGAAAGACAAACCGGTGTTTCTTTCAGGCATTGAAAACGGAAAAACCTGCGGTTTTCCCCTTTGTGCCATAATTGAAAATGCCGACATGCATTCCTCAGACTATGAAAGCTTAAAAAACAAGCCCCGTCCCGGTCACGCGGATTACACCGCCTATGTAAAATATGGCGGCACCGCCGATATGCGTGGTGGCGGACACTTTTCGGGTCGCCTCACTGCACCTTTGTGCATTGCCGGTGGCATTGCCCTGCAAATTTTAGAAAGACGGGGCATTTACATTGGTGCCCATGTTTTATCCATTGCTGATAAGCGGGATGAGACTTTTCCACTAAACCCCAAAAAAGAGCTTTTTGAAGAGATTGCAAAAAAAGACTTCCCCACCATTAGTGACGCTGCGGCAAAGGAAATGGAAGAGGTTATTCTCTCTGCAAAAGCAGAGCTTGACTCGGTGGGCGGCGTTGTGGAATGTGCTATAACCGGCTTGCCGGCAGGCCTTGGTGGCGCTATGTTTGACGGCATTGAAGGCCGGATGGCCGCTGCTATTTTTGGTATTCCTGCTGTTAAAGGTGTTGAATTTGGTCTTGGCTTTGAGTCAACCAAAATAAAAGGCTCACAAAATAACGACGCCTTTTGGATAAAGGACGGAAGAGTGGAAACGGAAACCAACAACTGCGGTGGCATTTTGGGTGGCATCTCAAACGGCATGCCCATTGTGTTTAAAACGGCCTTTAAGCCTACTCCGTCAATTGCACAAAAACAAAAAACTGTGGATTTGGAAAAAATGGAAAACACAACGGTTGAAATCATCGGCCGACACGACCCCTGCGTTGTGCTTCGTGCCGTGCCTGTTGTTGAGGCTGTTGCTGCCATTGTTATTTTCGATATGCTTATGGAGGGAAATTATGGATATTAAAAATTTAAGAGAAAAGATTGACCAAATTGATGAAAAACTTTTGCCCCTTTTCATTGAACGAATGGGGATTGCAAAAGAAGTGGCAGAATATAAAAAAGCAAACGGTCTGCCCGTGATGAACAAAACAAGAGAACGGGAGATTTTGCAAAAGGTTATGGAACAAAGCGGCGACCTTGAGCAATTTGCTCACCGCTTTTATTCGCAGATTTTTGAAATCAGCCGTTCCTATCAGCAAGCCTTTCTGCACCCGACAACTGATTTGACCGATGCGATAAAGCACGCTCTTCTAAACACCCCTGATGCATTTCCCCAAAGCGGAATCATTGCCTGTCAGGGCGTTGAGGGTGCCTACTCGCAAATGGCGGCAGACAGAATGTTCCCCCGGGGCAATCTGATGTTTTTCAAAAGCTTCGAAGCCGTTTTTGATGCTGTTGGAAGCGGTCTTTGCAAATATGGCGTTGTACCCATTGAAAACAGCTCCAATGGTTCTGTTCGTTCAACCTATGAGCTTTTGAGAAAGAAAAATGTTAAAATTGTTAAAAGTGAGCGTCTTTGCATTCGCCATGAGCTTTTGGCAAAACCTGGAACCTCTTTAGAGGATATAACAGAAATCTACTCTCATGAGCAAGCGCTTTCTCAATGCAGTGCGTTTTTAGATAAGCTGGGCAATAAGGTTAAAATTGTTCCCTGCGATAACACGGCCATGGCTGCAAAGTTTGTGGCAGAAAGTGATAAGCCCATTGCGGCGATTGCATCTCACACTGCTGAAGCCCTTTATGGTCTTGCTACCATTTGCACACAAATTCAAAACAGCGATAATAACTACACCCGCTTTGTGTGCATTTCCAAAAATTTAGAAATCTACCCTGGCGCTGACCACATCAGCCTGATTTTAGCCTGTGAGCACAAGCCGGGGGCCCTTTATGAAGTCCTTGCCAAGCTGGCTGCTTTGGGCATTAACCTCATTAAGCTTGAAAGCTGTCCCATTTTGGGTCACGATTTTGAATTTATGTTCTTCTTTGAGTTGCAGGCAAGTGTGAAAGACGAAAAAATCATTGCCATGCTGGAGGGCTTAAAGCGAGAATGTGAAGAACTGGTGTTCTTGGGCAATTACTCTGAAGCATAAATGAGCTTTATAAAAGCTGTCACCAAGAAGCCTTTCTGTCAGGGATAAGGCGCGCAGGCTTAGAAATTGCTTCCTTAATGTGATAGAAAAATTCTTGCAATTTTTGTTGACAAGCTCCCTATTTTATGTTATAATTCTTTTGCATTGATACAAATCATATATTACGACCGCTAAGAAATTAGCCGAGGCCACACGGACAGCCGGGTCGAACGCCGAAAGCCGGAGCGCTTTGCTTCCGGAGGCAGCGCAAGCTGCATTATTGATTGAGTTAGAAGCTCAAGTTTTATAAGTTGGTTGCTTTAAAACCAGATACGATGAAATCTCATCGACTTGTGAAATGGTCAATAAGAGTACGTGTACGACTCCTAACGCCCATACCGCCTTCTGCTTTTATTTGTGAAAGTTTGAACAGGACAAGTGATGCGATTGCGTTGCTTGTCTTTTTTTTGTTGAAAAAGCGCAAATTTAGGAATAAAAGCACATTTTGTGCAGCTTACGATAGCTTTAAGTTCTATTTTGGGGGATTAAAACATGAAAAAACTGATTGAATTGAAAAATGTGAGCAAGGCCTTTGACGGCGAGGTTGTGCTGGACAATTTGAATTTAGACATCTATGACCAGCAGTTTATCACTTTGCTGGGTCCTTCCGGTTGTGGCAAAACAACAACCCTTCGCTTAGTAGGCGGTTTTGAAACGCCGGATAGCGGTGACATCTATTTTGACGGTGAGCAGATTAACGATGTCCCCTCTTATAAGCGCCAGATTAACACAGTTTTTCAAAAATATGCTCTGTTTCCCCATTTGAATGTTTTTGAAAATGTTGCTTTTTCCCTGCGTTTGCAGAAAAAAGGCATTGCCGAAATTGCTCCCCGGGTGAAAGAGATGCTTGAGCTTGTGGCTTTAAAAGGTTTTGAGCGCAAAAATGTCAATTTTTTATCCGGCGGCCAGCAACAGCGTGTTGCCATTGCCCGCGCTCTCATCAGCCATCCCAAGGTTTTGCTTTTGGATGAGCCTTTGGGTGCCCTTGACCTTAAGCTGCGAAAAGACATGCAGAATGAATTGAAAAAGATTCAAAAACAAACCGGCATCACCTTTATCTATGTAACCCACGACCAGGAAGAAGCCCTTTCTATGTCGGATGTGGTGGTGGTTATGGCAGACGGCCGGATTCAGCAAATCGGCACCCCCACCGATATTTACAACGAGCCGAAAAACGCCTTTGTTGCCGACTTTATTGGCGAAAGCAACATTGTTGACGGCGTGATGGAGGCTGACCTAAAGGTAACCTTCTCAGGTCACACCTTTACCTGTGTGGATAAAGGCTTTGCACCAAAAGAACAGGTGGATGTGGTTGTGCGCCCTGAAGATGTTGATGTTGTTTCTGTGGAACAAGGCATGCTGACAGGCGTTGTCACCTCTGTGACCTTTAAGGGCGTGCATTATGAAATTATTGTTGACATTGGCGGCTTTAAATGGATGATTCAAAGCACCGACTTTGTGGGCGTGGATGAAAGAATTGGTCTTTACATTGAGCCCGATGCCATTCACATTATGAAAAAATCAGAATATTCGGGCAAATACGGAGACTATTCCAGTTTCTCTGATGAGCTGGATGAACTTTCGGATGCTTCGGCGGTGGAGGAATGAGCATGAAACAAAAACGCACTCTTTCCGGCAAAATTGCCGCCTATCCCCATGTGGTGTGGTCAGTGCTCTTTATTGTGCTGCCCCTTTTGTTCGTCATTTACTTTGCTTTCACCACACCCGATGGTACTTTTACCTTTGATAATATTGTGGCTTTAGGCAATCACAAGGCAACCTTTGCCCTTTCTGTAAGCCTCTCTCTGTTAGCAACGGTTTTTTGCTTTCTTTTGGGGTATCCCCTGGCCTATTTCATGGCGCAGGCATCACCCAAAAAGCAAAAACTGCTGATGACTCTGTTAATGCTCCCTATGTGGACCAATCTCTTAATCCGCACCTATTCCATGATGGCGTTGATGGACGACGCTGGACTCATTAACAGTCTTTTGTCGGCACTACATTTAAATACCGTCCGCATGATTGGCACAAAGGGCGCTGTGGTGTTTGGCATGGCCTATGACTTTTTCCCCTACATGGTTCTGCCTTTATACACCACCATTTCCAAAATTGACAAAAGCGTGCTGGAGGCAGCCTCTGATTTGGGTGCAAGCCCTGCCAGCGTTATGACAAAGGTGGTTTTGCCCCTGTCATCTTCCGGCATTATTTCCGGTGTTACCATGGTGTTTGTTCCCTCCATTAGCACTTTTTACATTTCGCAAAAATTAGGCGGCGGAACCTTTGACCTCTTGGGCGATGCCATTGAGCGTCAGTTCCAAAATGTGAATACATACAATGTGGGTGCCGCTATCTCTTTGGTGATGATGATTCTGGTTCTGCTCTCTTTGTGGGTGATGAATCGCTTTACCGACTCTGATGAAGGGGGGGCACAAGCATGAAAACCTTGCAAAAGATTTATACCTTCTTGATATTTTTCATTTTGTATATTCCCATTGTGGTTTTGGTTTTGTTCTCCTTTAACAGTTCAGGAAACACCGGTAGCATGACAGGTCTTTCTCTGTATTGGTACCGTGAGCTTTTTGCCACACCCAGCACCTTTACCGCATTAAAAAACACCTTGATTTTGGCCCTTTCAGCCTCTGTAATCGCCACGCTGTTGGGCACGGCAGCTGCTGTGGGCATCGGCAAGTTTAAAAACAAGGCTGTGCGGGGCGCCGTTTTATCGGTAACCAATGTGCCCATGATGAATCCCGACATTGTCACCGGCATTTCCATGATGCTTCTTTTTGTGTTGGTTGGCTCACTCATCAGGCTAAAAGAAAAACTGGGCTTTTGGACTATTTTGATTGCACACATCACTTTTTGCCTGCCCTATGTGATTTTGGCGGTCCGCCCCCGTGTGCTGGGGCTGAATCGTTCCCTTTCCGAAGCGGCCATGGACTTGGGCTGCACCCCTGTTTCTGCTTTCTTTCGGGTGGAATTACCGGCAATTATGCCCGGCATTTTATCCGGGTTTATTATGGCCTTTACCTTGTCGCTGGACGATTTTGTTATCAGCTATTTCACAACAGGCAACGATTTTCAAACCCTGCCCCTTTTGATTTATTCCATGACCAAAAAAGAAGTGACACCTGATATTTATGCACTTTCAACACTAATGATTGCTGCAGTGCTTATTTTGTTAATCCTCTCAAATGTTGCCGAATCAAAGGGCAAGAACAAAGAAAACGAACCCTCCGCCAAAATGGCAGAAAGGATTGGATGACTATGAAAAAAACAATTGTATTGGTGCTTTGCATCATGCTGATAGCTACATTATTTGCAGGCTGCAGCAAAGAAGAAGTTGAGGTTTTAAATGTTTATAACTGGGGCGAATATCTCTCTGATGGCTCGGAAGGCTCACTGGATGTAAACGCTGCCTTTGAGGCCTATTGCCTTGAAACCCTGGGCAAGCAGGTTAAGGTAAATTACACAACCTATGCCAGCAATGAGGATATGTATAACAAGCTCTCTAGCGGCGCTGCTGTGTATGACATTGTTATTCCCTCTGATTATATGATTGAAAAAATGATTCGTGAGGACATGCTACTGCCTCTTAACTTTGACAACATCCCCAATTATCAGTATATTGACGAGCAATATAAGAACAATTATTATGACCCTGAGTCAAAATATTCTGTTCCCTATCTTTGCGGATATGTAGGCATTATTTATAACACCGCCAAAATCACCGACGAGCCTACGGACTGGGACGCTATGTGGAACGAAGCCTATAGCGGACAGATTTTGCAGTTTAACAATCCCCGTGATGCCTTCGGCACCGCCCTTTATAAGCTGGGCTATGATGTGAACACCACCGCTACCTCCGAGTGGGACGAAGCGCTGGCACTTTTAAAACAGCAAAAACCTCTGGTGCAGAGCTATGTTATGGACGAAGTGTTTAACAAAATGAAAAACGGCTCAGCTGCCGTTGCAGCTTATTACGCCGGCGACTTTTTAACCATGTATGAGGATAACGCCGATTTGGCTTTTTATTATCCCAAAAGTGGTACAAATGTTTTCGTTGATGCCATGTGCATCCCCGCAGTTGCGCACAACAAAGAACTGGCCGAAGCTTACATTAACTTTTTCTTAACCGAAGAGATTGCTTCAGCCAACGCGGAATATACCTACTACGCTTCTCCCAACACACTGGTTCGTGACAGCGAGACCTATCGGGAAAACATGAGTGAGGTGCACGAAAATGCGGTGGAGATTCTCTACCCCACCGAACCTGTTAAGTCCACCTATTATAAAAATTTAGACCCCGAAACCACCGCTTATATGAACGCTGGTTGGGAAAGTCTGAAGGTTGAAAGCGCCACTGACATGACCATTTACATTGTGGCCGGTGTTGTGATTCTGTTGCTGCTTGCCCTCTTCATTGGCGTTTGGGCGCGCAAGAGAGCGAATAAAAAATATTATTGATTGTCATTCATTTGTTAAAAGAGGGAATGCAAACTGATACGGTTTGCATTCCCTCTTTTAATATAACAAAAAAGCCACCCGCAGCAAGCGAGTGGCCATCTATTTTATTTTTACATAGTTTCCTGTTTCTTTCTGTCAAACCGAAGCATGCCAACCAAAATAGAAACAATGTTGAATACCTCGGTTAAAACGCCGCCATAAGACCGGTTAATCAAGTTATAAATCAGCCACAAAGGCGACGACGGAAAAGAAAGCTGCCTCGTGAGCTTTGGATTGTTCACGCCAAAGGCAATGCTTGTAAAAATCATGGCAAGAGCCGGCAGCAAGGACAAAACGCCGGTCCATGTAAAAATGCATGCCCCGGTGCAAAGCAACGAGAAAAACACAATCCACCAATTGGATGCCGCCCACTTTTTATCTTTAAACAAATAAACCAGACTTCTTAAAACGCCGATTGCATTTAAAAGAGCGCCTGTGTACGCCCCAATTAAATAAAAATGCGTGGTAAAACAAATACCCGCCGCCAGTTGCACCGCCACAATGCGCTTGTGGGTGTTTTGCTGATAGGTTAAAACGCTTAAAATAAAACCAAAAATACCCAAAATTTGTGCTACCATAAAACCATCTCCTGCTCTTTATACATCCAAAGAGTATCTTACCACATTTTCTTTGTTTTTGTCAAGAATATCCCGCACTTAAAAAACCCTGTAAATCCGCTTATATTCTGCTTTTTTCTACCTTTTTCGTCTAATTCTGTTTTTCTGAAAATATTTTTAAAGAAATTTAAAAAAGTCCTTTATTATTCGAGAAAAATTTGGTATAATATATAATAGAGTTATTATGTGACTCTTTTCATTGATTTTTTAAGCTTCTCTTTGGTGTAGAGAGCTTTTTGCGAATATCTTAATCACACAAAAGCGGAACGAAGGAGCACCGCCCTTGCTCTTTTTAATAAAGCGTTGCGCCTATTTTTGATGTGACAAAGAATCGTACATATAGGCAAGGTGATTGAGGGCTTTGCCTGAACTGACATTGTGAAATTAAACGGAGGTTATATTGTGGCAAAAAAATTAAAATTGAAAATCATTCCTTTAGGCGGCATTAACGAAATCGGAAAAAACCTGACTGTCTTTGAGTATGGAAATGATATTGTGGTGCTGGATTGTGGCATGGCTTTCCCTGATGACAACATGCCGGGCATTGACATGGTCATCCCCGATATTTCCTATTTGGAAAAGCACCGCGATAAAATCCGCGGCATTGTGCTCACCCACGGTCACGAGGACCACATTGGCGGCATTCCCTACTTTTTGAAGAAAATCAATGTTCCCATTTATGGCACAAGACTCACTTTGGGTCTTGTGGAGTGCAAGCTCAAAGAACACCATTTGCTTTCCAAAACAAAACTGGTGCGTGTGAAAGCTGGCGACACGGTGAAACTGGGCGCTTTTCGTGCCGAGTTCATTCACACCAACCACTCCATTGCCGATGCGGTTGCTATTGCGCTGCACACACCGGCAGGTGTTGTTCTTCACTCCGGTGACTTTAAGATTGACACCACGCCCATTGAAGGTGGCATGCTGGATGTGGCCCGTTTTGGTGAATTGGGCAGCAAGGGTGTTTTGGCCCTTTTATCCGACAGCACAAATGTTGAGCGTTCCGGCTTTACCATGTCTGAATCCACAGTTGGTGACACCTTTGACGAGTTATTCCGCCACTGTGACAGACGAATTTTGGTGGCAACTTTTGCTTCAAACATTCACCGGGTGCAGCAGATTATCAATGCAGCCTACCGCTACGGCCGAAAAGTTGCTTTTTCCGGACGCAGCATGGAAAATGTTGTGGAAGTTGCTATGAACTTGGGCTATATGACAGTGCCTCAAAATGTGCTGATCAGCATTGACGATATTAACAAATATCGTCCCAATCAGCTTTGCATTATCACCACGGGCAGCCAAGGCGAGCCTATGTCGGCCCTTTCCCGCATGGCTTTTTCGGACCATAAAAAAGTTGAAATTGTCAAAGGGGATATGGTCATTGTTTCAGCAAGCCCCATCCCCGGCAACGAAAAACCCATTTCAGGCGTAATCAATGAGCTCTTTAAAAAGGGCGCTGAAGTGATTTATAAGTCCTTGGAGCATGTTCATGTTTCCGGTCACGCCTGCCAGGAAGAGCTTAAATTGCTCATCTCTTTGGTGAAGCCAAAGTATTTCATTCCCGTTCACGGCGAATACCGTCACTTAAAGCTGCACGCCGCTTTGGCAGAACGAGTGGGCATTAACCCCAAAAACATTGTTTTGCCGGACATTGGCAAAGTGATCGAAATTGGACCCAACAGCATTAAACAAAGTGCAACCGTGCCCTCTGGCGTTGTATTGATTGACGGTTTGGGTGTGGGCGATGTGGGTAACATTGTGCTCCGTGACAGAAAGCACCTGGCTGAAGACGGCATCATTGTTGTGGTGGTGACTTTGGCAAAGAAAACCGGCGAGGTTTTAGCCGGACCCGATGTTTTATCCCGTGGCTTTGTGTATGTCCGCGAATCAGAAGACCTGATGGAAGAAGCCAAACTGGTGGCACGGGCTGCCATTGATAAATGCACCAATAAAAAGGCAACGGATTGGGGCAGCATTAAAAACAGCCTGAAAAACAGCATGAGCGACTTTATGTATACCAAAACAAAGCGCAAACCCATGGTTCTTCCTATTATTATGGAAATTTAATAAAGCCTTTTGGCTTACGAATGATAAAAATTGTATTTAACGGGGGTTTAAACAATGGAAAAAACGAAAAAACTGTTTACATCTGAATCTGTAACCGAGGGACATCCCGATAAAATTGCAGACATTATTTCAGATGCTATTTTAGATGAAATTATGGCGCACGACCCCATGGGTCGTGTGGCTTGTGAAGTCACCGTCACCACCGGTCTTGTTTTGGTGGTGGGTGAAATTTCAACCAGCACCTATGTGGACATTGCCAAAACGGTGCGCTCCTGCATCCGTGAGGTTGGTTATGACCGTGCCAAATATGGCTTTGACTGTGACACCTGTGCGGTGCTCACCGCCATTGATGAACAATCACCAGATATTGCCATGGGCGTTAACAAAGCCTTAGAGGCAAAGCGTGGCGAAGACGATCCGGGCGAGTTGGGCGCCGGTGACCAGGGCATTATGTTTGGCTATGCCTGCAACGAAACACCGGAATATATGCCGCTGGCCATCAGCCTTGCACACAAGCTGACGCAACAGCTTTCGGCTGTTCGCAAATCCGGCGAGGTGGACTTCATCCGCCCCGACGGCAAATCACAGGTAACCATTTGCTACGACGAAAATGACAAACCTGTGGCCATTGACACCGTTGTTGTTTCAACACAACACAGTGACACCGTTTCACAGGAAGAGCTTCACAAGGCTGTGATGGATAAGGTAATCCTGCCGGTGTTGCCTGCTAATTTATTAACAAAAGATACAAAGTTTTATATTAATCCCACCGGCCGCTTTGTTGTTGGCGGACCCCAGGGCGATTCCGGTCACACCGGTCGCAAACTGATTGTGGATACATATGGTGGCTCTGCCCGTCACGGCGGCGGCGCCTTCTCTGGCAAGGACCCCACAAAAGTGGACCGCAGTGCTGCTTATGCCGCTCGCTATGTGGCTAAAAATGTTGTGGCTGCCGGCCTGGCCGACCGCTGTGAATTACAGCTTGCTTATGCCATTGGCGTTGCAAAGCCTGTATCGGTTCGTGTGGATACCTTTGGCACAGCGAAAGTGCCCGAGGCAACCATTGAAGCTTTGGTTGCCAAGCATTTTGATTTGCGCCCGGCTGCCATTATCCGTGACCTTGATTTGCGCCGCCCCATTTATAAGCAGACTGCATCTTACGGTCACTTTGGTCGCACTGATATTGAGCTGCCCTGGGAGAAAACTGACAAGGCAGAAATTTTGGCTAAAGAAGCCGGCACAACCATGCAATAAATCGGGCTATACCGGATTACATAAGGGGGTTTTGGTGAATGAAAATTTTAATCGTTGACGATGAAAAACTGTTGGTAAAAGGAATTAAATATAACTTTGAGCAAGAGGGCTATACCGTGCTGACCGCTTACGACGGCGAAGAGGCCATTAAAATGGCTTATGACAAGAGCATTGATTTGATTATTTTAGACCTGATGCTGCCGAAAATTGACGGCTTAAGCGTTTGCCAGAAGGTGCGCGAATTTTCCAATGTTCCCATTGTGATGCTCACCGCCAAAAACGAAGACATGGATAAAATTTTGGGCTTGGAATATGGCGCTGATGACTATTTAACCAAACCCTTTAACATCTTAGAATTAAAAGCCCGCGTTAAAGCGGTTTTGCGTCGCATGACCCCTGCCGATGCTACCCGCACCAAAGAAAGCACCGTTTCCATCGGCGGTGTTAAGCTTGACTATAACCTGCGCCGCATTTCCATTGACGACAAAACCATTGATTTAACCGCAAAAGAATTTGATTTGATGGATTTGTTTGTGTGTAACGCCGGCAAGGTGTATTCCCGTGAAAATCTTTTGGATATCGTTTGGGGATATGACTATCCTGGTGATGTGCGCACAGTGGATGTTCATGTGAGAAGATTGCGTGAAAAGTTAGAGCCGAATCCGGCTGAACCGATTTATATACACACAAAGTGGGGAGTGGGTTACTATTTTAAAGAAGCTTAATGTCTCCTTTTTAAATATTCGCTGGAAAATCGTTTCAACCTACATGATTATTATTGTGGTTGTTTTATTGGTACTGAGTTCATTCCTCATGAACACCCTTTATTCCTATCTTTTTGACCGCAAAAAGATGGAGGTGTTAACCAACGCCAACATTTTTGCCAGCATTATTTCAGAAAATTTTACAGATGAATATATCAGTCTGCGTCTGCCGCAGCTGCCTTTAGAAAAAAACGCCCGTGCCATTGTGGTGAACAACGACAGCACGGTTTTATATGACTCGTACAAGGTGACCAGCATTAAAGATAAAACCTTTATCAATTCCGCTATCACCAATGCCCTTTTAGCGGACGGCAAAAACTCTTCAAATGCCTATAAAGAAAATGGCAACTGGTTTATCGATGCGGCTGTGCCCATTATTAAAAATGCCCGCACCATTGGCGCTGTGTATCTGATTCAGTCCGGCGATTCAACGGAAGATACCATTTTACATATTCGAAACGCCCTTTTTATGCTGGGTGGTTTGATTATTGTATTTGTTGGCATTTTCAGCGCCTCAATGGCCAGCCTTTTAACCCTGCCCATTGAGCGCTTTACCAAGTTTATCAACAACATGCCCAAAGACAGTTTGCAGCATGTGCCGGTGACCGGCCGCGACGAAATTGCACAGCTGGCCATTGCTTTTAACAGCTTGATCGACCGGATGGCAGAGGTGGAAGACAAGCGAAAGATGTTTGTTTCAAATGCCTCTCACGAGCTCAAGACCCCTCTTTCGATCATTAAGCTTTTGTCTGATTCTTTGATTCAGACCGAAAATCCTGATCCGGAGTTTATCAAGGAATTTTTAACGGATATGAATAAAGAGGTGGAACGCCTCACCCGCATTATTGAAAAGCTTTTGAGCATGACCCAAATGGATTCAAGCCATTCAAGCATGCAATTTGTCCATGTGGATGTGCGTTCTATGGTGCAGGAGGTTTATGAAAAGCTCATTCCCCTTGCCCGCAACAAAAACATTGAACTGACCTTAATTCAGCCCGATGATGAGGTGATTTTACCCATTGAGCAGGACACTCTCACCGAGGCCATTTATAACATTGCCGATAACAGCATTAAATACACCGAGCCCGGCGGCAAGGTGGACATCAGCGTCAGCCGTGATTTAGGCAGCGTTTATATTGATGTGAGCGATACCGGCATTGGCATTCCCAAAGAAGAAATGCAAAAAATCTTTGACCGTTTTTATCGGGTTGATAAAGCCCGTGCCCGTGAAACCGGTGGCACCGGCCTTGGCCTTTCCATTGCTCTGGATGCGGTTAAGCTGCACAACGGTCACATTGAAGTGAAAAGTGAGGAAGAGGCCGGCAGCCGCTTCACCATTGCACTTCCCTTTAGCGAGGAATCTTTATGATTTATTTAGACAACAGCGCCACCACGCGCCCCTTTGATGAAGTTATTGCGCTGATGGCGGATATGCAACAAAATAACTTTGGCAACCCTTCTTCGCTTCACCATGCAGGTGTGGTGGCAGAACGGGCCATAACAGAAGCGCGAAGCCATATGATGGCGGCTCTGGACGCCGACGGTGGCACTTTTGTGTTTACCTCCGGCGGCACCGAGGCTAACAATTTAGCCATTTTGGGCACCATGCTCAGCCGTGTGCATCGCAAGCCGCAGATTATCACTTCCAAAATAGAGCACCCCTCTGTGATGGAAACGGTTTTATATTTAAAAAGTCTAGGTGCCGATTGCCGTTTTGCCGAGATTGATAAAAACGGCATGATTGACACAGAGCATTTTAAGTCACTCTTAACGGAAGATACAGCACTAGTCAGCATTATGACCGTTAACAACGAAATTGGCAGTGTGCAAGATGTGGCCGGTTTAGCCGCAATTACCAAGGCCAAAAATCCCTCTGCTCTGTTTCATACCGATGCGGTGCAGGCCTTGGGCAAAGTGCCCCTGTCCATGCGCCAATCGAAAATTGACATGATTTCGGTAAGCTCCCATAAAATTAACGGTCCCAAAGGCATGGGCGGTTTGATGATTCGCAAGGGCGTTCATGTTAAGCCCATTGTTTACGGTGGCGGCCAGGAAAATGGCCTGCGCAGCGGCACACAAAATACCCCGGCCATTGCTGGCTTTGGTTTGGCTGTCTCTAAAACCCTGGCATACTTGCAGAAAAACGCTGAAAAAATGGACGCTTTGCGCACAAAGCTTGCCGAAGGACTCGCAGACATTCCCGGTTGCCGTGTTATTGCCACACAAAACCCGGCACCCCACATTGTTTGTGCCGCCTTCCCCGGCATTCGTTCTGAAACCCTGCTCCACGCCCTAGAGGCAAGAGAGGTTTATGTTTCCAGCGGTTCTGCCTGCTCCTCGAATAAGCCGCAGCTCAGCCCCACGCTTTTGGCCCTTGGCTGTGACCGTAAAGAGATTGACAGTGCCATCCGTTTCAGCTTGGGCGTGCAAACCACCGAGGCCGATATTGTAGCTGCGCTGGAAATTGTGAAAGAACAGGTTGACCTTTTAAAAATTTTTTAACGCTTTTATTTCTGCTTGATTCAAAAGCGGAATTAACCTTTTAGCATACACCCCGAAAAAACTGCAAAGCAGCATGAAAGCAAAACTCCGCTTACGGCGGACAGAGGTGTAAAAAACATGAAAAATATTGTTTTAATTGGATTTACAGGTGTTGGAAAAACAACCATTGGTCGGCGGGTTGCCGCAAAACTGAAAATGGAATTTTTCGATACGGATGAGGCCATTTTTCGCTGTGAAAAAATGCCGGTGCACGAACTTTTGCAAAAGAAAGGCCCAAAGTATTTTGAGGGTGCACAACGCTTTGCTGTTTCCACTTTGGCGCAAAACCAAGGCGTTGTCATTTCCACCGGTGGCGACACCGTCATAGACCCTTTTAATGTGACAGCTCTGCAAGAAAACGGCATTTTGTTTTGGCTAAAGGCCGACAGCACCAGTGTTTATCAAAATACGCGCCGTTCCGTTGCACGCCGCCCCGGCCTTGCAGGCGCCGGTCTTTTAGAGATTGAGGCCATGATGGCCGAGCGCGAGGCATATTATCAAAAAGCTGATGTTACCATTTCGGTGGTACAACACGATATTGATGCCATTGCTGATGAAATCATTGAAAACTATAAAAAACGGACAGAAGGAGAAAATTAAATGACAGACTGCATTTTTTGTAAAATTTTAAAGGGTGAAATCCCCTCGAAAAAGGTTTATGAGGATGAATTGGTTTATGCCTTTCACGACATTGCCCCGGCAGCACCAGTTCATGTTTTAATCATCCCAAAAGAGCATCTTTGCTGTTTAAACGAGGCAGCACCGGCTCATCAGGCCTTGCTTGGCCACATTTTGCTCACTGCCAAAAAACTGGCAAAGGATTTGGGCGTGGACGAAAGCGGCTACCGCATCGTAAATAACTGCGGTGAAAACGCCGGCCAAACAGTGTTTCATCTCCACTTTCACTTGCTAGCAGGGGATACCTTTTCTAAACTGGTATAAACGATTATTGCAAACGATAAAAGCGACTGCATGAAAATCATGCAGTCGCTTTTTTTATGCTTTTTATAAGCTGTCAATCCATTTAAGAAGCAATCCACTCCATTGGGACATGTGACAAAGAACGGGGTCATTGGGGTCATGGTCGGCAAGACCCTGCCCATGCAGACCTTTAGGGAAAATGTGCAGTTCCGCACCTACACCATTCTCTAACAACCTCTTTGTATAGATAAGGCTGTTCATCACCGGCACAACCGGGTCGGTGGCTGTGTGCCAAATGAATGCCGGCGGCGTTTTTTCTGTGACTAAAGTTTCAACAGAAAGCTTTTGTGCCCACTTATCATATGCTTCGCCCAGTAAGTTCTGACCAGAGCCAACATGACCAAAATCTGCCATGAGATTAATCACGGGATAGCACAAAATTTGTGCATTAGGCATGTAATCTTCTCTGTCAATGGCGTCATTGCTCTCGCCTGCTATGATCTCATGATAGTTAGACACAAGCGCCGCCAGATGGCCGCCTGCAGAAGAGCCCATAATGGCAATTTTATCTTTGTTAACCTGCCATTCTTCCGCATGATACCGCATCAAACGAATAGCACGCCGTGCATCTGCCAAAGGTTCAGGAAAGCGACAGGGCGCAACCCGATAATCCACCACAAAGGCGTTAATGCCGTGTTTGTTTAAAAATTCAGCATAGCCTCTGCCCTCGTGTTCTGCCCGCATACCATAGCCGCCGCCCGAGCAAATGAGCACCGTCCAATCTGACTTATATTCTTTGGGTATATAATGTGTTAAAACCGGCTCTTCTTCTCCGCAGGAAAAATCCCATAAACGATATACATCGGCCATATTAAATCCCCTTTTTAACCAAACAAATGCTCAACCAAAATTTTTATACCCATTAAAATCAGCAACACGCCACCACCGATTTGGGCATGCTTGCCAAGTGCCTCTCCAATCCGTTTGCCTAAAAGCACACCGGCGGTGGAAAGCACAAAGGTAGTTAAACCAATCACCGAGATGCACTTCCAAATGCTCACCGGCATAAAGGCAAAGGTGATACCAGCTGCCAGGGCATCAATGCTGGTGGCAATGGCAAGTACCAATAAAACCCGAAAGCAAGTGTTCCCCGAGGCAGAATCTTCGTCTCCTGCCTCCATAATCATTTTAATACCGATGTAACAAAGCAAAACAAAGGCAACCCAATGGTCAAATGCAATTATGTAATCACTGAACATGCGACCGGCTGCCCAACCAATAAGAGGCATCAGCGCCTGATAAGCACCAAAGAAAATACCAAACTTAAGGGCATCCCGCAGGCGCAGGTTTGAAATGGCCATGCCGTTTGAAACGGATACCGCAAAAGCATCCATGGCAAGACCCAAGGCGATTAAAATCAATTCTAAATTACTCATTTTTATGCCTCCAAACCGTCACAGGCCTTGTTTTCATCAATAGTCTCATTGTTAGCTTCTTTTTTAATAGAACGGTTTGTGCCCATAAAAACGCCGCCCTCTTCAATCACCAAAGAGCCGGTTTCAATGTTACCTTCTAGGCTACCTGTTTCTTTAATCAAAAGCTGGTCACTTGCTAAAGCATTGCCATAAAGCTTGCCGGCAACAATCAAAGAGCTTGCACGAACATCGCCCTCTACATACGCTGTTTCGGTTAAAATCACCTCACGGGTAGTCACAATGTCACCTTTAATCGTGCCGTCAATTTTAATGGCACTTTCCGAGACTAAATCGCCCGTTAATGTTGTTTTTTCGCCAATTAAAACATCAACGCTGACATATTTAAACTTTTTAAAATTCATCGCCATAACTCCTTTATGCCTGGTTTTGCCTTTGTCTTCGTTTTACCGTAGCTTTATTTTTATAAAATCAAAGCTTTTCGCAGAGCGAAAAGCTTTGAAAATCACATTATGGTAAAACTCAACCTAATTCAAACTTATCATGAATAGCACGAACGGCCTTTGTTTCGCAGCCTGCGTCAATCAGAACCGAAACCTTAATCTCAGAGGTTGCAATCATGTGAATGTTGATTTGCGCTTCATAAAGAGCTTCAAACATTTTTGCAGCAACGCCGGGATTGGAAACCATGCCGGCACCCACGATGGATACCTTGGAAACATCCTTGGTATAGTCTAAAGACTGATAATCAAGCACAGCCTTGTTCTCTTCTAAAATCTGCAGTGCTTCTTCTAAGCGGTCTTCCGGTGTGGTGAAGCTGATGTCTTTCGTGTTGTCACGACCGATGGACTGCAGAATGATATCAACATTGATGTTTTTCTTTGCAAGCAGAGAGAAAATTTTAAAAGCCTTGCCCGGTGTGTCGGCAATACCGCAAATTGAAATACGCGCTACATCTGAATCTTTTGCAACGCCTCTTACTAACATTTTTTCCATGTTAACGACCTCCTTAACGATGGTGCCCGGTGCCTTGGTCAAGCTGGAACGGACACAAATATTGACATTATATTTTTTACCCATTTCAACAGAACGGTTGTGAAGCACATTGGCGCCTAAACTTGCCAGCTCCAGCATTTCGTCAAAGGTAATTTCTTCTAACTTAGATGCATTGGGAACAATGCGGGGGTCTGTTGTGTAAACACCGTCAACATCGGTGTAAATTTCACACAAATCGGCATGGAGTGCAGCCGCCAAAGCCACCGCAGAGGTGTCAGAGCCGCCACGGCCCAGGGTTGTAATATCGTCATAACGGTTAATGCCCTGGAAGCCTGCCACAATCACAATGTTTTTCTTGTCTAATTCTTTTTGCACGCGCTCCTGCTCAATTTTGCGAATGCGGGCCGCAGAATAATTGGAATCGGTGTGCATACCAACCTGCCAACCGGTTAAGGAAACAACAGGAAATCCCAGCTTTTCAATAGCCATAGCAAGTAACGAAATGGAGATTTGTTCGCCGGTTGAAAGCAGCATATCCATCTCACGCTTTGAAGGTGAGGGGTTAATCTCCTTTGCTTTTGCAATCAGGTCGTCAGTGGTGTCGCCTTGGGCAGAAACCACAACAATAACCTGGTTACCGGCTTTATAAGTATCGGTGATGATACCGGCTACATTAAAGACATGTTCTGCATCTTTAACAGAGGAGCCGCCGAATTTTTGTACAATCAGACTCATAAAATCCGTCCTTTCTTATTGATATTGTAGCACATGAGCATGCTCACAGCTACTATAATCTACAAATTATAATGCATCCTTGCGGACCATTAAGAGGCCCAAGGTGTTAGGGCCGCAATGGGATGAAATAGTACAGCCGGCACGGGTGTGAAGAACTTCTTCAAACCGTCCGTCTTTTTCCACTAAATCAGCAACAAGTTGCACATATTCAGGGTCGCAGCCTGCGTGGGTGATGATGGCGCGTTTTGTGTCTAAGTTTTCAATGGCCAGGCAATCGGCAATATATTTTTCTAAAACTGCCCTAAACTTGCCTCTATATTTTTTGCCCACATCCATTTTGCCGTCACGAACTTCAATGCAGGGCTTGATGCTTAATAAGTTTGCGCCTAAGGCTGCCACTGTGCTGCAGCGACCACCCTTGTGCAAAAATTCTAACGATTCAATAACAAAAGAGGCATCAACACGCTTCACGAAAGAAGATGCATCTTCTAAAACTTCTTCGGCTTTAGCGCCGGCATCCAGCATGTCTTGTGCATGCAGAATGGTTAAAGCCTCACCGGTTGATAAATTCAAGGTGTCCACAATGAACACACGGCCTGCAAACTCTTCAGCCGCCAGGCAAGCGTTCTGATAGGTGCAGGAAAAACCGGAGCTGAGCGAAAAATGGATAACCTGATCGGCTTCCTCTAAGAGCTTTTCAAAATATGCCACAAAGTCGCCAATGGAAATGGCCGCCGTTTTGGGCAGCACACCCTCTTTTTCATAGCGGGCATAAATTTCATCGGGGGTAATTTCAAGACCATCTAAATAAGTTTCTTCACCAATGGTGATATATAAAGGGATTTGCCGAATGTTGCGCTCTTTAAGCAATTCTTTTGGCAAATCGCAAGTGGAGTCAACAGAGATTAAAACTTTGTTCTCCAAAATAATCCTCTCCTCAAGGTTGCTATGTGAAAATGATAGCATAAAATTGTAAAAAGTTTTACCTTATCATTATAATATACGAAATATAAATTGTCAATATGACACTGCGAAAACAAGGAAATTTCATTGATTCAGCATAATTTTTTGAGTTTTTGGAGAAATAAACTGTTATTTTTGTAAGTTAAATTTTTACATTTAAAGTCATCAATTTGGCTATCTATAAATTATTTATTCATTTTCAACTTTCCATTTTCCATTATCAATTATCTTCTGTCTGCGATGGTCCCCCTCACTTTAGGCAAGGGAGGCTATGGCAGGGAGGGCTTTGCAGAGGAGGTTTTTCTACCTCATCCGAGCGACTTCGTCGCCCACCTTCCCCTTGAGGGGAAGGCTTGGTTGGGTATGCTCATTGGAAAGGCTAAGTGAGCAGAGCACTCTTTGGGAAGGGTTTGGGGTAACAAAAAAGAAGCATGGCATTTGCCATGCTCCTTTGTGTAACCGAAAGGTTAATTAGTCAAGTGTTACACCTGTGCCGAAGCTTGCATCAACAGTAGATGTTGCGATGCCGGTTTCAACTTCTGCATACTTGTAGGTAACAACTTCAACAACTACGCCGTCGTCAGCCTTAACAAGTACTACATAATAATCAGATGTGTATTTGCTGGATTCAACCTTAGCCTTCTTGATGTAAGAAGTGCTGCTGTAACCCTTGAATGCATTTCTGATTGCCTTAGTGGTATCAAACAGTACATTTGTGCCGTTAGCATCCAGATCCCAACCATAGCTGTCGCCTGTAGCCAGGTCGATGTAAGCACCGGTGATGTCAGTTACAACACCAACACTGTACTCAACGGTTGTGCCATCGGAAGTCTTCAGCAGCTTAGCTTTGCTGTAAGCTTCTGTGGTTACAACGCCACTGCCGTCTACAACTTCGTCCTGTACATCGAGAACGATGTCGAGGTCGTTGATTTCGCCTGCTGCGTTGGTGGTGTACTGGAATACATCACCAGCGGAGAGGTCAGCATAGTCATAAGCACCGATGTAGCCTTCGTTAGCTTCAGCCAGGCTCTTCAGTTCGCCAGCCTGGAAGAAGTTAATGATGTTAGCGGAGTTACCAGCTGCATCCAGACCTACGGATGTGCTTCTTGCAACTGCCAGAGCGTTTGCTTTACCAGCGAAGCCCATGCTGTTGGTGATCAATGCTGCACCGATTGCTCTGTCAGCATCAACATCGAATACGAAACCATTGTAGGAAGCATCAGCATCCAGGCTGCTTACTGTGTAAACCTGAATCTTATCTTCGTTGATAGCACCGGCTTCAACAGGAGCGTTGAAGATTACGGTGTTGTCTAACAGACTTAAACCAGCAAATCTGTTGGTCTTGTCATTGTACTTAGAAGCATCAGCTACATCATCATAGTTGAATACTTTGTCACTGCTTGTGTTAGTAGCGAAAGTCAACTCAGTGATTTCAGAACCATTGTCTTTGAAGGTTACGAATCTCTTGTAGAGATAGTCAGGATCAACAGTTACAGGATCCCATGTGCTTGTGCCACTATTCCATGTTTTGATCAAAGCACGGATAGCTGCGAAGGGAGCATCCTGAGCTGCTTCTTTAACATTTTCACTGTCATAAGCCTTATCAAGGATACCAGCAGGAGCAGTGAGGCGAACGCCGGAAGCTTTAATATCCATTGTTACTTTTTCATTGTCCTTGGTTAACAGTTTGATCTGCCATACAGAACCAAAGCTGCCTTCATCCTTAGCGATATCAACGATGAATGCATAGTTACCGGTGGTAGCTCTGGTCAGGTCAGCATCATAGATGTAACCATCGATTGTGAGGTAGAACACACCGGAAGCACCAGCCTTCAGGCCACCGATCAGAGCGCCGTCAGCCAGAGTGTAGTCATTACCATCGATTGTGTAAACAGCTTCGCCGTTTTCAATTCTTGTTTCATCAACAGAAGCTTCAATAACTTCATTTGTTACATAGATGTCAGCAAAGGTCCAGTCTTCACTGCTTGCAGCATCAGCAACGATGTTCAGCATGTCGCCTTCAGCGATGTCAGCAAATGTAACCAGTTCGCCATCTTTGTAGATGTTGCAAACAAAGTCATCGTCATGATCTTCGGGATTCAGAGTGTATTCGTTAGAACCTGCGCAAGAAAGAACCATTGTGTCTGCGTCGATTTCTTCAACGATAGCATATTCATACTTGGTAAGCATCATCTTAGAAACGAGACCATCAGCTTTGTTAACTAACAGAGTAACTGTGTTGTAGTCATCTAATTCGCCAAGAGTGTCAACGCCACCATCAATTACGCCAGCTGTTTTGCCGTTCAAATAAACTTCAACTGCAGTAGCATCAGCGAATTTAACAGTTGTGGTCTTGTTGTCATCAGCATTTTCCCAATATTCGAAGGTTACAACCTTATCAGTACCAACAGTTGCAACGCTGAACTCATCAACTGCTGCGCCGATGTTGTCGATTGTGATAACTTCGATAGACTTGGTATCGGGAACGATAGCCAGGATTTCGTTTTCGCCATCTTCGTTGTAAGTAACATAAGCGTTAACGGTGTAGCCCAGCATGTTCAAAGCTGCATCATCATTGATTAAAGCATTGAATGTGTATACTTTGCTACCGTCACCTAAAGTGGTAACTGTCAAAGCCAGTTCGTTAGCGATATCGCTAGCGTCAAATTTGTAGAAGCCGTTGTTAGCAACCTTCAGAGCGATTTTCTTATTACCATTTCTGATTAAAGAAGAATCAGTTCTGTAGGTGTCTTCTACTGTAGCTTTGATTTTGTAGATGTCATGATACTGAGACAGCAGAGTACGTCTTTCGTAGTCAGCAGCTTTGCCACCGTCATAGATTTTGTACTCGTCATCACCGGAAAGAGTGATGAAAGCTGCATCCATCAGAGGAGCATCAAAAGAGTTGTAAACCAACTGAGCAACGCCAGCACGGCTAGCAGCACCAGTAGCAGGAGTCATAGCGACACCGTTCTGGATACCATAGGTGTTAGCAATTGCCATGTAGCCTGTGGGATAACCGCCTCTGTTTTCAGCCAGAGGAGCAAAGCCCAGAGCAGCAACGATCATTTTAACAGCTTCCTGATATGTAACATTTGCATCAGGATCAAATGCGCCGTTACCACGACCATTTACGATACCTGCATCAGCAGCCCAATTGATGTAACCTGCAGCCCAGTGGTTAGCAGCTACGTCATTGAACTTAACGCCAGCGCTGCCAGCAGCAGCTGCTTCAGCGTTCATAGCTCTGCAGATAACAGCAGCAAACTCAGAACGTTTGATGTTTGCGTCCGGATCGAAGTTACCTGCCTCTTTACCTTCGAGGATATCGAGGGCAGCTAAAACTTCAATTGCTTCGTAAGCACTGTTTGTTTCCTTGACATCTGTAAAGGTGGCTGCGCTTGTGCTAACAACTAAGCTCATCAGCATAGCAACAGTCAGAATTACTGACATCAGCTTTTTGAGATTTTTCATTTTCTCAAATCCTCCCTTATAATAATTTTTTATTTTTTATCGAAAGAGTTATGGTTTACCATGTAACTCATTCCTCTTTCAAAAATGAGAAACACTTTGCGGAAAGGGACAGAGTTCTATCCACTATCCATGCATTGATTATATCACTTGTTTTAGCGATAGTCAATGCCTGATTCGCAGTTGTAATAAAATTGTAAAATTATTGATTTTAACAACTTTATCAAACTGTGAAATCTATGCTAAACACGCTTTTTTAGCGAAATTGCATCATGGAAAAGTTTGACTTTTTGCTGAAATAGTTGCGAAATACTGTTTCAGCTTTAATACAAACTGTTTACCTTTTCGTTTCATACTCGCGTGTTGTTGCCTTTTAAAGCACCTCTTTATGCTTTCTTTGCTGTTATTTTTCTAATTTATATGCCAGGCTGTTCTTAACGAAATCGGCAAATAACGGATGGGGACGGTTGGGGCGTGATTTAAACTCGGGATGGAACTGCACGCCAATGAACCAACGCTTTTCGGGCAGCTCTAACATTTCACACAGTCTGCCATCGGGAGATTTACCCACAAAATACATGCCGGCTTCTTCTAAGCGGTCACGGTATGCATTGTTAATTTCATACCGATGACGGTGACGCTCATCAATCACTTCTTTTTGATAAGCCTCAAAAGCCTTGGTGTTTCTCAGCACATGGCAGGGATATTTGCCCAGGCGCATGGTGCCACCCAACTTATCAGCTTCTTTTTGGTCGGGCATGATATCGATAACCGGATGCACGGTTGACGGGTCAATCTCGGTGGAGTGAGCCGCCTTTAAGCCCAGGACATTTTTGGCAAACTCAACAACGGCCATTTGCATGCCCAAGCTGATGCCAAAGAAGGGCACATCATGCTCACGGGCATAACGGCAGGCCAAAATTTTGCCTTCTACCCCACGGTCACCAAAACCGCCGGGGACCAAGATGCCATCAACATCGCCTAAGGTTTCATCCAGGTTTTCTTCATTTAATAATTCAGAATTGATCCATTTAATGTTCACTTTTGCATCGTTGGCAATGCCGCCATGCTTTAACGCCTCAACGGCACTTAAGTAAGCATCGTGAAGGGCTACATATTTGCCAACCAAAGCAATGGTGATTTCATGGCTCAAGTTTTTGGTTTTGGTTACTAAGGCCTTCCACTCATCCAAGTCGGGACGATATTCAGGCAGACCCAGTTTCTTTAAAGTAACCCGTGCCAAGCCTTCTTTTTCTAAAAGCAGGGGCACTTCATATAAAATCGGTGTGTCGGGGTTGTGAATAACCGCATCGGATGAAACATTGCAGAACAAGGCAAGCTTGTTGACAATGTCAGCATCTAAGGGGTGGGATGTGCGGCAAACCAACACATCGGGCTGAATGCCAAGACTTAATAATTCTTTTACGCTGTGCTGTGCGGGCTTTGACTTAAGCTCACCGCTCATTTCAAGATAAGGAATGAGGGCTACATGCACATACATAACATTTTCACGGCCAACATCGTTGGCCACCTGACGGATGGCTTCTAAATACGGCTGGCTTTCAATATCACCAACCGTGCCGCCGATTTCGGTGATGACAATGTCATTCTCGCCGGATGCACCGCTGCGGTAAATGCGTTCTTTAATTTCATTGGTGATGTGGGGGATAACCTGAACGGTGCCACCTAAATAGTCACCAGTTCTTTCCTTATTTATAACAGACCAATAAATTTTGCCTGTGGTGATGTCACTGTTTTCGTTTAAGTTTTCGTCAATGAAGCGCTCGTAGTGACCTAAATCCAGGTCAGCCTCGGCACCGTCATCGGTTACAAAAACTTCACCATGCTGAATGGGACTCATTGTGCCCGGGTCAATGTTAATATACGGGTCAAATTTCTGACTTGTAACTTTAAAGCCGCGGGCCTTTAAAAGACGACCCAACGAAGCTGCTGTGATTCCTTTACCCAGGCCGGATACAACACCGCCTGTAACGAATATATACTTAGACATACCAATCCCCCCATTATCTAACACATAAAAATCCTACTTTATACATTGTAATGCTTTTTGTCTATATTGTCAAGGTTTTTTTTATAGTTTTGTGGTTTTTTTGAGGGTAATTTTTACTACATTATTGCATTTTTTTCTTTGTTGCGATATAATTGACATTGCATAAAAAATTATGCAAGGGAGTGACTATGATGGCAAAGAATTTCTATGTAATTCACGGACCGAATTTGAACATGTTGGGCGTTCGCGAGCCTGCTGTTTACGGCAGCGAAACCCTGGCGGATATCAACGCTGAAATTGCTGCCCTGGCCGAAAAGCTTGGGGTGACGGTCACCTTTTTTCAGTCAAACTGCGAAGGGGCTTTAATTGATAAAATTCAGGAGACTTATCAAAAGGCCGACGGCATTATTATTAACCCTGGCGCCTACACACATTACAGCTATGCCATTCGCGATGCTTTAGCCTCGGTAGACCTGCCTGTTATTGAGGTGCACCTTTCTGACATTTATAAAAGGGAAGAATTCAGAAAATTTTCGGTGATCAAGCCGGTGTGTCGGGCACAAATCAGTGGTTTGGGCAAAGAGGGCTATTTACTGGCGTTGCGGGAGATGGTTACCAAGTATGCACGCTAAAGCATGGCTGCCCAAGGCCTTGTCGCTTATCTTTCCTGACCAATGCATCTGTTGCGGCAGCGTTTTGGGCTATTGCAAGTCGCAGCTTTGTATTTGTCCTGACTGTGCCAAAAAGATTACCTTCTCGGATGAGGTAAATACCTGCCGTCTTTGCGGACGGCAAATGCCGGGTGAAGAGATGCCCCTGTGCCCCACCTGCCAAAGCCACCGGCACAATTTTAACCGTGCAGTGTCTTGCGCTAGCTATAAAGACGACATTCGCGAGGCGGTTTTACGGTTTAAGTTTGGCAACTGCACCGATTATGCCCGCACATTTGCCGCCATGATGGTGCGGCGGATTCGTCCTTTGTGCAAAACCTATGCCTTTGACCTTGTGGTGTGTGCTCCTCTTTCAAAAATCTCGATGCTCGAGCGGGGTTATAACCAGGCAGCACTTCTTGCCAAACCTGTTGCCAAAGCACTGGAGTTGCCTTATTGCGAAAAGGCTTTTGTGAAAACAAAGGAGACGCCCAAGCAAAGCACCTTAAACTATAGCCAAAGAATGAAGAATGTGAAAGATGTGTTTGCACTTGCCACAGACACCTCTTGTTTTGCCGGTAAAACCGTTTTGCTCATTGACGATGTGCTGACAACGGGCGCAACGGCCGACGCTCTTGCAAAATTGCTGAAGAAGGCGGGCGCTAAATTTGTGGTTGTGGCCACTTTAGCCTGCACAGAAAAAGACAAAAGCAACGAGCTGACGAATGAAGACTGGAAAGAAATTACTTTTTAATGTGGTAATACAGCTTTAAATTAAAAAAACCGATGCGTTTTGCCAAGCAAATCGCATCGGTTTTCCTTTTTGTTTTATTTTACAACAAAGTTCACAAGCTTATCGGGAACGCAGATTGTTTTCACAACGGTTTTGCCATCAAGCAGTTTTTTAACCTTCTCATCGGCTAAAACAGCTTGTTCCAAAGCCGCTTTATCAAGACCGGCCGCAACCACAATCTTGTCTTTTAACTTGCCGCAAACCTGCAGCACAATTTCAACGGTTTCGTCCTTGGTCTTGGCTTCATCGTAAGCGGGCCACTTGGCTTCGTGGAGCTTACCCTCAAAGCCTGCCAACTCCCACATTTCTTCTGTGATGTGCGGCGCTGTGGGATTTAAAAGAAGCAAGAAGGTTTTAAGCTCACCACGAGTGACGCTACCTTTTTTGTAAAAGTCGTTAATCAGCGCCATTAAAGAGGCAATGGCTGTGTTAAACTTCATTCTTTCAATATCATCTGAAACCTTTTTCACAGTTTTGTGCATGTTGGTTTCCATATCGGCAGAATAGCCCTCTTCGTCTGTCAAGAGACCCTGTAAATTCCAAACACGCTCCATGAAACGATAGCATCCCTTAACGCCGTTCATAGACCAGGGTGTTGCCTGGTCAAAAGCACCGATAAACATTTCATAGGTACGGAAGGTATCGGCACCAAACTCATTCACGATGTCATCGGGGTTTACTACATTGCCGCGGGACTTTGACATTTTTTCATTGTTTTCACCTAAAATCATACCGTGGGATGTGCGCTTTTGGTAAGGCTCGGGGGTGTTCACAACGCCAATGTCATATAAGAACTTATGCCAGAAACGGGAATAGAGCAAGTGGAGCGTGGTGTGCTCCATGCCACCGTTATACCAGTCAACCGGCAACCAATAATTGATGGCTTCTTTTGAGGCTAAGGCATCATTATTCATGGGGTCAATATACCGCAGGAAGTACCAGGAAGAGCCGGCCCACTGGGGCATGGTATCGGTTTCACGAACCGCATGACCGCCACACTTAGGACAGGTAGTGTTTACCCAGTCTTCAATTTTGGATAAGGGAGATTCACCGTTGTCGGTAGGTTCATAATTATCCACTTCAGGCAGGGTTAAAGGCAACTCAGACTCAGGCAGCGCAACCCAGCCGCACTTGTCACAATGAACCAGGGGAATGGGTTCGCCCCAATAGCGCTGACGGGAGAACACCCAGTCGCGCAGTTTGTAGTTGACCTTTTTCTTGCCAATGCCTTCTTTTTCCAAGTAGTCACGAATAGCGCTGATGGCTTCTTTCACTTCCATGCCGTTTAAGAAACCGGAGTTAACCATAATGCCGCTGTCTGTATCGGTGTAAGCTGCTTTTTGCACATCTTCACCGCCAGAAACAACTTCAATGATGGGCAAATCAAACTTCTTTGCAAAATCCCAGTCACGGTCGTCATGGGCCGGCACAGCCATAATCGCACCGGTGCCATAGCTCATTAAAACATAATCAGAAATGAAAATGGGGATTTCTTTCTTGTTAACAGGATTGATGGCACAAAGGCCCTCAAGCTTAACACCTGTTTTTTCTTTAACCAACTCTGTGCGCTCAAACTCCGATTTGTGAGCTGCTTCTTCACGATATTTGGCCGCTGCTTCATAGTTCTTGATTTTGTCCTTATATTTGTCAATATAGGGATGTTCCGGTGAAAGTACCATGTAGGTGGCGCCGAACAGCGTGTCGGGACGGGTGGTGTATACCGTTAAGATATCGTCAGTTCCGCTAACGGCAAACTGAACTTCAGCACCTTCAGAACGACCAATCCAGTTCTTTTGCTGAATTTTAACTTTTTCTATGTAGTTAAGGTCATCTAAATCGTCAATCAGTCTCTGGGCATATTCTGTGATTTTAAGCATCCACTGGCTCTTGTTCTTGCGGACAACCTCGCTGCCGCAACGCTCACAAACGCCGTTAACAACCTCTTCATTGGCAAGACCAACCTTGCAGGAGGTACAGAAGTTAATGGGCATTTCCTGCTTATAGGCAAGGCCCTTTTCAAACAGCTTTAAGAAAATCCATTGTGTCCATTTGTAATAAGCGGGGTCGGTGGTGTTGATCTCTTTTGTCCAGTCAAAAGAAAAACCAATGCTCTTGAGCTGACGCTTAAAGTTTGCCACATTATCAGCCGTTACCTTTTTGGGATGAATTTTGTTGGCAATGGCAAAGTTTTCGGTGGGCAAGCCAAAGGCATCCCAACCGATAGGATATAAAACATTGTAGCCATCCATGCGGCGTTTTCTTGCTACGATGTCGAGTGCTGTATAGCTTCTGGGATGTCCCACATGCAGTCCGTGACCGGAGGGATAGGGAAATTCCACAAGGGCATAGAACTTGGGCAGGCTCTTATCGTCTAACGCTTTAAAGGTGTTTTCCTTTTCCCAAATTTCTTGCCATTTTTTTTCAATTTGCTGAAATTGATAGTCCATCCTCTTTAGTCCTCCTCCAAAATATCTTCTAAGGGCAGTTCTTCAGCATCGGTCCACAGTTTTTCAAGGCCGTAAAACTCCCGTGTTTCCTGATAGAATATATGCACAATAACATCAGAATAATCCATTAAAATCCAATTAAGGCCCTGCTTGCCTTCTTTTTGCAAAACCTGTTCGCCTAAAGCTTCCATCTTTTCTTCTAAGGTGTCTGCCAGGGCACGCACCTGGGTGGTGGAAGAAGCCGAGCAAATAACAAAATAATCCGCTAAAATGGTTAAGCCTGAAACCTTTAAAACCTTAAGGTCACGGGCTTGTTTATTATCCAAATGCCGCACAATATGTCGCATTCTTTCTGTTGCTGTCATAAAGTAACCCTCTCTTTACATAGAGTCAAAAAATATTGCTGGGTTTCCAGCGTTTGACTATGTAGCTTTTTGTGGCGATGCCGCACATATTCAACCGAGCGGTCAATGGCAAAAAGCATGGCACAGTCTAAATTGCTTTCACAAAGCTGACGCAAGGTGTCAATGCCTTCATAGGGCTTGCGATTTGGCTCAATCACATCCGCCAGATAAAGAATTTTTTCTAAATCTGTCATGTTGGCCCGACCCAAAGTGTGAAACTTCACCGCGCTGATAATTTCGGGATCCTCTATGCCAAATTCTGTTTCTAGCATCTTCGCACCCAGGTCTGCATGGATGAGTGAGCGTTGCTCACGCTTCACCGGGTCAAGCTCAACCCCTAATTTATCACAAAGTGCCACCATCTCACCTTTGTCAATGTCTTTTGCGCAATCATGCAAAAGACCGGCCAAACGGGCTTTGGTAACATCAACGCCGAAGCGTTTTGCCATTTTCTCTGCCGTTTGCATAACGCCCAGGGAATGCTGATAGCGCTCCGGTGTGAGCATGGTGACCAGTTTCTCTTCTAAAGCTATGATATCAATTTTTTCTAAATCCATTGTCCCCTCCATTGATATATAGGCTGTGGGTTTGTATATAAGATAACACCGCCGGCGGTACTAAGTAGGAAAAATCTTGTCCTCTACCTACCATTTGGCGAATTTCGGTTGAAGAAACATCCATGGGAACATCTTCTAAAAAGAAAACTCGGGGCGGTTTTTCATCGCCAGCATATCGTTCCAGCAAAGTTTTCTTATCCACATCAGGCCGTGCAACAACCACAAAGGTGCAAAGCTCTAAAAGCTCACGATACTGCCACCAGGCAGGCAAATCACGAAAGGAATCAGCACCGATAATGAAAAACAGCTCATCCTGCGGGTAAACTGATTGAAAATGCCGAATCATGTCCAGACTGTAGCTTTTCTTTTCTTGTCTGACTTCCCAATCAGACACTTGGGCGCCAACGGTTTCGGCTGCCAAACGCGTCATTTCAAGTCGCATGAATTTATCGGTTATCTTTCTTCCTGTCTTGTGGGGCGGGTCCCCCGCCGGAATAAAAATGACCCGATCAAGCTGCAGCAGTTCTTTTGCCGAATGCACAACCTGCAAATGACCGTTGTGAATGGGGTCAAAAGTGCCCCCGAATAATCCTGTTCTCATAAAACCAATCCTTTTTTATAAAGTGGATTTGTTTTATATCTCAATCGTTTTGTTTTCTTTTGACTCTCTATATAAAACAAAACGAGAGCCAATGGCCTGCACAGGCTCAGCCCCAAGCTTCTCTGCCACATAGCCGCAGGTTGCCTTTGTGTTGAGCATTGCGGTTTCCAAAACGGTGATTTTAACCAATTCCCGCGCCTCCAGCGCATCGTCAACCTGTTTTAAGAAATTATCACAAATGCCACCTTTACCAATTTGCAAAATGGCCGGAAGGCGATTGGCCATGCCCCGTAATTTTGCACGCTGTTTACTTGTAATCATAAAGTGTTTAGCTCCCCTGTCTTTATTCTCAAAAAGTCAAGTTTTATTATAGCGCTTTTTGCAGCATTTCCTCAAAATGCGCCTTTGGATAAGCACCGGAAACCTGCTGGATAACCTCACCGTTTTTAAAAACCATAACAGTGGGAATCACCATGACATTATACTGAAGTGCCAAAGCCTCTTGCTCATCAATATTCACCTTGCCAACAACGGCTTTGCCTGCATATTCCTCGGCAAGCTCATCAATTATGGGTGAAACCATACGGCACGGACCGCACCAGGGTGCCCAAAAGTCAACCAACACAGGCTCGGCCACCTGCAAAACTTCTTTTTCAAAATTTTCAACTGTTAAGACTTTAACCATTTCTTGTGCCATTATTCTTCACCTCATTGTCATTTATCTGTAGTGTGTGCAATTCAAAATAGAATTACACCCATTATCCTTTATATCATACCATAAAACCAAATTTTTGTAAACAAAAATGTTAGAAAATACAAAAATTTCATGGCACTTTTATAAATTTCGAAATTTTACCTCATTTTTTTCGTTTATTTTGTAAAGATATACCGGTAATATCAAGACCTGTTTCAGACAAAAAAATGAACTGACTCTCTATAAATACTTGACAAAAGTCCGTTCATCATATACAATATATGAGTCTGCAGAGGGCAGTTTTGAGGTGGTTGTATTCAAACATATTCTCCCCTCATTCCCCAAATTCTGCACTATAACAATTTCATACACAGACAGGTATCGAAGTGGGGATGTTTGCGAGCGCGTCCGGTGGACGATACAGCGAGCAATAAGGAGTGGCAGCGGTCGAAATTTTTCACGGCAGTGATTAAAAATTTCGGGCACCGCAACAGGACATAACGGACATGACTCGAAATCCCCTCGGTTACACTGTAACTGTACCCCTACAAATGGCTTAACCATGCGGGTTTAAGCGAGGTTCAAACCTTGTTTTTACACCCTTATCTAGCGGTTTTTCTAGCCATTTCTAACATTTTTCTAACAAAATTTTATAATTTGCTCAGTTTTTTCTCCGTCAAATCGGAGTTCAAACATATCTGGAGATGTACCCAAGTGGTTGAAGGGTCTGCACTCGAAATGCAGTAGGTCGGCTCAAACCGGCGCCAGAGTTCAAATCTCTGCATCTCCGCCAAACAAGGCTTTTGAGATTTCTCAAAAGCCTTGTTCTTTACTAATTTTAAATTGTGTGATATACTTGAAATGGGTGATAATATGAGTAATAATAAAAATTTAATATACCATTACACTAGCTTTGACAAACTCAAATGTATTTTGGAATACGGAACTCTTCGATTTAAAGAGAGCACTGAATCAAATGACATGCTTGACACTAAAGGGATTGTAAACATATTACAAAAAATGCCTCTTTTTAAAACTCCGAACAATGATATGGTTTCCGTTTTAAATTTTATTTTAGGTTATTATAAAAGCGATGTATATAGACCTCGTTCCACTTCAATGGTTGCGTGTTTTTCCACAATACCAGATTCAAGATTATTATGGGATGCATACACAATGAACCGTCCAAGCGGTGTTAAATGTACATATGGCGATGCAGACAAATTCTGTAATGTATCAACATCAAAATACAACGGTGCTTGTATAGCTTTTCGTAAAGATGTATTATATCAAACAATTCGCAATAACGAGGGTATTAACTGCGACAAAGTTTATATGCAACCTATTCGTTACGGAGAATCTTCTATTAGGGTAACTTTAAATTCTTTGTTAAAAGAAGCTGGCTTTAAAGCTATGCAATTAAACAAAGACGATGATCAAAAACAGGACATTATTCCACCGATACATATTCCTCTATTTACAAAGGAAATTGTACTTGATCTAAAAAAATCACTTGTAATCCCTATGCAGTATTTTTTATCTACAGTAGATGCTTTTTCTCCTTTTTTTAAACATGAGTTTTGGAAAGAAGAAAAAGAAATACGTGCATCACTATATGTAAACAATGCAAATATACCAACTTATACAAATATAAAAGAATTTGACAATGCCAAATATTGCGATATATCCATAACTAGTGATTGCATCGACCATATCATACTAGGACCGGAATTTGATGATGATTCCTTTAAGGATGTTTCAAAAATCCCAAATCCAAAACTAAGTTTACCTGAAATTAAAACTATTTCTTCAATTGGGACAGGAGTAATCCGAGCCAAATAATATTTAAAAAATTCTACTATATTTATAAATACTTTTTCATAAATGTAGTGGTTTTTTTATTTAACAGAGTTGAGCAATTGTTTTATCGTATTCCCTTTAACAGCCGTCTTATTTGCGAGTTTATGTCTGGGGTGGTGTAACTACCCTACCCCAGAGAGTTTGTCCTTACAACCCCTTTAACAGCCGTTGTATCTTGGCCTCAAAATCGATTCAAAATGCTATCTAGTACATTTACAACTTTTATTTCTTTTCTCCTTGCATAATCAACCGTATTTTTCGTTCCACTCTTTTGACCATTGAACACAGCAATTACAAGATTTGACTTGTCGACCATCCATTCATTTCTCACATGATAGCATCCGGTGAAGTAATGGTCATTGATTTCTTTTACAAGGTCAGCCTTTTTAATTATCTTATTAAACCGCATCTTTTCTGCAATACTCCGCCTGCTATCAAAATTAGGATGCGGCAAAGCGCATATCAAGTGCAAGTCCTTGTTTCTTTTCTTTCTCTCCAATACAATCTCCACTGCCCATATGTCCGTTCCCATCGCCATACCTGTTATAAAGGTTACATATCCATCTGCAATAGCCTCATCTATTGCTTTTTCAAGTAATGGCTTAATTTCTTTTTCCCCAAGCTCCATTTTGTCAGGACGATGTCCTGTAAAACAACATCTGTGCAATCTTAATTCTTCTTGATTCATGGTTTTCTCTCCATTAGCACACATAATCAACATTATGTGTGTAACTTGGAGGCTGGAAACAAAAAAAATCGCCCTGGACGGCGATAACAGTTACCACAATTTCCAAAGAGTTCCAGACCAATGAACTTCAAAATCTTCATTGGTCAATTTGGTATGTCCAAATTTTCTGATTTTCTTCTAAAACTACTTGAAACATTGACCTTTATGTACTTTCGTGGTATAATTTACTCAAATAAATTTATAACTTTGCCACATAATGTTGATTATGTGGCTTTAATTTTGCATCCGTACAAGTCCTAATCTCTGCATCTGTCTGCGGTGAATATCTCCGTCTTCAACGGTGTAGATTCTTGTTGTGTTAATGCTGCTGTGTCCAAGAATATCAGCAAGACGAACTATATCCTTTTGCAACGAATAATAAGTCCTTGCGAACAAATGCCTTAAATTATGAGGAAAGACCTTTTCTTTTTCAACTCCCGCACTCTCGCAAAGGCTTTTCATTGCTTTCCATATAGAAAATCGGTCAAGTGGTTTTCCTTTTCGTGTTACGAATACACTGCCTGCTGTCAGCTTTTGCTCCCTGATATACTTTTTCAGGATATTGCAAAGTTCTTTAGTCAGTAGTATCGTCCTGATTTTACCTTTCAACCTAACCTGTGCTCGACCTGACATCACCGCATCTACTGTTATAAACTTCAGCTCACTCACACGGATTCCTGTCGAGCATATTGTCTGC
>JAZNRE010000006.1:0-28935 GCA_045590535.1 Clostridia bacterium
TAAAACACGGGCAACATAAGGGGCGAAAGCCATCGGGCACAAAGGTCTGCAAAGCCGCAAAAAACAAGCCACCCCGACAAAACAAAAAAGGGAAACAAAGAGGGAATTACCGAACGATAGCAAAGAACCAGCGCCTCACAAACACTCGAGATAACGGCTTCCGATTGCCACGCCAACAAAACAATCAGCCCTAAAATCAGCCCATAGGCTCCCCCTTTTTTAAGCCACCGTTTTCCTTTTAAATACTTCTTCACACGCTCGCCTTCTTTTCCGCAATTCTATGGTAATGAATATGACTTCTATCGCATAAAAATAACATACGAGGTGGTTTTTCGTGAAAAAAACAAGAGGGGCAAAACGCGCCGAAAATAAAAAAAGCCGTTCCCAGCGGCTGTCAACACTTTTAGAAATACCTTTGGATATGGTGGCCGATGTGCCACGCATAACATTAAACGACAACCGGGAACTCTCCGTTGAAAATTATAAAAGCATCGAAGGCTACGAGCCTAGCGAAATCATTCTGCGCAGCAAAAACTACCGCATTGTGATAACCGGAAAGAGCCTGCAAATCATCGCCATTACCGATGATGAAATTTTAATACAGGGCACGGTTTTTGGGCTGTCGCTTGTTTAAAAAGGGGGAATATTTTTGCTGCTCACAAGACTTTTAAACTGGCTGAAAGGCTATGTGATTATCACCGTTTCCGGTCCTTATCCGGAGCGTTTTTTAAGTGTGTGTGCCACCCGCCGCATTTTAATTTGGGATGTGTTTCCCTGCGGCAGTAATGTTTTAAAATGCTGCATCAGCATTCGTGGGTTTCGCTTGTTGCCGCCCATTGCCCGCAAAACCGCCGTGCGCATTAAAATTATGGAAAAGCGCGGCTTTCCCCTGCTTTGTGTCCGGCTTTTAAAGCGCAAACTTTTTTTAGTTGGTCTCGTCTTTGCCTTACTTTCCATGATTGTTTTAAACCAGTTTATTTGGAAAATTGAGGTTGTGGGCTGTGAAAACCTTTCTGCTTCCTTTCTCACACAAAAGCTCACGGATTGTGGCTTAAAGGTCGGCGCCTTCCGCCCCTATATTGACGAAAAAGAGATTCAAAACCGCATGCTTATCGAAATTCCTGAGCTGGCGTGGCTGTGGGTGAACAAAAGCGGCTCAAAAGTCACGGTGGAGGTTAAAGAACGCATTATGCCACCGGAGATGTATGATGCCAGCGCCTATTGTGACCTGATTGCTACAAAAGACGGGGTCATTCATTCCATGGTCATTAAAAATGGCGTGCCCATGGTTTCCCTGGGTGACACAGTCCGTCAAGGCGATTTGCTGGTAAGCGGTCTCATTTTAAGTGAAAAAGGGGTTGAGCCCCGTCAGGTCCAATCCGAAGGGGAAGTGTTTGCCCGGGTGTGGCATGAAAAAACAAAGGCTTTTTCTCTTTTATCTCCTTTGCAAAACGAAACCGGCAACATTGAAAAAAAGCACACCCTCCATTTCTTTGGCAAAGAGATTAACCTCTTTCGTTCTGCTGAAACCCGCTTTGTTGACTACTCCAAAGAAACCACCGAAAAAGAGTTCAATTTTTTTGGTTATTATCTGGGGCTTGGGCTATCCACCACCATTTATAAAGAGCAAAACATCACTTACGAAAAAAACACCGTAGAAAGCACCGTGCAAAAAGGCGCCCTTGAATTAGCCGGCGCTATTGACGAAGAAGCAGCGCCCGATGCAACCCTTAAGGAAAGCCACACTGAACACGAAATCATTGATGATGAAACGGTGCTCGTCACCGTAGTGGCAGAATATGTTGAAAACATTGCACAAAAAAATAAACCGTAGCAAATTGCTACGGTTTTCTTTATTGAAAAATTTAAGCCTTTTTCTCTTGTCCAAGATAAACAGCAAGCGCTTTTTTGCCCGTTTCGGTAACAGGCTTAATCCACCGTTTTGATTTAAAGTGACGAAGACACAAAAAGGTTTTTAAATAATCCTCGCAAAGATAGCTGCAGGCAAACACCGCCACAAAGGGCAGCTTAAACACCACTGACGCCAAAAAGGTCATAGGAACCGAAACAGCCCAAAGGCTGAGCATTTCATAGGCCATGCCCTTTTTCGTATCGCCGCCGGAACGGAACACGCCCACAATGGAAACATAGGGAATGTTACGAATCGCAATCTCCACACCGTAAATCAGCATAATGCCCCGGGCGGCCATCAGGGTCTTGTCCGAAATGCTATTACCCATGTTAAAGACCCCCACCAGCTCATTGCGGAAGATAATCACAACCGCACCAATGACAAGTCCCAAAAGAGGCTCTAAAATCATAAATCGGGTCGAGTTTTTAATACCCTCTCGAATGTCGCCGCTGCCAATGTGCTGTCCCACAATAACACAGCATGCGTTGGTGAGGCCCACCACAAAGGAAAAGGCAATGTTTTCAAAGGTTCTTAAAATCGAAACCGCCGCCGTGTATTCATAACCCATATTCGAGAAAATGGCATTATAGGCAACGGTGCCCAAACCCCACAGGGTTTCATTTAAAATAACCGGGGTTGCCCTACGGTAAAAAGCCTTTGCAAACATTCGATCAAAGCCAAACATGTCCTTTATGGGCGCAAAGAAAATATCGTCCTGCATAAAGGCCATAAGCACAAGAATAATCAAAGGTCCCGACCAGGCCGAAATCACCGTGGCAATGGCTGCACCCCGCACACCCATGGCCGGCAAACCAAAGGCACCAAAAATCAAGGCATAGTCAAGCACCGCATTTAAAATTGTGGTGAAAAACGAAACATACATAGGCAGCTTCACTCGCTGTGTTGAACGAAGCACGGTGTTAATCAGCATGTTCATCATAACGGCCGGATATGAAAACGCCGCAATTTTTAAGTACGCTGCGCCACTTTCCAAAACCGCTGCATCCCGGTTAAAAACCCGAAGGACTGCATGGGGTGCGAAAAGGCCCACAAGCATAAATAACAAAGAACAAAAAAGCCCCGAAACCGAAGCCAGGCTGTATGTATGCACAATGCCCCGCTTGTTGTTTTCGCCAAAAAATTGGGCAAAAAATACCGAAGCACCCGAGCAAAAACCAAAAATGAGCATGTTTAAAAGCCAACTCCATTGACCCGCAATGCCCACAGCCGCCAGGCTCACATCACCCAGTTGTCCCACCATCAGCGTGTCAACCAAGGTAAAAGAACTGGTTAACAAGTTCTGAATGCCAATGGGAATGGCAAGCTTTGTCACGGTGCGCCAAAACTTTTTATCAAAAAACAAGTCTTTTATCAAAATCATCCACCTCATAAACAAAAGTGTAGGGGGCTTATGCCCCCTTACCTTTTTAAACCATGTTTATTCAAGCTCAAAAGCACCTGTATACAGTTGATAGTAAGTGCCCTTTGCTAAAATGAGCTCATCATGTGTGCCCTTTTCAATAATCTCACCATGGTCAAGCACCATAATCATATCGGCATTTTTAACTGTGGAAAGTCTGTGGGCAATGACAAACACCGTCCGACCCTCCATCAGCTTATCCATACCTCTTTGCACAATCTGCTCGGTGCGGGTATCAATGGAAGAGGTTGCCTCGTCCAAAATCATAACCGGCGGGTCACACAGGGCGGCTCTTGCAATGGCAATGAGCTGACGCTGTCCCTGGCTTAAGTTTTCACCGTTATTTGTAATCAGGGTGTCATAGCCCTTGGGCAGCCTTGAAATAAAGTCGTCTGCACCGGCTAAAACCGCTGCCGCTTTAATCTCTTCTTCCGTTGCATCAAGCTTGCCATAAGAAATATTCTCTGCAACCGTGCCCGTAAAGAGATTGGTCTCCTGCAAAACAAGACCCATAGACCGTCTTAAATCACTTTTCTTAATTTTGTTAATGTTAATGCCGTCATAGCGTATTTTTCCGTCCTCAATGTCATAAAAACGGTTAAACAGATTGGTGATGGTGGTTTTGCCGGCGCCCGTTGCACCCACAAAGGCCACCTTTTTGCCGGGCTGGGCATGAACGCTGATGTTTTTTAGCACCTGCTTGCCCTCCACATAAGAAAAGTCAACCTCCGTCATGGTGATGTCGCCTTTTAACTGGGTGTAGGTCACGGTGCCATCTGCCTCATGGGGATGCTTCCAGGCCCAAATGCCGGTTCGTTTTGCACTTTCCTGCAGGTTGCCCTGCTCATCAAAATAGGCATTGACCAAGGTGACATAGCCGTCATCCACTTCATCTTCAGCATGAATCATTTCATAAATTCTCTCCGCACCGGCACCGGCCATGGCAATGGAGTTAATCTGCTGCGAAAGCTGGTTCACATTACCTGTGAACTGCTTGGTCATGTTCAAAAACGGAATAATAATGTCAATGCTCAAAACCCCAATGCTGCCTGTCACCAAATTGGAAACCGCCAAATTTGGCACTTTAGCAAGCAGCAATAAGCCACCAACAACAGCAATGACAACATATAAAATGTTACCCACATTCTGAATGATGGGGCCTAAAACATTGGCAAAGGCATGGGCCTTAAAGCTGTCCTGATACAGCTCTTCATTGATATTTTTAAATTCTTCGGCACAGGTTTCTTCCCGGTTAAAAACCTTAACCACCTTTTGCCCGCTCATCATTTCCTGAATGTAGGCTTCTGATGCGCCCATGGATTTTTGCTGACGCCGGAAATATTTTGCCGAGCCACCACCCACAATTTTGGTGATTTGCATCATCATGAAAACGCCCAAAAGAACAACTATGGTCATCCAAACGCTGTAATAAAGCATAATGCCCAGCACCGAAACAATCACAACACCGGCTCTTAAAAAGGTGGGAAACGCCTGAGAAATCAGCTGCCGCAAGGTGTCAATATCGTTGGTGTAGCGGCTCATAATGTCGCCGTGCTTGTGGCTGTCAAAATAGCTAATGGGCAGGTTTTGCATCTTCTCAAACATTCTGCATCTTGTTTTGTCAAGATACCCTTGGGTAATCACCGCCATAAGCTGTGTATATGCCGTAATGGCCACCAAAGAGATGACATACAGCACCACTAAAATAACCACCTTGGGAATGATTACCTGTGAGGCGCTGCTCCAGTCACCGGAGGCAACAAACCGCCCGATGTCCGACAAAATCTGCTGCTGAAACACCGCGGGAACCGCCGCTGTCACAGAAGAAATGATAATGCACACAATCACAAGGCCAAGCAGGTTGGGATAAGCCTTAAACAAGGACTGAATAACCCCTTTTAAAGAGGAAAAATTCATAGGTCTTTTATTCTGCATCGCTTTTTCCTCCTGTCTGCTCTTCATAAATTTCTCTGTAAATCTCACTGCTTGTTAGCAGTTCTTCGTGTGTGCCATAGGCCGAAACCTTGCCGTTATCCATCACAATAATCCTATCCGCATCCGAAACAGAAGAAATGCGCTGTGCAATAATAATTTTTGTGGTTTCGGGAATGTATTCTTTAAAGGCTTTTCGAATCAGCGCATCGGTTTTTGTGTCCACCGCGCTGGTTGAATCGTCCAAAATCAGCACCTTCGGTTTTTTCAGCAGGGCTCTTGCAATGCAAAGTCTTTGCTTTTGTCCGCCCGAAACATTCGTGCCGCCTTGCTCAATATAGGTGTCGTAGCCCTCGGGAAAGGCGCTGATAAAGCCATCAGCCTGAGCAAATTGACAAGCTTTTACAATTTCCTCGTCGCTTGCCTCGGGGTTACCCCAACGAAGATTTTCTTTAATAGTGCCCGAAAACAGCTGGTTTTTCTGCAGCACCATGGCCACGCTATCCCGCAGAACCTTCAGGTCATAATCCTTAACATTCTCGCCGCCCACCAAAACCTCGCCGTTTGTGGTGTCATACAGGCGTGGAATCAGCTGAACAAAGGTGGATTTGCTGGAGCCTGTTCCGCCGATAACACCAACGGTCATGCCTGATTCAATGGAGAGATTAACGCCCTCCAAGGCATATTTTGTGGACTCCTGGGCATATTTATAGTCAACATTTTGAAAGGTGATCGAGCCGTCACTAACCGTCATTATGGGGTTTTCCCCATTCACAATTTTGGACTCTTCGTCCAAAACCTCACAAATTCGCTTCATAGCCTCCAGCGACATGGAAATCATAACATAAATAAATGAGAGCATCATCAGCGACATTAAAATTTGCATGCCATAGGTCAAAATAGCCGAAATCTGACCCACATCCAAATCAAGCCCATAGCTTGAAATGACCATATAAGAGCCAAAAGACAAGGTAAACACCATGATGATGTAAAGACAAATCTGCATAATCGGCTGGTTAAAGGCCACAATCCGTTCTGCCTTTGTAAAATCAACGCAAATATCGTGGGCTGCTTTTTTAAACTTATCTTTTTCAAACTCTTCTTTGGCAAAGCCTTTTACAACCCGCATGCCGCGAATGTTTTCTTCAATCGCCTCATTTAACTTGTCATATTTTTTAAAAACACGCTTAAAAGCAGGCATGGCAAACCGGCTCACCGTGAAAAGTCCAATCAAAATAATCGGCACAGCAACCACAAAAACCGATGCCATTCTGCCACCCATAACATAAGCCATCACAATGGAAAAAACAAACATTAAAGGCGAGCGAATAGCTGTTCTGATGCACATCATAAACGCCATCTGAACATTGGCAACATCGGTGGTGAGCCTTGTTACCAAAGAAGATGATGAAAATTTATCTACATTATCAAAAGAAAAGCCTTGAATTTTATCAAACAAATTATTTCTTAGGTTTCTTGCAAAACCTGCCGATGCTTTGGCGCTGGTGTAACCTGCCAGGCCGCCAAAAAGCAAAGAAACCGCCGCCATTAAAATCAGTGAAACGCCAATGGTGAGCAGGGCCCTGATTTCTATGCCTGCTTTAATGCGGTTCATAAGATTGGCCGTGATAAAGGGGATTAAGCATTCCATAATCACTTCGCCAGTAATGAAAATAAAAGTATAAACGGTAGGCTTTTTAAATTCTCCAACCGAGCCTAAAAGTTTTTTAAACATTGTGTGTCTCCCTTGCTCTCTAAAATATTGTCCAGTAAAGAATGTAGCAACCGCTTGAGAATTTTCTTCTCCTCTTCATCAAGCGCCTCAAGCAGCGATTGCTCTTTTTTGCAAAAATCGTCATAAAGCGCACCACACAAGCTAATGCCGTCCTCTGTAATGGTCACCAGCTTCTGCCTGCGGTCCGACTCGCTTGGTGCTCTTTTTATCAGCTTTTTTTCTTCCAGCCGGTCCAAAAGGCTAACGACCGTAGGATTGCTAAGGCTGAGCGCCCCTTCAATCTGCCTTTGGTTAATGCCCTCTTCCTTGTGCTTAATCAGGTACATTAAAACCTCCAGCTGTGCATCCGTAATGTCATAACGCCTTAAGTTATTATTTAAATCGCTTCGGGCCTTTGTGTTGATTTGTTTAATCAAGGGCAAAAGCCATGGATTTTTACGCATAGTATCCCCCATAAATATATTGTATGCGATATATTTTATCATGCATTATAAATTCTGTCAATACACCCACACCTCTTTATTGTAAACATTTTATGAAGTCTTAGTCATGCCATATGCAAACACTCTTTCTGCAATCCTTTTTACTAAAAAAGCGAATACAAAAAGCACCATCCCTCTCGTGCCAAACGCCACAAAAGAGATGATGCCTTTATTGTGCTAAAATTATGCAACTTACAGCTTAACTGTAAAACCAAAAGTATCTTCAATCTTACCGCTCTGCAAACCGGTAATGGTATCATACAGCATTTGAGAAACGGGACCGATTTCGTTGTTGTTGATAATCATTTTCTTGCCTGCCCAGCAAAGCTCACCAACAGGAGAAATAACAGCAGCCGTACCGGTGCCGAAAACTTCTTCCAGCTTGCCGTTTTCATAGGCTTCATAAACTTCCTGAATGGAAATTCTTGCTTCTTTGGCATCAATGCCCATGGCATTTAACACCTTCAGACAAGAATTACGAGTAATGCCGGCTAAAATGCTGCCGTTTAATGCCGGAGTCACAACCTTGCCGTCAATTTTAAAGAAGATGTTCATGGCGCCAACTTCTTCAATATATTTTCTTTCAACGCCATCCAACCAGAGAACCTGTGTGTAACCCTTCTTTTCAGCTTCTTCCTGTGCCTTTAAGCTGGCTGCATAGTTACCGGCAGTTTTCGAAAAGCCCATACCGCCACGAACGGCACGAACATATTCATCCTCAACATAAATTTTAACGGGGTTTAAGCCCTCTTTGTAATAAGCACCAACAGGGGAAAGAATAACGATGAATTTATAAGTTGCAGCCGGATGCACGCCTAAGAAGGGGTCGGTTGCAAAAATAAAGGGACGAATGTAGAGTGCGGTTCCCTCACCGTTTGGAATCCATTCCTGGTCTAATTCCACCAATGTTTTAATGGCCTCAACTGCAAAATCAACATCAATTTTAGGAATGCAAAGGCGTTCATTGGATTCGTTAATGCGGTTCATGTTGTCATAGGGGCGGAACAACAAAATATTGCCGTCAGCACCTTTATAGGCTTTTAAGCCTTCAAAAACAGCCTGACCATAGTGCAGAGTTGCGCAGGAAGGGTCAAGGGACAGAGGACCATAAGGAATAATTTGCGGGTCATGCCAGCCCTTGTCAACGGCATAGTCCATCACAAACATATGGTCAGTAAAAATTTTACCAAAGCCCAGAGAATCAACCGGCGGTTTTGCCTTGGGGGCTGTTGTCTTAGTAATTTTAATGTTCATGTATATATCCTCCTCTTTGTTAATCAACTTATGTTATTGTATCTCTTTTTTTCCCATTTGTCAATCTTCGCTATAGTGCAATTGGTTTCGGTTTATGTTTTGCCGTTTTCCCAACAAAATGCGAAAAACGGTGGGAATGAGCGCAATCGAAACCGTCATCAGCACAATGCAAACCAGCGCCTCTCCGCCTTGCTCTAGGGCCTTAAGGTATTCACCCTGCACGGCATACGCCATGGTTTGATAAAGCGCCGTTCCCGGCACCAGGGGGTAAATGCCCAGGACCAAAAAATTGTTGGAAGGTGTTTTGCAAAGGCGAGCCAATATCTCAGATAAAAGAGTTAAAACCAAAGCACTGAGCAAATAACCGGCTCGCGGCGAGGGACAAGTCAAATACACCACATAGCCAACGCCGCCAACCAAACCACCCAGCAGCGAAACCCAGGGTTTTGCATGCATGGAAATGCCAATGAAAAAGCTGACCAGGGTACAAACCAGAAAAATGTAAATAAAATTCATCTACATCACCCCCGGCAGAAAAATCAACGAGGCGCCAATGCCTAGTCCGGCAGCAATCAAAATAGCCTCCGCTGCCCGGGAAACACCCGAAACCAAATCACCGTTAATAGCATCACGAATGGCATTAACCATGGTCACACCGGGGAAGAGGGGCAGCATAGAGCCAACAATAACCGCTTGCTCGTTAATTTGCGGAAAAATCCGACCCACTGCCGCCATTATCAAGGTGGGCACAAGGCCCGCAATTAAGCTGTTAAAGAACTGATGCATGCTGACAGAGCGGAAAAATAAGCCAATCAACTGCGCCAAAAGGCAACTGAAAAAAGCAAAGAGAAGCTCCGGCAATTTGCCGCCAAACAAAAGGGAAAAGGCACCGGCCGCCGCTGCCGTGGAAAAAAGCACCGCCAAAAAATTGCCCCCGGGCTGTCTGTCTAAAGCTTCCAAAGCCTCCAAGGCCTCTTCTGCCTCTAGCTCCTTTTGTGACACTTTTCGGACAATGTTGTTAATCTGTGAAATTTTATCCAGGTCAATGGCACGCCTACGGATTCGTTTACAACCCGAAACCGTAGTGCCGTCTTCTGTAATCATTTCCACAATCAGCACGGTGGGAACAGCAAAAATGCTGATTTCTCCCTGCCCAATACCCCGAAACATATAAAGGGCTGCATCTTCTGCCCGATAGGTTTCGGCTCCGGATTCAAGCAAAAGCTGACCGGCCTTTAGTAAAAGCTTTAAATGCACCTGATGATCCGTGCTCTGCGCCATACTGTCGCCTCCATTTTTAGAATAAGCCCACAATGGTGCCGTCGTTTTCAACATCAATGTCAACTGCTGCAGGATGTGCAGGCAGACCCGGCATGGTCATAATGTTACCGCAGTAAACCGCAACAAAGCCGGCGCCGGCAAAAAGACGAACCTCACGCACATGCAGGGTAAAGCCCTCAGGGCGACCAAGCAGCTTCGCATTATCCGATAAAGAGTATTGTGTTTTTGCCATGCAGACAGGCAGCTTGCCATAGCCGTTTGCTTCCAGCCACCCTAATTCTTTTTCCGCTTCAGCCGAGAAGGTCACGCCGCTACCACCATAAATTTTGGTAACAACGGTGCGGATTTTATCAGCCAGTGAAAGCTCATCTTCATAAATGGGATGAAAATCAGCTTCTTGTGTTTCAATCATCTCAACCAGCTTTTCTGCCAGCTCAATACCGCCGTCGCCACCTTTGGCAAACACTTCAGACAAGGCAAAAGAAGCACCTGCATTTTTGCAGCATTCCTCAATCAAGGCAAGCTCCGCATCAGAATCGGTATGGAAGCGATTGATGGCAACCACAACACCAATGCCAAACTGTCTTAAGTTTTCAATGTGCTTTTCTAAATTGCAAAGACCTTTTTTCAAAGCGTCAAGGTTTTCTGCAGCAAGCTCTGCCTTGGGCACACCGCCGTTATATTTCAGCGCACGAACTGTGGCAACCAAAACCGTTGCAACGGGAGAAAGACCGGCAACGCGGCACTTAATATCAAAGAATTTTTCTGCACCCAAATCCGCACCAAAGCCGGCTTCGGTAATAACATAATCCGCCATGTGCAGCGCAGCCTTTGTGGCACGAACGCTGTTGCAGCCATGGGCAATGTTAGCAAAAGGACCACCGTGCATTAAGCAGGGTGTTTCTTCCAAAGTCTGCACCAGGTTGGGCTGCAACGCCTGGGAAAGCAGCGCTGTCATAGCACCGGCAGCATCCAGCTGACCGGCTGTAACAGGCTCTCCGCCATATGTATAACCAACTACAATTCTAGAAAGTCTTGCCTTTAAATCGGCCAAGGAATCGGCCAGACACAAAATGGCCATAACTTCCGATGCAACGGTAATAATAAAACCGTCTTCACGGGGATTTCCGTTTTTCTTACCACCCAAGCCCACAACAATCTGACGCAGTGCCCGGTCATTCATATCAAGCACGCGGCGGAATACAATGCGGGTGGGGTCAATGCCCAAAGCGTTACCCTGGGTAATGTGGTTATCAATCATGGCGCAAAGCAGATTGTTTGCCGCTGTGATGGCGTGCATATCACCTGTAAAATGCAGATTGATATCTTCCATAGGAATAACCTGTGCATAGCCACCGCCGGCAGCGCCACCCTTAACGCCCATAACAGGACCCAAAGAGGGCTCACGCAAAGCAATAACGGCCTTTTTGCCGATTTTCGCCATAGCCTGACCTAAGCCAACGGTTGTGGTGGTTTTACCTTCACCGGCGGGTGTCGGGTTAATGGCGGTTACCAAAACCAGCTTGCCCTGGGGTTTTTTCTCCAGTTCTTTCAAAAAGGACTCGTCAAGCTTCGCCTTATCACGACCATAATAAATCAAGGCTTCTTCAGGAATGTCGAGCTTCGCTGCAATGTCTTTAATGTGTGCGGGTTTTTTACCCTGTGCAATTTCAATATCGCTTTTCATGTCTTTATTCCTTCCCTCTTTTATTTGTTTTTTCCATAAATTTTTCTTTAAAAATAATAAACCGTTCATGTGTGCCTTCTGCAACGCAACCGACCTCGTCATAAACCGCTACACGAAAGCCCAAACGGCGGCCATCAATCTCGGTCAGCTCCGATTCGGCATAGGCCTTCATGCCCATAGGTGTTGCCGCCATGTGACGAATGTTCACCATGGTGCCCACAGTGGCACAGCCTTCCTCGAGATAGGGCCGCATGCTCTTGTCTGCCGCTTGCTCCATTAAGGCAATCACATAGGGTGTGCCAAACACATCCATTTCACCGCTGGCCGCTTTTTTAGCGCTGACAGAGTCATCTACAACGATGTCAATTCGTCCTTTAATGCCAAGGACCATTTCTTTGCTCATATGTATCACTCTTTTCTTGAAAATATACTTAAGGAGTCCGGGGCAGCACCGCCGCCCCGGTTCTTTTTCAAATAAAATTTTTCAGGTGGACTCTTCTTTATTCTTTTTCTTTTCTTCAATCATGGCGTATAAACATTCAAGCGCCTGCGAAAGACCGCCCACTTCATCAATGAGGCCCAAATTAACCGCCTCATCGCCTAAAATGATGCAACCCACATCATTGGCGATTTCCCCGGTTTTCATCATCATCTCTGTAAAAGTTTCTTTAGGGATGTGCGAATTTCTTACCACAAAATTAACCACGCGCTCCTGCATTTTGTTAAAGTATTCATAGGTCTGCGGAACGCCGATAACCGTGCCGTTCATGCGAATGGGATGAATGGTCATGGACGCCGAGGGGACAATGAAAGAGCGCTGCGCCGAAACGGCCAGCGGCACGCCAATGCTGTGCCCACCGCCCAAAACCAATGAAACGGCCGGCTTTTGCATGCTGGCAATCATCTCGGCAATGGCAAGCCCTGCCTCCACATCGCCGCCCACTGTGTTTAAAACCACCAAAAGACCGTCCACTCGTTCGTCCTGCTCAATGGACACCAAAAGGGGAATAACATGTTCATATTTTGTGGATTTATTCTGCGAGGGCAAAAGCATGTGCCCCTCTACCTGACCGGCAATGGTAAGACAATGAATGTTCCCCCGGGGGTTATTCACCCCAGACATGCCAAAATCTTTAATGTTTTGCGCCGTTTCCTCTGATGAGGTTTGGTCGTTTGTTTCATTTGTATTTGTATTTTCTGTGTTTGTATTTTCGTCCTGCATGGTGTATCTCCCTTCCTTTTTTAACAGTATGTGAGAGATCACCATTTTTTATGTAGAACCAATCTTTATTATACCTTTTTTTTCAAACAAGTGCAACAATTTTTTTAATTATGCATGATTTTGTATAAAAAACACATAATAATTGTCACAGAGGGCAAACAAGGCGGTAAAACTGCAAAAAAATTTTTGCCGACTGAGGCTTTTTTCAAAAAATTTTGCTGTTCTTTCCGCCTGAAACCATTGCCGTTTTACATTAAAAAGCTGCCCCTTTCCTCTGGCAAGGTAGGTGTGCAGCAAGAAAGGAACGAAATTATGAAAAAAAGAATATTCGCCCTAACAGCCCTGGCACTGTTACTCTTTTGCACCGCCGGATGCAGCTCTATGAAGGATGACATGACAACCGAATATAACAAGCCCCACATTGCCGTGGTGGCAAAAGGCTATCAGCAAAACTACTGGCAGGCCGTGAAAAAAGGCGCCGAAAAAGCCGCAACCGATTTAGATGTATCCCTTTCCTTTGAGGGACCGGATGCCGAATCACAAGTGGAAAAACAAGTGGAAATGCTTGAATCGGCCTTGGCTAAAAATCCCGTGGCAATCTGCCTTGCTGCCATTGATTCAAAGGCCGTGGCAGAAACTTTAGAAAAAGCGCAAAAGCGGGGCATTCCCGTTGTGGGTTTTGATTCTGGTGTCGAAAGCGGTGCCATTGTGGCCACCGCCGCAACGGATAACGAAGCGGCCGCCGCTTTGGCTGCCGACAAATTGGCAGAGGCCATGGGTAGCCAAGGCACCATTGGCATGGTGATTCATGATGAAACCAGTGCCACCGCCCAAACCCGCCGTGACAGTTTTAAAAATCGCATTGAAACAAAATATCCCTATATTAAAATTGCCGAAATTAAATATATGAGTGGTGAACACGCCAAGCCGGCCGATGCTGCCAAAGCCATTCTGTCGGCTCACCCTGAATTAACGGGGTTCTTCGGCTCAAATGAAGATACAGCCGTTGGCATTATGGACGCTTTAAAAGAGCTTGACAAGGTGGGAAAAGTTAAAGTTATGGGCTTTGATTCCGGCAAGCGACAAATGGATTTCATCCGAAACGGCGACATGGTAGGCGCCGTAACCCAAAACCCCTATCAAATGGGCTATAAAGCCGTTGAAACTGCCTATCGTGCCCACAAGGGCGAAGCCGTGCAAGAAAACATTGACACCGGTTTTGAATGGTATGATAAAAACAACATCGATTCCGACACCCTCAAAAACCTACTTTATGATTAAATCCCTCTTTTTCATAATAATCCCTCCTACAATGGAGGGAGTTTATTTTCGGCAAAAATAGGCTCCCTTGTGTAAAGGGAGCTGTCGAACGCAGTGAGGCTGATGGATTGTTGAAACTCCTTTTCTCTTTTATTATTTTTATATAAAAACAGACCGCAACAATCTCGTTGCGGTCTGTTTGCATCCATATTTTATATTTTGTCCGCTACAGCTTCTTCCGAAAAAGGCTGCTCTTGAAGCCCCAGCAGTTTCGTGGTTATCAATTTAGAGAAATTGGCAATAACGGCATTTAAAAGGATAAAGCTATCAATATTTAACGAGGTCTGTTCCGGTCCGTCAGACATTTTTTCGGCTTCCTTTTCCATCAACTCAATGAATATCTTCACAAATTCAGCATATTGATGGCTAAACTCGGTATAGGCCTTTTTCATGTCCTGCTCATGAAAGGAGCTGGGAATCAGTTTCTGAATTTCAGACATAGACAAAGCTTGTTTCAAAGAGCAAATCATAATGAGATAAGCAATGTGCACACGCATATATTTTTTCTTATAGGGCGGCGGCATCAGCTTGGTTCTCACATAGTTGTTAATGGCGCTGGTGGTAATCACCTGCTCGCCGTCTTTTGCCGGTAAAAAGGAAAGATATTGCGATAAAAGCGTCAGCACCTGGTCCATATAAAGTCCCAAATCCGGAATTTGTTCCCAATCCGGCAGGGTGTAGGTGTGCAGATAGTTTCGCCAGCGTCGTAATTTGCCGGCAACTAAATCAGCGTCATACATAAGATGGCTCCTTTGTCAATCGGTTTAAAAAACAAGAACCAAAAACCCTTTTATCAGGCGTTTTGCTTGTTTAAAAACTCCCGTTCCATTTCCAAAATATCCTCCAGCCAATAAACCCCGATATCCAAAGCGGCATATAAGCCTTCGCGCTCTGCCTTTTTAACCAAACGGGCGCTTTTAATGTCGTCACCGTTTTTCTCCAAAAGCTCAACACAAACCTTAGAGGCAACTGTTAAATCGTGAAGGTCCTTTGTTTCTAAAATGGTGAAGCGGGTAATGAAGTTTTCGTTAAAATCGCCATAATATAAAACATTATCCTCACGCAAAAGGGGCTTACCGCCGTAAATTAAGACTTCCTTTTCTTTCTTAGCCATTTGTTTCTCCTTTTCTGTCGCTTTTGGCGACATATATTTTCTATTCTTCCAATTCCTTCAGTGTAGAAAGGTCAAATTCGGTTTCCTGATTTCGTTTGGCGCTGTCTTTAATAACCACCAAATCCGCAACCTTAAATTCGCTGATGGTGTTTTCGTTGCCCGAATTCATTTTCACCTGTGCCAAACCTTTTAACAGGTTGGTTGAGGTCACCACGCCTCGACCGGCAGGGGTATCCACCACGGCACCAACATTGGGCGTCTCGCGAATCAATGCTTCATAGGCATCCTGCTCATATTTTAAGCAACACATTAAGCGTCCGCATGTGCCTGAAATTTTTGTGGGGTTTAAAGAAAGCGACTGCTCTTTTGCCATTTTAATGGATACCGGCTCAAAATCGCCTAAAAACAGCGAACAACAAAGGGGTCTTCCGCAAATACCCAAACCGCCCCGCATCTTCGCTTCATCACGAACACCAATCTGTCTCAGTTCAATACGGGTGCGGAAAACAGAAGCCAAATCCTTAACCAGCTGACGAAAATCCACGCGACCCTCTGCGGTAAAGTAAAAGAGAATTTTGCTGCGGTCAAAGGTATATTCCACATCAATTAAATTCATTTCCAGGTTGTTTGTCTTAATTTTTTCCTGGCAAATGTTGTAGGCCTCTTTTTCTTTCGCCTTGTTCTCCTGCAGGGTTTTGGTGTCTTCTTCTGTAGCTGCACGAACAATCTTTTTTAAGGGGATTGAAAACTTTGTTTCGTCAATTTCCCTTGCGGTCATGGCCACCTGTCCATATTCAAGGCCGCGCACTGTTTCCACAATAACGCCGTCACCGGATGAAAAGTCCTGTTCACCCGGGTCAAAATAATAGATTTTGCCCACGGATTTAAACCGGACTCCAATTACCTTAATCATGAATTTCCTCCTGTATCCTCGTTAAAAGTTCTAAACACGCCGCTGTATAGCCGGCATTTTTTTGCAGGCGGTCTCTGAAATGAATCAGGGCCTCCATCATTAAAACCAATCCCTTGGCCGTTACTTTTTGGCCAAACAAAAGGCTCTCTTTCTCTCTGTCTTTACATATCAGTTCGGTTTTTGATGCAATGCTGCGCCTCATGCAATCCCGCAGAAAAACCAGCAAGAAATCAATAATGTCCTCCACCGCATCCTTGTGGTCTACCAAATGTCTTTGCATGTCCGACAGTCCGGAGGCTCGGTCTGCCATGCCAACCAGCTTATCCACCGTTTCGACATAAAGGTCATAATAAGCCTCATCACGAAGCATGCGATAGCCCCGCCCTAAATTGCCCTGGCTAAAGGCCGCCGACAAGGTCCGCCTCTCGGCACTTCCCTCTGTCAGCTTGTCAAAGCAGGCTGCACAGTCTTTGGCGGATAAGGGCAAAAGCTGCAGCTTTAAACAACGGGAACGAATGGTTTCCAAAAGTTGATCCTGGGCACTGGCCAAAATAATAAAAACAGCATAGGATGGGGGCTCTTCTAAAATTTTTAACAGCGCATTTTGCGCCCCTTGTGTCATGGCTTCTCCTGGCGCAATCAGAAAAACCTTCCGTGGAGCCGAAAAAGGACGCACGTAGGCCTCTTTAATCAGTTGATCCCGAACCTCTTCAACGCCAATGGATTTTTTATCTTTCGGAATGGATAAAAACAACAAGTCCGGATGCGCACCACCAGCCAGCAAACGACAGGAAGAACATTGCAAACAAACCCTGCCATTTTGAGGTGACTCGCAAAGCAGAGCCGCTGCAAAGGGATAGGCCACCGTTTTTTTGCCTATGCCCTCGGGACCGGAAATTAAATAGGCACTTACGGTTCGACCCGAGGCCACCGCCTGCTGCAACTTTGCGCAAACCAGCTCATGACCCACAACCGACTTATAATCAAACTTTTTCAAAGCGCTCTACATCCACTACAAAAATTGTGGCACCGCCAGTTTCAATTTCTTCAGGATACGAAGAATAATCGCTGCCTGCCACACCGATAAAGGGTTCCGGTGTAAACATGATTTGCTTTCTTTTCATGCTGTGTTTTGCGATGATATCCATAGCGTTTTGCACTTGGTCTTCTTCTGTACCAACTAAAAGAGTGGTGTTGCCGGCACGCAAAAAGCCACCGGTAGACGCCATTTTGGTAACAGAAAAACCGGCTTTATTCAGCTCGCGCATAACCAGGTTACCATCTTCGTTGTTCACAATTGCAAATACAAGTTTCATAAGAACCTCCATTCTGCCGCAAAAGCGGCTATATAATTATTTGCCGTCGCAAAGCGTCAGCATAAATTCGCCTAATTCCGCTGCAGCATTGGGTTTTGCCACCTGCTGCATGTTTCGTTTTAACATTTCAGTTTTATAAGGGTAGTGTATTAACTGGTAAACAGCCTCTGCCACAGAAAATGTTTCACTCACCGAAAGGGCAAGGCCGTTATTTAGCATAAATTCTTTGTTTCGGTCCTCTTGACCGGGGATGGGGTCCATCATAATGATGGGCAGGTTTTTTGCCAGCGCCTCCGAGGTGGAAAGACCACCGGGTTTTGTGATAATGCAATCGGCAGCATCCATAAGGGTGCTCACCTCTCCTGTATAGCCATAGGTAATAATGGTTTTTTCCTTGTTCATGGCATCCACTCTGCCCTTGAGCTTTTTGTTGTTACCGCAAACAACCACCAGTTGAAAATCCTCTTCCATTTGGTCTAAGCTGCGAATGGCATCAAATACATCGTTGCCATAGCCCATTGAACCCATCATAAGCAAAACGGTGAATGTATCCTCAAGCCCCAGCTGCGCCCGTGCCTCTTTTTGAGGCAATTTCCCGGCAAATCGGGGCTGAATGGGAATGCCAAAGGGCTTCAGCTTGTGAATCGGCTGCCTTTTTTTCAACGCCTGAAAGGTCAAAAGTTCTGACGCTAATACATAATAATCCACATTAGCATCTTCCCAATAAGGATGCAGCGTAAAGTCAGTCACAATGGCAACCGTCTTGGCCCGAAGTGGATATTTCTTGCGCAAATAGGTTATGGCCAGGGCCGAAATGATGTGTGTCGCCACAATCACATCGGGGTTATACAGCTTTAAATATTTCAAAAGCTTTTTATTCAGCACCGATTTGACCAATTTGCCAATTCCGGAATCTTTTGAATAATTCCGGCGGTCCGCCAGGTCATACATGGTGCCATATACCTTTGGTGTAACCTTAGTTGAGAGCAAATAGCCCTTTTGCAAAGAGTCCGCTAAAACGGGACTGACATAATCCACAATATCTAAAAACCGACACTCTACGGTCTCGTTATCTTTAAAATATTCCTGCACAGCTTTGGCTGTTTGGTGATGTCCCTGTCCTGTGGGGACAGACAAAAATAAAACCTTCATTTATCTCGCGCTTTCTTTTTTGAAAGTATGATTTTAGAATAACCCGGGAATGTTCAAACCGCCGGTGATGCCTGCCATGCCTTCTTCCACCAGCGCATTTGCTTTGGCGTTGGCTTCATTAACAGCAGCAACAATTAAATCTTCCAGCATTTCAATATCATCCGGGTCCACAATTTCCGGCTTTAAGTTAACCGAAACAAGCTCGTGGCTGCCTTTCATCACAACGGCCACAGCACCGCCGCCGGCAGTCACTTCCACGGTTTGCTCGTTAATTTCGTTTTGCATACGCTCCATGTCTGCCTGCATTTGTTGCACCCGCTGCAGCATAGCCGCTTTATTCTGATTCACACCGCCACCGGTAAATTTATTTCCTTTTGCCATGTTCTTTCTCCGTTTCCGCCGAATCCGGCCTTGTTTTTCTCTGTTGGTTAAATAATTTCAATCCCTGTGTGTTCCTTGCCTAAAGCAAGCAAACGGTCAAAGGCGTCGCTTTCCTGATTGGTGCCGGCTTCCTTTTCAGAAAGGCATTGCACCGCCATTTTTTGCCCCGTCACCGCTAAAACCGCTTCGCACAAAAGCTCTATGTTTCCCGCCCGGGAAACAACGGTTTTATTCATCAGCGCCTCTTGGGGAAACACTAAAGAAAGCTTGCCCTGCAGCATCATGGGGGTGGCTCTGTTTAAATGAGGCAAAACAGGCACGCCGCCGTGAGCGCGGATATATTCTTTAATTTCTTCAAACCGGCTCAAAACAGGGTCGCCCCCTGCCACAGCGTCTGTCGGTTTTTCGGCCTCGGCTGTTTCTTCTGCCGGTTTCTCTGCAAATTCTTCTGCGGGCTCTTCCTGGGGCATCGCCGCCTCCGGCGGTATCGCATCCCAGGGGGGACAATCCTCCAGCCCTTCAATATGGTTTTCTTCTTGCTTTACAGCCTCTGGCGCAGGTGTGGCTTCTTTCACCACCACGGCACCGCTTGCAATCTGCTTTTCCAAATCGGCCATGCGGGCAAAAAGCGCCTCCATGGATTGGTCAAAGGCAGGCTCAGAAAGTTTCACCAAAGCCAGTTCATAAACCGTACGACCATAGCCCGAATCTTTGGCGGCAATAACCGCTTCGTTCATGAGCTTTAAAGCATAGATCAGCTTTTCACGGGTAAAGCCCTTTGCCAGATTCACCATCCGGGCAAACTGCTCATCCGAAGTGTTCAGCATGTCCTTTGGATTTTTTGATAGCTTCACCACCAACAAATCCCGCAAAAATCGGGTCAGGCGTGACATAAACACTTCCGGCTCTTTGCCGTTTTCAATCACCGAATCTAAAACCGACAGAGCTGCACCGCCGTCATTGTCACAAAAGGCAGAGCAAATCTGAAACAGCGCATCATAGTCCGTCATGCCGATAATTTTCAATAAATCTTCATAGCTAATGGCGTCTTCTGTGTAACCCAGCACCTGTTCTAAAAGGCTTAAGGCGTCACGCATAGAACCATCGCCCAGTTCGGCCACCATAGACAACGCTTCCGGGGCAATGGTGCGCCCTGCCGCCTCGGCAATGTGGGAAAGGCGTGCTTTAATTTCTGCCTGGGTAATTCGTTTAAAATCAAAACGCTGGCAACGGGAAAGCACCGTGGGTGGGATTTTATTCAGTTCCGTTGTGGCTAAAATAAACAAAACATGTGCCGGCGGCTCTTCCAAGGTTTTGAGCAGCGCATTAAAGGCCTGTGTTGTGACCATGTGCACCTCGTCAATGATATATACCTTTTTTCGTGCCCGGGTGGGCAAAAAGGCCACATCATCAATGAGTTCACGAATGTTCTCCACCTTATTGCGGGAGGCGCCGTCCATCTCCACCACATCTAAAATGCTGTCATCCAAAATGCCCTTGCAAATTTCACATTCGTTGCAGGGGTTTCCATCCACCGGATGAAGACAATTCACCGCACGGGCCAAAATTTTAGCCGTGGAGGTTTTGCCTGTGCCACGGGTGCCGCAAAACAAATAGGCATGGGCCAGATTGCCGGTTTTAATTTCATTTCGCAGGGTTTTTGTAATATGCTCCTGCCCGGCCACATCGTCAAAGGTCATGGGCCGCCATGTTCTGTAAAGGGCTTGATATGCCACTGTTTACACCTACCTCTTTTTGCCTGCACATTTTTGTATTGATACGAAAAAACCCGCTTGTTTGGCGGATTGAGCGAATCAATATGGTCGTTTCACACCGGGTGATCCTGCATCACATCCAAGATTCCGCTTATCGCTGCTTGGTTCCCCACCTGACGAGGTTCACGGGCTCGAATTGCGCAGGACCCGGCCGACAACGCTTGCGCGCTGAACGCAAAATGAAACAATATGTGCCACCAAATGTGGCTATATATGAGTTGTTTTATCCACCAATCGAACAAAACAACCTCCTGGTAACGCACTGGTTTTTCTTGCACACAATCCGCACAAGATTAAGAAAACCTAAAGGTACAATTCTCCGCTATAATTATACCATACATACGCGCAACTTTCAACTATTTTTTAAAACAATCCATAGAATTAAAGATAAAAACAGCAAAATACAATCGCACGGTTGTAATTTTGCCTTTCCCCAAAAAACTACTTTACAATTTTTGCGATTTGTAGTAGTGTATTATGAGAAGTCATTTTTGATGTGCATTTAATTAAGAAGAGAGGCCGGTCTGATGTCCAATATACGATTTTGGCTTTGGCTGACACTTAAAAAGGGAATCGGCAGTTCTAAAATCACGGCTCTTTTAGAGCACTTTGAGTCTCCTGAAGAAATCTACGGTGCCGACGAGGCAGAGTTTTTAAAGGTAAAAGGCCTTTCTGCTAAGGATGTGAAGGTGCTTGCCGACCGCAGCCTGCGTCGGGTAGATGCCGTGGCAGAGAGTTGCCGCAAGCATGGCATTCGTGTCCTTGCTTTTGACAGTCCCTATTATCCGGAATTGTTGAAAAACATATACGACCCGCCTTATGTATTATACGCAAAATGCAAGGAAAGAATAAATCTAAATGACCATATGACCATGGCCGTTTTAGGCACAAGAACTTCCTCGCCCTATGGCATCACCATGGCCGAGCACATAGCCTGCGATATGGCTCGTGAAGGCATCACTGTGGTGACCGGCATGGCAAGGGGAATTGACGGTGCCGCCAGCGTCGGCGCTTTGCGGGGCGGTGGTGTGCCTGTTGCCGTGTTGGGCAACGGACTGGATATTTGCTATCCACCTGAACACAAAGAGCTGATGAAGCAAATCATTGAACATGGTATGATTCTTTCAGAATACCCACCGGGTGTAAGGCCATATCCCTGGAATTTTAAACCCCGAAACCGCATCATCACCGGCATGAGCTACGGCACCGTTATCGTAGAAGCACCCCAAAGCAGCGGCGCTATCAATTCGGCTAACTGGACCGCCGAGCAAGGCCGTGAGCTTTTTGTAGTTCCTGGTGATGTAACCAGAAGCACATCCCAAGGCTCTAACCGTTTGTTAACAGAAGGCGCCCAGCCGGCTCTTTCGGCTGAAGATGTCCTTTGTGTATATCGGGACCGTTTTTCTGACCTCTTGGTGCAAAACCGTCCCGCAGAAGAAATGCTGAAAACCAACTTTCCCTCTTATAATGGTTGGGTTGGCAAAAGCGTTACCCCGCAAAAAGACCCCATTCCCTTTTCCAAAAACGAAAAGGTAAAATCAAAAAAAACCACCGTTCAAAGCGCGGTAGACGAAGCATTAACTCCTGCAACGCCCCTCCCGGCAAGTGAAAAACCCGTGCCAAAACCGGCCGTAGCTTTAACACCGCAGGAAGAAGAGCTGCTTTCGCTGCTATCGGATGCGCCGAAACACATTGATGCTTTAACAGAGCAGGGCATGTCCCCCGGTTTGTTGGCGGCAACCCTGACCACTTTAGAGCTCAAGGGCATGATTCGGGCCCTGCCCGGCAAGCATTATTGCTTGCGAAAATAAGACCCACAAAGCATAGAAAATTCCGTTTTGTAACGAAGACATAAAGGAGGCACTATAATGGCAACCAACTTGGTGATTGTGGAATCTCCGGCCAAGGCAAAAACCATTAAGCAATATCTTGGTAAGTCTTACACCGTCATGGCTTCTTTCGGTCATGTGCGAGACTTGCCAAAAAGCAAAATGAGCATTGACATTGAACATAATTTCGAACCCAATTATATTACCATTCGCGGCAAGGGCGATTTGCTTGCCAAACTGAAAAAAGCAGCAAAAGAAGCAAAAAAAGTGTACCTGGCAACTGACCCTGACCGCGAGGGCGAAGCCATCAGTTGGCATTTGGCTAAGGTTTTGGGCATTGACGAAAAAGAAAAATGCCGCATCACCTTTAACGAAATTACAAAAACCGCTGTTAAAACCGCCATCACAGAGCCCCGGGCCATTGATTTGGATTTAGTGGATGCACAGCAGGCCCGCCGCGTTCTGGACCGCATTGTGGGCTATTCCATCAGCCCAATTTTGTGGAAAAAAGTTCGCAAAGGTCTCTCAGCCGGTCGTGTGCAATCCGTGGCCTGCAAGCTGATTTGTGACCGCGAGAAAGAAATTGAAGACTTTCAGGCAGAAGAATATTGGTTAATTGACGCTCTCTTAAAAGATGCCAAGTCCGGCACCGATTTTACCGCCGAATTTTATGGCAAAAAAGGTAAAAAAATTAAGCTCACCTCAAAGCAAGAAGCCGACGAAATCTTAAAGCAGGTAGAAGGCGAGGCCTTCACCGTTTTCGATGTGAAAGCCGGGGAAAAGAAGCGGAATCCCGCTCCGCCCTTCATCACCAGCACCTTGCAGCAAGAGGCTTCCCGCAAGCTGGGCTTCACCGTTAAACGCACCATGATGGCAGCACAAAACCTCTATGAAGGTGTGGCTGTTCCCGGTCACGGCACCGTAGGTTTAATCACCTACATGAGAACCGACTCTTTGCGCATCGCCAAAGAAGCGGTTATGGAAGCACGGTCCTATATCAAGTCCCAGTATGGCGATGCTTATCTCCCTGCATCCCCCCGTGTTTACAGAACAAACAGCAGCGCCCAGGATGCTCACGAAGCCATCCGTCCCACCTACCTTGAATTAACTCCGACAGAGCTCAAAAGCTGCCTGTCGGCTGATATGTATAAGCTTTATAAGTTAATTTGGGAGCGCTTTGTTGCCTGCCAGATGGAGTCTGCGGTTTATAACACCGTCAATGCAGACATTGGCGCCGGCTCTTATGTGTTTAAGGCCAGCGGCCGTCAAATGAAGTTTAAGGGCTTTATGGCCCTTTATGTTGAAGGTAGCGACGAGACAGAAAAAGAGCAAAATGCAAAGCTGCCGCCTCTTGCCATTGGCGAAACTGTGAAAAAGGAAAAACTGGTAAGCTCACAGCATTTCACACAACCGCCACCGCGATACACCGAGGCAACACTGATTAAAACATTAGAAGAAAAGGGCATTGGTCGCCCCAGTACCTATGCACCAACCATAACCACCATCACCGCAAGAGGGTATGTCACCCGTGAGAAAAAGCAATTCCTCCCCACAGAACTGGGCAAGGTTGTTACCGATATTATGACCCTGCACTTTAACGACATTGTGGATGTGGCCTTCACCGCCAACATGGAAAAAGAGCTTGACTCCATTGAAGAAGGCTCTGTGGACTGGGTTAACATCATCCGCGAATTCTACGGCCCCTTCTCCGAGCATTTGGGCAAAGCCGAGGCTGAACTAAAAAAGGTTAAAGTTGCCGATGAGGTTTCCGATGTGGTTTGTGATAAGTGCGGTCGCCTTATGGTGTATAAAATGGGACGGTTCGGTAAGTTTTTGGCTTGCCCCGGCTTTCCCGAATGCCGCAATGCAAAGCCCATTGTGAAAGAAACTGGCACCCTCTGCCCCAAGTGTGGCGGCAAGGTTTTAGAGAAAAAATCCCAACGCGGCAAAAAATATTTTGGCTGCGAACACAATCCCTCCTGCGATTTTATGACCTGGGATACCCCCGTAAAAAAAGAAACCTGCCCCAAATGCGGCAGCCTGCTTTTGCAAAAAACGGGTCGCGCCAAAAAAATCGTTTGCTATAACGAAAAATGCGACTTTGAAAGAAAATTATAAAACATCTTAAATGATCACCCCCGCCATCTGCATGACAGATGGTGGGGGTTGTTTTTTGCCATATTCCCTTATTCCCATAGAAAAAGCCACCGTTAACTTTAAAAAGTTGAGTTTCGTGTCGGTTCTTCAAAATTAAACATTAAATCTTTATTTCTGTTTTAATGTTGACGTTGACGTAGTTTAGTGTTATACTTATGATATAATGTTTGCGGAGGTACATATGAACTACGATATTTTTTTGAATTGGCTTTTAGAAGAAAAAAAATTAAGTCAACGCGCTGCAAAAGATGTCATCTCTAGATGTAAGCGTGTATGTAAAATATTAAATATTCAAGAAATCAAATGTTCCACAATCGAAAAACTTAACACAAATATAGAATTCTCCAAAAAGTCGATGTTTATAAAATCGCAATTACGCAGAGCTTCCAATCTATGGATCGAATTTGAAACAAAATAATACAAACATAAACTACACTCAACAGTATCTTTGTTGTCAAGAGTAGAAATTTCCTTTCTTTTAAGTAGAATGGTTGCAAACCAATAAGGAGAAAAATATGAAGAAATATAACATTATCGACTTATTTGCTGGGGTTGGTGGGCTAAGCTATGGTTTTTCGAAACTTCCCCAATTTAATATTATTGCAGCAAATGAAATTGAGAAAGACATTTCTGTGGCTTATACCTTGAATCACCCTGAGGTTGAAATGCTAAACTGTGATATTAACTTGTTAAGTGAAGAATTATTAGAAAAAACTTTAAAAGACAAGAAAATTGACATCGTTGTAGGTGGTCCTCCCTGCCAATCGTATTCAACACTTGGCAAGAGACAACTGGATGAACGAGCGAACCTGTTTATGCAATACAAGAGAATCTTAAAAATTTTACAGCCAAAAGCATTTGTTTTTGAGAATGTCGTTGGACTTCTGAGCATGGACAAAGGAAATCTTTTTAAACAAATCCAACAAGAATTTGAAGAGCTAGGATATAAATTGCAACATAAAGTGTTAGATGCTGTAAATTATGGTGTGCCTCAGCATAGAGAAAGAGTTATACTTGTCGGTTTCAAAGGAGAAAATAACTTCGTTTATCCTGACCCTACTCATGGAGAAGGGCTAAAACCACATGTTACTTTAAAAGATGCAATTGGTGATTTACCAGTTTTAAAGAGCGGAGAAACCAAAACTACATACTCTAGTAATATTACGAATGAATTTCTTGCTTTTGTTCGAAAAAATTCTGCGGATGTTGTAAATGAACATAGTTCACCTAAAAACGGTGAGCATCTGATTAAAATAATGGAAGCATTAAAAGATGGTCAATCTAAATATGATTTGCCGGAAGAGATTCGGCCAAAAAGCGGATATGGCAATACATATGCAAAATTGTGGTGGGAAAAGCCTTCAACAACAATAACAAGAAACTTCGCCTGTCCTTCTTCGTCTCGGTGTATTCATCCAAGAGATTCTAGAGCAATGTCAATTCGTGAAGGCGCAAGATTGCAAAGCTTTCCCGATGATTACAAATTATATGGTTCGGACGGAATGAAAAGATTGGAGATTGGAAATGCAGTCCCCCCCTTACTCTCAATGGCAATAGCAAAACAAATGTTGATTGCGTTAGAAAACTAAAACAATCCTGCAACTACTTGTTGCAGGATTGTTTTTATATTTCTTCTGGTTTCTTTCCATTAAATTTTTTGTATAATCTAGTATATATAGCTTTTTGCACTTTTTTACTGCACCCATCAACAACCTTTTCATTGGATATACTTATTACCCGTCCTTTATCATCATAGATCCAATAATTGCGATCCGGTCTATTACAAGATTCGCATTGTGGGATAATATTTCCTTCTTCCAACGGCTTTGCTGGATCTTTATGCCCCTTTTGAAGAACAACAGTTCTGTTTTTCCAATATCGATGTTTTTTCCCTTCTTCCGAACCACAGCATGCACACTTATATCCATATGCTTTTTTTAAGTTTTCCCAATAATCTCCGTCAAACAGTTCCTCTCTTCTTTCTGCTGTGAAGCCAGCATAACATTCAGTTAATGATTTTAGTTTATAACTACCTGAAGGGATATTTATAGATGTATTGTCATTTCGCGTACCTGACAGAATGTACCATCCCTTCTGCGCTCCTAGGTGTCTTGCTTGTTGTACATCATTGGTGTTTGGATAATAATTTTTTATAAATTCAGTAAGTTCAGTTTTTGAAACAATCTTTGTATCAGGATATCCCTGGGCTAAATATATTAATACTAAAGCATCTTTTGTATAAGACTCTCCCTTATGTAAATTGGGGAGAATAACTCCGTGTTTTTTTAAATATTTTTCATGATATTCTGAGATTAGTTTATATGTATTTAAAATTTCTTGCATAGTTAGTTTTTTCATGTTTTATCCCTCCAAAAATAGTTTATAAGTTTCAATTTCAAGCGCATCTGCTATGCGTTGAATGTTTTCAAGGGATATACTTCTGCGATAACATTCAATAGCGCTTATATAAGTACGATGCAAACCACATTTTTCAGCAAAGGCTTCTTGAGAAATCCCTAAAACAGTACGATATTTTTTTAAATTTGTTCCAAAAACTTTCACAATATCCATAGCTATATTCCTCCTATGATCAAATTATATTGCCTTGAATACTATAAGTCTACATACAATAAGTATATAGTAACGGTAAATTATAGACATTAACGAAAATTCAACAAATGTAAAGACCCTCTTAGGGCTTGAGTCCCTTTTAACAAAAAAACAGAGCCACCCTAACGGGTAACTCTGTTTTTGGTGCGAGTGACGGGACTTGAACCCGTACGTCATGGACACACGCCCCTCAAACGTGCCTGTCTGCCAGTTCCAGCACACTCGCTTATGCGCCATGCACTATTATACTACAGGAAAAACCGTTTGTCAAGAACTTAATGGGCAGATTTGTAAGTATTTTAAGTAAAAATTTCCCGGGGTCGTCCTTATTCCTTTTCCCCTTTGTTTTCACGGCTTGATTTTTTATATCAAATATGGTAAAATAAAGGCGGAAGATGAAAAAGGTGGTGTTTTCGTGAAGGAATCAGGCGAAATGTACCTTGAATCCATTTATGTTTTGTGTCATTCAAAAAACAATGTCCGTTCCATTGATGTGGCGGAGCATATGAATTTTTCCAAACCCAGCGTTAGCCGTGCTGTAGGTCTTTTGAAGCAAGAAGGGTATATAACGGTTGATAAAGAGGGTTACATTTCTCTTACCCCTTTCGGTGAAGACGCCGCAAATAAAATCTTTGAGCGCCACACCGTGCTCACCAATCTGCTCATTTACATGGGCGTGGATGAAAAAACCGCTGATGAAGACGCCTGCCGCATGGAGCATGTCATCAGTGAGCAATCCTTTAATGCCATGAAAAAATATCTTGAAGATAACAAAAAAGCTGAATAAACACGGGTAAAACCCGTCACCTCAAGCGACAGATTGTTCTGTCGCTTTTTTTTGCCTAAATTTGCACAAAAAAATAGTGTCCCAAAGGACACTATATAAGTTCTCTATGAACCCTCAAAACTGAACAGAGCAGAGCTATCGACCTAAGATTATTAAAACCGAAGTTTTAATGCTCCTTAGAAAGGAGGTGATCCAGCCGCACCTTCCGATACGGCTACCTTGTTACGACTTCACCCTAATCATCAATCCCACCTTCGGCAGCGTCTTCTTGCGTTAGACTACTGACTTCGGGTGTTATCGACTCTCATGGTGTGACGGGCGGTGTGTACAAGGCCCGGGAACGTATTCACCGCGACATTCTGATTCGCGATTACTAGCAATTCCGACTTCATGCAGGCGAGTTGCAGCCTGCAATCTGAACTGAGATGGCTTTTTGCGGTTTGCTCCACATCGCTGTTTTGCTTCGCTTTGTATGTCCAAGTCGGATCGTAGCCATGTCGTTCTGTGAGCCAAGGAGTTGTAGTGGGGATTTGTCTTCCTAAGACCGCTTCCTCCGACTTGTAGGATTCTTTGGCCACACTTTGATGGGTGGTTGTCAACTCCAAATGATATCCTTTTTCAGGATCTGTCACCGAGCCACCCGCCAGGAACGCACC
>JAZNRE010000007.1:0-1796 GCA_045590535.1 Clostridia bacterium
ACCTAAAAAGAGGGAAAAGAGCACCGCCGCCGTGGCATAAACATCGTTAATGCTGTCCTGCGCCGCTGCACATATCACAACAGACTGAATCTTCTTGCCGATGTACCGATTATATAAAAACATCCACAGCTTAACCAAAACAGAAAAAGACAAAATACCCACCGACAGCCAGCTGAATTCTTTAACCTCAAAATGAATAATATTACCAACGGATGATTTTAACAATTCAAAGCCAACTATTATAATAAGGAAGGAAACGATGAGGGAAGCAATGTATTCCGACCGACCATGACCAAAGGGATGCTCCTCATCCGCATGGCGACCGGCCGCCGCCGTGCCCACCACCGAAACCACCGAGGCACCCATGTCAGACAAATTGTTAAACGCATCGGACAAAACGGCAATCGAGCCCGAAACAAAACCGGCGCACAGTTTTAAAGCAAACAGCACCAAATTGCATATGATGCCCAGCACCCCGGCTAAACGACCATAGGACGCCCGCACAGCTGCATCGCTCACGGCTTCATAATTTTTTATAAATCGACGAATGAGTAACTTAATCATAAAGTTCCTCCTGCTTTATTGAACAAATTTTCTTCCTATTATTTAATTTTAAACAAAATGGCTTCAACCATCATTTTTGTGTTTCTTCTCATGCCCTTCATAAACAGAGGGATAATCATGGTTACAACAATCTGCGCAACCAAAGATGCCATCGCCGCACCCGCTGTTCCGAAGAGGGGAATGAAAATAAGGTTCAAAAGCACATTTGATATGGCCGCAAAAAAGTAAATATATTTCATGCTCTTTTGCTGGTTTTCACACACAATCCATGCATTTCGTGCAACGCCCAAATAGGAAAACGCCGTGTACCAGGTAACAATTTTTAAAGGCACCACCGCCGGCAAATACGCCTCACCATATAAAATCCAGATTGCCAGCTCACCAAACACCATAAATAAAACAGACACAAAAACCGAAACATAAAAAACGATACAATATAAGAGCTTATTATAACTTTCAAATTTTTGTTTGTTTTCGTTGTATGCCTCCATAATTTTAGGAACCAAGGAATCAATAATAGCCGTTAAAACAAAACACCACATGCTGCATACAGCCGTTGCCGTTGCGTAATAACCAACCTCGGCGGAATTCATCATATGCTTAAGCATAATCCGGTCGGTTTGACCATATATGGAAATCATCAACCCCGAAAGAATAAAGTGATAACTTTTGCCCAAAAGGGTTTTTCCGTATTCCCATGAGAAAGAAAATTTTGACCCGCCCGACTTTTTGTAAAAATAAAACAGAATCACAGCCACACATACATAGTCGATGGAAGTGGCCAAAGCAAAATACATAACGGATTTATTTGTTACAAGCAAATATAACTTGTATAATGCCATTACTGAATAGGCAACAAGAGATGCAATGGCTGTTTTTTTAGATTCTAACCTCGACTGAAACCAATAGTTAAAAGTTTCAAATATGTGAAAAACCAATCCAAGGTTACAAAGGGCAACCACGGCTATGGTTATGGGTTCTCCCGCATCCAAAACGCAAGAAACCGCAATAATAACCAGCAAGGACAAAACACTGGAAATTGCCCGCAAGCCCAGGGCTGTACCGATGATTTCGCCGTCGGTCTTCTTTTTATCCACAAATTCTTTTACAATTACCGAATTGATACCCAGGGTGCAAAACGCTGTAAAAAACGCCGTATAGGCAGCCGCATAATTTAACACGCCGTAATTGCTCGGGCCCAAATACCGTGCGGATAAAAGCCCGATTAACAA
>JAZNRE010000008.1:0-2034 GCA_045590535.1 Clostridia bacterium
CCGTGGGATTGCTGCCTGCCATCAAGTCAGAAAGCATTTCACCCACCGCCGATTCACCAACGCCGAAAAGCCGCAGAGTTAACGATTCCATAACAGAATCTGAACGGGATTTTAAAAAGGGAATCACCTGCTCTGTGAACATGGGAATCAGTTCTCTGGGTGGTCCGGGCAAAAGCACCGCAATCTTGCTGTTTTTTTCTAAAACAACACCGGGAGCTGTGCCGTGGTCATTAGCCAAAACCTGTGCCCCTTCGGGAATCTGGGCTTGTTTCATGTTGCTCTCGGGGCATTTTCTGTTTTTAAAATAAGTCTTAATGCCTTCACCAATCGCCTCATCGTAGTAAAGGGGCGCCTCAAAATAAGCTGCCACCGTTTCTTTTGTCAAATCGTCCTCTGTGGGTCCTAAACCGCCAGAGAAAATAACCAAATCAGCCCGACTAAAAGCCTGGCTAATAGCATCGGTCAGGCGCTTTTTGTTGTCGCCTACCACTGTTTGATAATACATATCAATGCCCAGTGAAAAAAGCTCACGGGATATAAATTGGGCATTGGTGTTCACAATGTCACCCACTAAAATTTCTGTGCCGACTGCAATAATTTCTGCTTTCATACCTTTCCTTCTTTCTAAGGATTCATTTATTCACCGGCTTCTGTTTCGCTTTTCTCTTTATCTTCTGCATCCACAAAAACGCAACGGGGATTCATTTTTTGCATTGCAGCCAAAAGCTTTGCCGGGGGCTGAAAGGTTAACAAAAGCTGTTCACCGTCATGCACGAACAAAATGTGATAAATGCCACCTTTTGTATAGTCAAAAACCGCATCATATTTTTTTGAAATAGAAGGATTTTCAAAAGCACTGCCATGGTCGGCATTTTTTGCCGATGCCATCACCTCTATATCCTTGCAGGAAAGACTGATGAGCCGTTTTCGGCTTTGGCGGGCCTGAATCACATCAACATCCAAATCACCGTTTGTGAATATGTATTCATATTCTAAATTGTAGCGCCGCAATAAAACCATTAAGCCATAAACCACAGCCACAATGCCAAAAAAGGCAATGGTGCCTAAAATATGTGCCCAGCCTACAAGTAAAACGCAGAGAAAAACCGCTGCCATAACCAAGAGAAGTTTGCATAAAACATCTTTTCCCGTGGTTTTTTTACGCATTAAATATTCCAAAAAAGTGTCCATTTTCATCCTCTTTTCATTTTGTGTAAAGTCCGATTTTGTCTTACAAAAATCGATACATATTCAGTATAACATATTATTTCCAAATTTTCAATTAAGGATTTAAGATTTTACACTTTATTCACAACAAAATTTTGCACGCAAAAACGGAACCGTCTCATGCAAATGAGATGATTCCGATTGTGCTTTAAATCAAACAGCCGTCTTCTGTTATTAACAAGTCCATTTTCACATCAAAGGGTTCTGCGGGCAAAGCCTCAACCAGACAATTGCCGTAGCAAACCCCAGCAATCATGGCCCGGCTGCATTTAGGCAAAAACCGGTCATAGTAGCCGCCGCCATAGCCCAAACGGTTTTTGCTCCTGTCAAAGCCATAACCGGGCACAAGCACTAGCTCGATTTCTTCCGGCTTTAGCATTGTTTCCCCAATGGGTTCTAAAATGCCAAATCGTCCTGGTGCCAAATCTTCCATGCTCTCCACAGCATAGGCGTCCATCTTTCCGTCCTTTTCACATTTGGGCAGGCACACCCGCACCCCCAGCGCTAGCAGCTTTTCAATCATTTCTGCCGTGGCAGGTTCCCGTCGAAAATCGGCATAAACCATTATGGTACCCAAATGGTATCGCATAACATAATCTAAAACATGGTTGGTTATGGCATGGGACCATTGTGCCAATTGAGTTGCATCCGTTTCATTACGCTTTGCCATAAAAAAGTGGCGCATAGTTTCTTTGCTTACGATAGACAAATGCTTTCCACCTCCAGCGTGCGACCGGTTGTTTCATCAACGCGGAAAAGGGCCCCGCAAAGTTTTGATTTGCCGTCAGCAAATTCAAACCGCTGGGG
>JAZNRE010000009.1:0-60936 GCA_045590535.1 Clostridia bacterium
ATAAAGTTTGTATCTTAAACTCCCCATTACAGGGAACTTAAAATCCTAGCCAGTCATCACTGACTTATTTTTTCTCATTATCCAAAATTACTCAAAGTAATTTATTTAGAGCCTGCTCTGTTCAATTTTCAAGGTTCACAGACGCCCGCTTTTTTCTTTCCCTCTCGCAAGCGACTTGTTAATTATACGACCATTCGACACAATTTGCAAGCGCAAAAACGGTTAAAAAACACCGTTGTTTTAATTTATTATTTTATTTCTCGTTTTTTCTCATGTTTTCTATATTAAATCATTGTTTTTCTTTGTTTTCAAATTCAGTTTGACAAATTGCAAAAACAAAGGTAAAATAGACATGTTGTGATTTAATTCTATTATATTAAGGAAGGTGAAAATAGTGACCGACCGTTTTGCGCGTACCCGCATGCTTTTAGGATTATCTGCCATGAAAAAGTTAAGCGATGCGCATGTTTTACTGTTTGGCATTGGCGGCGTTGGCGGCTCGGTTGCCGAGGCGCTTGTCCGTTCCGGCATTGGCGCCATTACCATTGTGGATAATGACACGGTGAATCCTTCTAATATAAACAGACAAGTCATTGCAACAGATGAAACGATGGGACTTACAAAAACAGAGGCTATGCGCAGCCGTCTTGCTTTTATCAATCCCGATTGTGCTGTCACAACACATAATCTTTTTTATTTACCAGACAGCGAAGATATTATTACCACAGATTTTGACTATGTCATTGACGCCATTGACACCGTTACAGCTAAAATTGATATAATAATGAAAGCACAGGCCTTAAACATTCCCGTTATCAGTTGCATGGGAACAGGCAATAAACTGCAGCCTGAACTTTTGGAAATTACCGATATATATAAAACTTCCGTTTGCCCCCTTTGCCGTGTTATGCGGGCAGAATTAAAAAAACGCGGTTGTAAAAAACTGCAGGTGGTCTACTCCCCTGAACCGCCACGCAAACCGGACCCTGCCTTTTTAGATGAAGACACCACACAAAGAACCCCCGGCAGCGTATCCTTTGTGCCGCCGGTTGCCGGTTATTTAATTGCCTCCCGTGTGGTTCGCGATTTAATTGGCGAAGCGTAAAACAGCAAACCTTACTTTTTGAAATAATATCAGAACAAAGGAGAACCTCATGAGTCACGAAAATTACATTGAGCAAAATATTGTCCAGGCGCTTGAAACAAACTATATGCCTTATGCCATGAGTGTCATCATTTCCCGTGCCATTCCGGAAATTGACGGCTTTAAACCGGCTCACCGCAAGCTTTTATACACCATGTATAAAATGAACTTAATCAATGGCCCCCGCACCAAGTCTTCGAATGTTGTGGGACAGACCATGAAGCTGAACCCCCACGGTGATATGGCCATTTATGAGACTATGGTTCGTTTAACAAAGGGTAACGGCGCCCTTTTGCACCCCTTTGTGGATTCAAAAGGTAACTTTGGTAAACAGCAATCCAGGGATATGGCTTTTGCCGCTCCCCGATATACCGAGGTTAAATTAGACTCTCTTTGTAATGATATTTTTGGCGATATTGATAAAAACACGGTTGATTTTGTAGATAACTATGATGGCGAATTAAAAGAGCCCGTGCTGCTGCCCACAGCATTTCCCAACATTTTGGTTAATCCTAACCAGGGTATCGCTGTTGGTATGGCATCCAACATCTGCTCCTTTAATTTAAAAGAAGTCTGCCAGACGACCATTGCCTATTTGAAGGATGCAAACTGCAATCTTTCTGACACTTTAATTGCTCCCGATTTTTCCACCGGCGGTCAGCTGATATACAACGCCGAAGAAATCAATGCCATTTATGAAACCGGCCGCGGTAGTTTTAAGGTTCGTTCAAAATATCGCTATGATAAGAAAAATTCTTGCATTGAAATTTACGAAATTCCCTACACCACCACCGTGGAAGCCATTATGGATAAAATAATTGAGCTTGTTAAGCAGGGAAAAATTCGTGAAATTGCCGACATGCGTGACGAAACCGATTTATCCGGTCTTAAGCTGACCCTGGATTTAAAGCGTGGCACCGACCCTGAAAAGTTGATGCTTCGCCTCTTCCGTCAAACACCTTTAGAAGATTCCTTTAGCTGTAACTTTAACATTTTGATTGACGGAAAACCAAGGGTTATGGGCATTCGTGAAATTTTGAAGGAGTGGACAAACTTCCGTCTTTCCTGCATTCGCCGTCGTTTAGAGTTTGACCTTGATAAGAAAAATCATCGTCTGCATTTGTTGCAGGGTCTTGAAAAAATTCTGCTGGATATTGATAAAGCGGTTAAAATCATTCGCGAAACCAAAACAGAGGCTGAGGTTGTTCCCAACTTAATGGCTGGCTTTATGATTGACAACATTCAGGCCGAATTCATTGCCGAAATCAAATTGCGCCATTTAAATAAAGAATATATTTTAAAACGGTTAGAAGACATTGAAGTTTTAAAATCGGAAATTGCTGATATTCAGTCTACCCTGGCTAGCAATCTTGCCATGAAAAAGCTTATCATTTCGGAACTGACCTCTTTAATGAAAAAATATGGCAAGGACCGCTTAACCGAAATCATTCAAAGCGAAGATGCCGTTCTGCCTGAGGCTGATTCTTTCATTGAAGACTATAATGTCAAGCTGTTTTTAACCGAACAGAACTATTTGAAAAAAATCACTCTGGTTTCTCTGCGAGCAAGCTCTGACCAAAAGCTGAAAGAAGACGACCGCATGATTTGCGAATGGGAAGCTTCAAACAAAGACGAGCTTTTATTCTTTAGCAGCAAGCAGAACTGTTATAAAATGAAGGCTTATGACATCCCCGATACCAAAGCCAGTGCTTTGGGTGAATATCTGCCGAATTTATTAGGTATGGAAGCTGATGAAAAGATTTTATACATGGCGGTTACTGAAAAATATGAAGGCTTTATGCTGTTTGCTTTTGAAAATGGTAAAATTGCCAAAGTGCCCCTTAACAGTTACGAAACCAAAACCAACCGCAAAAAGCTGGCAAATGCTTATTATGAAAAAGCGGTTCTTGCCGACATTCGCTTCTTAATGCAAGATACGGAACTCATTGCCATGAGTGACATTAACAAAGTCCTGGTGTTTGACACGGCGAAGATCCCTGTGAAATCAACCAGAAGTTCCCAGGGTGTTCAGGTGCTCACCCCGAAAAAAGGCAGCATTTTAGCCAAGATTTGCGCCTTAGATGAAGTGGCTTTTTCTGACTTTGAATATTACAGAACACGAAATCTACCTGCCCGCGGAGCATACCTAAAGCCCGAAGATGCTCCGGGACAACAATTAACACTTTTATAACACATAATGTGAAATAATTGACTCCATCCCCTGTTGCAATTGCAGCAGGGGATTTTTGATTTATTTTTAGTAAAAGGTAAATTTTTGTCTGTTTTTCACCTTTTTTCTTCCTATTGCATAGTATAAAGCAGGGATACCCATTAAAACAGAAAGGATGAACGCAGGCTTATGAAAGAACAAAACTTAATCTTTGAACGGGTGGGATATGCCTATGTTCCCATTCAGTCTTTCGGTGAAACATACTCGCCGGAAGAAGGTTTAGAGCGAGGCACCATCTTTCCTGAACTCGATCTGCCCATAACCGTTTATGGACCTTTGGTTAAATAAAGGAGGAAAATCATGACAAATTATGACAAAAACAGGAGTCATGTTCTTCAGCAAATCATGTCTTTAGACTTTGCACGCAACGAACTGGTCCTGTTTTTAGACACACACCCCAACTGCACAAAAGCATTGCATGAATATCACAAAATCACACCTATGCTTACCGAACTCAGACAATACTATAAAGAAAACTTTGGTCCCTTAACGCCGGCTGAAGTAACATCCACTACCGAATGGACCTGGGTTAACTGCCCATGGCCATGGGAAAATTAAAGGAGGACCATTGATTTATGTGGCAATATGAAAAAAAATTGCAATTCCCCATCAACATCAAACGCCCAAACCCCGCCCTTGCTAATTACATTATTAGTCAATATGGCGGACCGGATGGCGAAATGGGTGCTTCCATGCGATATCTGTCCCAGCGATATTCCATGCAGGACGATGTGGCTAAAGCTCTGTTAACAGATATTGGCACAGAAGAACTTGCCCATCTTGAAATGGTGGGTACTTTGGTGCATCAGCTGACAAAGAATGCAACAACGGGCGAAATTGAAAACAGTCCCCTAGCATTATATTATGTGGATCACGGTAAAGGTGTTTGGCCTGTTTCGGCAAGCGGTCAGCCCTTTACTTCTATGAGTTTTGCCGTTAAAGGCGACCCCATTACCGATTTAATGGAAGATTTAGCCGCCGAACAAAAAGCACGCACCACCTATGATAATATATTAAGATTGTCTGATGACCCGGATGTCAACCGCGTTATTGCCTATTTGAGAGAGCGTGAAATTGTCCACTTCCAGCGCTTTGGCGAAGCCCTTGACAGAGTGCAGTCAAAAGCTTGTGAAAAGAATAAATATTATATGATGCCATAGAAAACCAAAACCCCTAACTGCCCTCGGTAGAGCCGAGGGCGGTTTTATTATTTATAAAAATATTTGTCTTCCACGCCATGTCAGACAAAACTATATTCCCTCTCATTGCATAAGTTATAATCACCTCAATTTTAGTCAAAATTGGTATAGACACATGGTGCATTTTGTGATATAATTTTGATAAATATCAAATTATGTAATAATTTCAGGAGGGAAATCATGTTAAATTATGACAATCTTATGGTTATGACACATCCCCTTATCCAGCATAAAATCACCCTGCTTCGTGATAAAAACACAGGTTCTAAGCAGTTTCGTGAATTGGTTGAAGAAATTGCCATCTTAATTGCTTTTGAAGCAACAAGAGATCTGCCCCTTTGCGATGCAAAAGTTTCAACCCCCATTTGCGATACGGTTTCAAAGGTGATTGACGGAAAAAAACTGGCCATTATCCCCATTTTAAGAGCCGGGCTTGGTATGGTAAACGGCATTTTATCACTCATGCCTTCTGCCAAGGTTGGTCACATTGGTCTTTTTAGAAACGAAGAAACCTTAGAGCCAGTTAAATATTACTTCAAGGTTCCCAAAGAAATTGACTCCAGAGAGGTCGTTGTTGTAGACCCCATGCTGGCCACCGGTGGCAGTGCCGTTGCAGCCATTGACTTCTTGAAAGAAGCCGGCGCTAAAGATATTAAATTTATGTGCATCATCGCTGCACCCGAAGGTGTTAAAACCCTTTGCGAAGCCCACCCTGATGTTAAGGTTTATTGCGGCATTGTTGATGAAAAATTAAACGAAAACGGTTATATTGTTCCCGGCTTGGGCGATGCCGGCGACAGAATTTTTGGCACAAAATAAGCTTTTTATCCAATGTTGTTTTGATAATTTAATAAGAATTTTTATAATAAGGCTTTCACAGGTTGAAAGCCTTATTTTTATTTATTCATAGGCCGACAAATAATTCGACATTTTTCAAAAAAATATTTACAAAATATTCATAATATGATATACTTAAAACGATAGGTTTTTTGTAATATTTAACACAAAAAGCCAAAAATTTTATTACAAAGGAGATATATTCATGAAACTCATCTACAATGTAGACGACAAACCCAAGTTCGGGCAGCTGATTGTTTTTGCTATTCAGCAGTTGCTCGCAATCATGACTGCAACTTTGGTCGTTCCTGTTATCATTGGTAACGGCATGAGCCCTGCAGCCGCTCTCTTTGGCGCCGGTGTCGGCACACTTATTTATGTGCTTTGCACCAAAGCGAAAAGTCCTGTTTTCCTGGGTTCTTCTTTTGCCTTCATTGGCTCAATGCTGGCTGCCTTTGCCGGCGGTGTTTCTATGTCTCTTGGTTATCTTGGTTTAATTATCGGTGCTATTTTTGCTGGTCTTGTTTATGTTGTCATTGCTATCATCGTTAAATTAGCAGGTGTTAACTGGATCAACAAACTGATGCCCGCTATTGTAATTGGTCCCACCGTTGCCATCATCGGTCTTTCTCTGGCAGGCAATGCCATTGGCGACCTTCAAAAAGGTATGGTTGTTTTAGCCGACGGTGCGCAAGCTGCTTCTCCCCTTATCTGCGTTCTCTGCGGTATCATCACCCTGCTTGTTACCATCATCTGCTCAACCTATGGTAAGAAAATGGTTCGCCTGATTCCCTTTATCCTTGGTATTTTAGCAGGCTATGCCGTTTCCGTCATTTTCACCATCATTGGTAACATTGCTGATGTTGACGCTTTAAAAGTTATTAGTTTTGCTCCTTTTGCTGCACTGGTTGAAAACGGCGTAAACCTCAGCACCTTTATTACCGTTCCTGAATTTACTTTTGTAACTGCATTCAAAGGCGTTGGCGAATTGAACGCTGCTTACATCGGCAGCATCGCTGTTGCTTACATCCCCGTTGCATTTGTTGTTTTTGCTGAGCACATTGCTGACCATAAAAACATCTCATCCATTATCGAAAAAGACCTGCTCACAGATCCCGGTCTCCACAGAACTCTCTTGGGTGACGGTATCGGCTCTATGTTTGGTGCTCTCTTCGGTGGTTGCCCCAACACTACTTATGGCGAATCTGTTGGTTGTGTTGCCATCACAGGCAACGCCTCTGTTGTAACCATTATCACCGCAGCTATCGGCGCTATCTTAGTTGCTTTCATTGCACCTTTTGTAGCCTTTGTTAACTCCATCCCCTCTTGCGTAATGGGTGGCGTTTGCATGGCCCTTTATGGCTTCATTGCAGTAAGCGGTTTGAGAATGTTCAAGCATGTCGACTTGGATGATAACAGAAACCTCTTTGTTGTCAGCGTAATCCTCATCGCCGGTATCGGTGGTCTTACTCTTAACTTCGGCAAAGTAACCCTCACCGCCATTGCTTCTGCTTTAATTCTTGGCATCATCACTAACCTGGTTCTTTCCAAGAAAGCTGAATAATTATTTTCAATTAACAAACAAAAGGAGCTGCAATTCATCATTGCAGCGCCCTTTGTTTGTCTTAAAACGAAAACTATTCTAAATTCATTCGTTCCTGTTTTTTCTTTTGACGATACCTAAGGGGTGTCATTTGTGTGTATTTTCTGAAAATATCATTAAACCGTTGCTGGCTGGAAAAGCCAACCGAACGGGCCACATCGGCAATACGCAAATCGGTGTTTGCAAGAAGTGCCTTGGCCTCTTCAACTCTTATTTTTAAAATATAGCTTTTGGGGCTGATGCCAAATTTATCCTTAAAGGAATGAGCAAAATAACTGTCAGAAAGATAAATATATTTTGCCACCTGCGATAAAGTCAATTCTTTTGCATAGTTATTATCAATATACTCTTTGGCAATGTTTAAAAGCTCATGAAGTTTTAAGTTGCGGTTTTTGGCGCTTTGCTCCCACTCTTGCTTTAAGGTGCGGGATAAAAGAACAAACAGCTCCATAATCAGCAGGCAGCTTAAAAAATCACCCCAAACCTGAAACTTAAGTCTTTCCCGCAAAATCCGGTTCATCACATAAACAATGTCGTTCTTCTTGCCCAGTTTTAAATAAAGATAGGCACCGGTGGACTCATCCTCAATATAGTCCATAAAATCGTTTAAAGAGGCATGGCTGCCGCCGGTATCTTTTTTACCTTTTAACTGAAAATGCAACACAATCAGCTCACAGCTTTCGGTGCTGACAATGAACTTGTGGGACTTTTGAGGTTTGATGATGACCACAGAATTGGGAACAACCTGCACATCAATGCCATCAATCACAAAGGTTGCCGTTCCTTTTTTTATATAAACCATTTCATAATAATCATGCTTGCCAAGCGTTGCGCTCCAGCTGGTGTCATGAATTTTTTCAATGGCTTTAACTACCGCCGGCATGTAATTGAGCTTTTCAATTAAATCATTCCAGGCTTTTGGAAGCTGTCCCTCTGTCATGCCTTTCCCTCCCTTTTTGCACGGAATTTGTTTTCTGTATTATTTTATCATATTGTTAAAACAAAGTCCATACATATTTATAATTTTTTGCACAAAAAGAGAAAAATATCTTTACCTTGGTTAAAAATGTTGATATAATAAAAATGAATTAAACAAAATACATTGGCCTGCACAAAAAGTGCACGCCAAAAACGATATATGGAGCACACCATGAAAGACCTTAAGGACTATTTTAAACAACTGGATTATGTATTGATTACCATTGCTGGGGTTTTGGCGCTTTTAGGCGTTTTGACGATCGCCAGCGCCGTTCGTTCTGACGAAGGCAGCCGACAGCTTTTGGTGCAGGCCCTGGCCATTTGCCTGGGTCTTGGTGGCATGCTGTTTATAGCCGCAATTGACTATGAGTCATACACCGATTTTGCCAAATTCATCTATCTTGGCAGCGTTTTAATCCTTCTTTTTGTCCTGCTTTTTGGCGAGGGCAAAGACGAAACCGGTGCCAATAGCTGGATTCGTTTGGGCAGCGTTGGCATTCAGCCCTCAGAGCTTGTTAAAATAGCCTTTTGCATCACCTTTTCAATTCATCTTTCAAAGCAGCATGAAAATGTGAACAACCCCAAAGTTTTGTTGCAATTATTCTTGCATTTTGCCGTTTTAACCGGCTTGGTTATCTTGCAAAATGACACCGGCACGGCTCTCGTCTTTTTGTTTATGTTTTTGTGCATGCTTTTTGCAGCCGGCCTTTCTTTTAAGTATATTTTTGCCGGTCTCGGTGCCTTTGTTGCCTTTGCGCCCCTTGCCTGGTTTGTGCTGATGCGCCCTTATCAGAGGGAGCGTATTTTGGTATTTTTAAATCCTGAACGGGATGCCATGGGTGCTGGCTATCAGGTTTTGCAATCCAAAATTGCCATTGGTTCAGGTGAATTTTTAGGCCGGGGTTACATGCAAGGCCCCCAAAACCAGTTGGCTATGCTGCCCGAAAAAGAGACTGACTTTATTTACGGAGTGTTTGGTGAAGAGTTTGGTTTTATCGGCTGTATTATTGTGTTGGCTCTGCTGGCTCTTTTAATTATGCGTTGCATTAACATTGGTTTGCACGCTAAAAATGAACTTGGTTGCTTTATGTGCATTGGCATTGCCTCTATGTTTATGTTCCACACTTTTGAAAACATTTTAATGTGTATCGGTTTAATGCCCGTAACCGGTATTCCCCTGCCCTTTTTAAGTTACGGTGGTTCCAGCGCATTAACCAATTTCTTGGCTGTGGGTCTTGTTCTGTCCGTTTGGTCAAGGCGACGGGTTTTGCGTTTTTAGCCATACGGCTGAATCAATACAACTTTTTTCAAATTTTTAGAAAAAAGGACTTGCTTTTTCTTTCAGGATGTGCTATACTATCACTGTTGCGTTGATATAAACAACCGCATTTACATTTTGCGCCCGTAGCTCAGCTGGATAGAGTGCCTGGCTACGAACCAGTAGGTCGGGAGTTCGAATCTCTCCGGGCGCGCCAAAAATCCTCGTACAGTTGTACGGGGATTTTTACTTATCCTTTGTTGTTTGTATTCAAAAAACGAGAGAAAATAAATCATAGTGTGTGGTGAAAAGCATGTCAAAGAAAAAGTTGATTGTTGCCACAGGAAACCTTGGCAAACTAAAAGAGATTAAAGCTATTTTGTCGGATTATGAAGTCCTTGGTGCAAAAGAAGCAGGTTTTAATTTTGACGCCGAAGAAAACGGCAAAGACTTTTTTGAAAATGCCTATATTAAGGCAGCTGCTCTGCGTGAGCAAACCGATTGCGCTGTTTTGGCCGATGATTCCGGCTTGTGTGTTGATGCTTTAGATGGCGCCCCGGGTATTTATTCTGCCCGCTACGCCGGCGTTAATGCCACCGATGAAGAAAATGTTGAAAAGCTTCTTTCCGCACTTAAAAATGTTCCGTTAAAAGAGCGCACCGCACGGTTTCTTTGTGCCATGTGTCTCTTAACTGCAGAGGGAGAGGCCCTCTATGGTGAAGGCAGCTGCGAAGGCCTTATTTTAGAGACCCCTTCGGGCAACATGGGCTTTGGCTATGACCCTGTTTTTTATTCCCTAGACTTTAACGAAAGCTTTGGCACACTATCGGCTGAAAAGAAAAACGCCGTCAGCCATCGCCGCCGTGCTTTAGAGGATTTAAAAACAAAACTTTAATGCTACAAAAAACCCGGGATATGATGTTCATATCCCGGGTTTCTTTTTATAATGTAATTTACTTTTCTCTTAGTTTCGCAGGCTGTGAATGGGGGCCGGAATGCGTCCGCCACGGGCAATAAAGGCACTGCTTTCATAAGAATTAACCGGCATAACCGGTCCGGTTCCCAGCAGACCGCCAAACTCTACCATGTCGCCAACCTTTTTACCCGGCGCTGGAATTAAGCGAACCGCTGTTGTTTTGTTGTTCACCATGCCAATTGCAGTCTCATCGGCAATGATAGCGCTGAGAGTTTCGGCTGTGGTGTCACCAGGGACACAAATCATATCAAGACCTACAGAGCAAACACAGGTCATAGCCTCTAATTTATCCAAAGAAAGGGCGCCCACCTGCACTGCTTCAATCATGCCGGCATCCTCACTGACGGGAATGAAGGCACCGGAAAGACCACCAACATAAGAGCTGGCCATAACGCCGCCTTTTTTTACAGCATCATTTAAAAGCGCCAGTGCCGCTGTTGTGCCATGGGTGCCGCAACGCTCAAGACCCATTTCCTCTAAAATATGCGCAACACTATCGCCAACGGCCGGGGTGGGTGCTAAAGATAAATCCACAATACCAAAGGGAACCTGCAGGCGACGGGATGCTTCTTGGGCCACCAACTGACCCATGCGCGTGATTTTAAACGCCGTCTTTTTAATGGTTTCGGCCACAACGCCAAAATCGGCACCGCGCACCTCTTCTAAGGCACATTTCACAACGCCGGGACCGGAAACGCCCACATTGATAACGGCATCTGGCTCACCCACGCCGCAAAAAGCACCTGCCATGAAGGGATTGTCCTCAACTGCATTGCAAAAAACAACCAGCTTGGCACAGCCAAAGCCATCTCTTTCTTTCGTTAATTCAGCCGTTTCTTTAATAATCCGGCCCATTTGCGCCACCGCATCCATGTTAATGCCGGCACGGGTGGTGCCCACATTCACACTGGAGCAAACACGCTCTGTAACCTTCAGCGCCTCGGGGATAGATGCAATAAGCGCCGCATCGCCTACCGTCATGCCCTTGTGCACTAAAGCCGAAAAACCACCAATAAAGTTAACGCCCGTTGTTTCGGCTGCCTTATCAAGAGTTTTGGCAAGCTGCACAAAATCAGAAGGTGTCGGTGTGCCGCCAAGCAGCATGGAAGCCGGTGTTACCGAGATGCGCTTATTGATAATGGGAATGCCATATTCCGTTTCAATGTCTTCGGCTGTTTTCACCAGCTTTTCTGCTTGACGGGTGATTTTATCATATACCTGATTGCAAACCGTTTTCACATCGCTGCCGGCACATGACAAAAGAGAAATTCCCATGGTAACGGTGCGAATGTCTAAATGCTCTTCGGCAATCATTTTAACGGTTTCTAAAATTTCCAAAGAATTTAACATGAAAAGCCTCCTGTTTTATTCACTCGTTTCAATTTGGTTAAATTCTGTGCATGGAATGAAACAAATCCTCATGCTGAATGCGAATGGAAAGCGAAAGCTCTTCGCTCAACTGGTCTAACCGGTCGGCGATTTTCTTAAAGCTCACATCCGACTTCTCAACATCCACCAACATAATCATGGTAAACATATCTTGCATGATGGTTTGTGAAATATCTAAAATATTTATCTTGTTTTCCGATAAAACACGGCTGACCTCTGCAATAATGCCGATTTTATCCTGTCCTACAACGGTGATAACCGCACGCATGACATAACCTCCTTACATCATTATACCAATATTATACACTATACACGGCTAAAAATCTAGTGGCAAACGGAATATTTTCACTTACACTCTAACAAAAATATCTTTAAAACATTTTTCCTTCTTATTTACATCCTGCAAAATCTGTGATATACTTAAAATGGTTTGTTATGTCAAAATAAAAACGATACTGAATCACGAAAGGATGCGAGCATATGGAGGTTTTTGTTAATTTAGGAACACTAATTGATGAGCAAAATCTAGAATTGGTACATGGTGCTGAAAATTATAGAGATATTCCCATCACCAGTCCCGAGGCCAATCGCCCCAGCTTGCAACTGGCCGGATTTTTTGATTATTTCGACCCGCGACGCATTCAGATTATTGGTAAAGTAGAATGTACATATTTGGATAAATTAACAAAAGAAGAGCGCACAAAGCGACTCGACTGTCTGCTTTCTAAAAAGCTGCCTGCCGTTGTGGTCACCCACGGCTATGAAATTTTTCCGGAGCTTTTGGAATGTGCCAAAAAATATGACACCACCCTTTTAAAAACCAAAGAAGAAACCTCTCAATTTATGAGTGACTTGCTTCTTTCCTTATCCGTTTGGTTGGCACCGGTAACCACTATGCACGGCGTTTTGGTTGAGGTTTTTGGCGAAGGCATTTTGCTTTTGGGTGAAAGCGGCGTTGGTAAAAGCGAAACCGCTATGGAACTTGTTAAGCGCGGACATCGCTTGGTGGCAGACGATGCTGTTGAAATCAAAAGAGTTTCCCGCAAAACCTTGGTGGGCAGTTCCCCTGAAATCATTCGCCATTTCATTGAATTGCGGGGCATTGGCATCATTGATGTAAAGCGCATTTTTGGTATTGGTGCGGTTAAAGATACGGGTAACATCAATCTGGTTATTCACATGGAGCCCTGGCAGGCCGGCAAGCAATATGACCGCCTGGGTCTTGACGAAGAAACAACCGATATTATGGGCATTCAAGTGCCCTCGTTAACCATTCCTGTGAAACCGGGACGAAACCTTGCCATCATCATTGAAGTTGCCGCCATGAATCACAGACAAAAACAAATGGGCTATAACGCTGCAGAAGAATTAAACAGAAGATTGCTTGAACAAAACGAGGAATAAAAACGCACAACACAGGGGGCTTTCATAACCATGGGTTATATCGTTAAAACAGAACCGCACACACATACAATGGTCAGCCATCACGCTTACAATACCGTCCACGAGATGATTTGTGCCGCCGAGGCAAAGGGCATTGAGCTTTTAGCCATCACCAATCATGGACCGGATTTACATGTAACCGCTGATTTGCTTGGCTATGAGGGACGGGATACTGTATTTCCCGATGGAGCGCATCCATGGCATTTTGCCAATTTAAAATGTTTGCCCCGTCGTGTTGGTTCTGTCTATGTCATACGAGGCGCCGAAACGAATATAATAGATTATAATGGCACCGTTGATTTATCGGACGCTATCTTAAAAAAGCTGGATTGGGTCATTGCCAGCATTCACCGTCCCTGCTTAAATCCCGGAACAGTAGCTGACCACACCAATGCCTATATTAAGGCTTTGGAAAACCCTTATATTGATGCCATTGGCCACAGCGGACTGTCAAAATTTCCTTATGATATTGATGCGGTTTTGGAAACAGCCAAACGGCTTGATAAGGTCATTGAGCTGAATAACCATAGCTTCATCACACGCCCGGGCTCCGTTGAAAACTGCCATAAAATCGCTCGGCGTTGTGCAGAGCTTGGGGTTAAGGTCATGTTAAGCACCGACGCTCACAGCATTTACGAGCTGGGTAATGTTGAAAAGGCAGCTGCTATTGCCCAAGAGGCCGGCATCTCTCAGGAACAGATTATAAATGAAAATGCCGAGAAATTTCTGGCTCACATCTGCCACCGTCGCGGTGTTGACAGAGCCATTTTTGAAAACACAAATCCCGGAGAATAAGGAGTGCTCACCATGCTGAAACAAGTTTTGGAAACCCTGCAAAACACACCCCATGTAACCTACAGGGAGCAGGCTTCCATGAAAGATTATACCAGCTTTCAAATCGGCGGTCCTGCTGATTTATTCATTCAGCCCGAAACCATCGAGTCACTCGTTTTTTGCCGCAACCTCTTGCAGCAAAATGAAATCCCATTTCACATCATTGGGGCAGGTTCCAACCTGCTGGTAGGTGATAAAGGCATCCGTGGTGCTGTTATCCGCCTGACAAAACCCTTTAGCACCATTACACAGGACGGCAACAGCTTAACCGCCGACGCTGGTGTGTCCCTTGCCCGTTTGGCTGCTTTCGCCTTAGAGGCAGGTCTTTCGGGTCTTGAATTTGCCTCCGGCATTCCGGGCACTTTGGGCGGCGCTGTTTATATGAACGCCGGTGCCTATGGCGGCGAAATGAAAGATGTGGTCACAGAAACCCTTTATGCTGATGCTGCGGGCAACCTTCTGTCACTTAAAAAGGATGCTCACGAATTTGGCTATCGCAAAAGCTTTTTCTCCACACAAGATGCGGTTATTTTGCGTTCCACCGTGGTCTTAACACCCAAAGACCCACAACAAATCCGTGCGACCATGCAGGACCTTAACAATCGCCGCCGTGAAAAGCAACCCCTCACCTATCCCAGTGCCGGCAGCACATTCAAACGACCTGAAGGTCATTTTGCCGGTCAACTGATTGAAGAGGCGGGTTTAAAAGGTTTTTCTGTGGGCGGTGCCTGTGTATCGGAAAAGCATGCCGGCTTTGTGGTGAACACCGGTGGTGCCACCGCAGAAGATGTGCGCACGCTGATGCAGCATGTCACCCAAACAGTTTATGAAAAATTTAGCGTAACCCTTGAGCCTGAAGTTCGTTTTTTGGGCGAATTTTAAAAACAATTATATACAGCGAAAAGGGATTGCAAACCTAAATTATGATAGGTGTGCAATCCCTTTTTCATTGTTTTACAGATAAAACTCATGATTCCGAATGGTGGTATAATAGGTGCGGTTGTTAGCAATCCAATGGCTTTGCGCCGTCACAGGATTAAAAAAGAACAGGCATGGCCCCACAACCTTTTCTCCCTCCAGCGCTCGTTTTGCCGCTATAACGCTGTCACCCAACGGTTTTTGATAAATGCTGCCGTCTAAAACAGGTGAAAACTGCACCCCATGATTACGGTCAAAAATAACACCGTAAATGGTGTTGGGATAGTCACGGCTTGCCACACGGTTTAAAATCACATTGCCCACGGCAATTTTGCCCCGCATGGGCTCCCCCTGACTTTCTGCATGAATAATCTTGGAAAGCCAGTAAATTTCGTCATCGGTATAATGCCGTGTCCCCACCATGCTCTGCGGTACTGTAATCCCGTCTTTTTGAATGTTCACCGTGTAGGTGTCAAAAATCCAATCCACCTGACAGCCAAGGGTTTCAGACACAAACCGAATGGGCACAAACAAACGGTCGCGGGCTAAAATAATGCCGCTATCCACCGAAACCGCTGCTCCGTTCACATAGGCAGTCTTTTTGCCTTTTGGCAAAACAATGGTGGTCCCCTGGTGCGCAATCACGGCCCTGTCGTTTTGGCTGTCCCAGGTAACACTGTCAGCCCCTATGGCTTCACTTACAAAACGAATGGGCACGAAGGTTGTTCCTTTGTGCAAAAAGGGTCTTGTGTCCATTTTAATCAAAGAGTTGTTAACGGTCATGGTGATGGGTGTGTCAAATGAAATGTCCTCTGCCGCTGCCGGCACACAAAAGCATAGCAGGCAAAACAGCAGACATAATAAGCTTTTCTTATGCATAACTGTTCTCCTCCAAATGAAACATTTCCACTTAAGTATACCATACCCACCCGTTTTAAGACAACCCACAATGTCTGGTAATTATGTTAACCTACCCCATATGATATATTTTGATATATAAAAACGGAGACTGCGCTTTCTTTCGCAGCCTCCGTTTGTTCACTTTTATAGGGGTTATTTACTCTCACGGGTAAACATGGTGCCAATACCGGCATCGGTGAAGATTTCAAGCAAAATTGAGTGAAGAACACGGCCGTCAATAATGTGCACGCTGTTAACACCCTGCATGGTTGCTTCAATGCAGCCCTTTACCTTGGGAATCATGCCGCCGCTGATGGTGCCTTCATCAATCATCTGTGCTGCCTTTGCCGAGGACATAGCATAAATAACATTGCCGTCTTGATCCTGCACACCAGATACATCGGTTAAAAACATGAGCTTTTCAGCGCCTAAAGCCGCCGCAACAGCACCTGCTACCGTGTCTGCATTGATGTTGTAGCTCTGTCCGTTTTTATCAACACCAATGGGGGCAATAACGGGAATGAATTCATCTTTTGTCAGGTTCACCAAAAGATTTTGATTGATGTTAACAATGCGGCCCACAAAGCCTAAATCCACAGGATTTCCATCGGCATCTTGATCCATTGCCTCACATTCAATCAAGCTACCGTCAATACCGCAAATGCCCACAGCCTTGCCGCCGTTTTGGTTTAAGAGCGAAACAATTTCTTTATTGGTTTTGCCCACCAAAACCATTTGAGCAACCCGCATGGTTTCCGCATCGGTCACCCGCAAACCGCCAACAAACTTACTTTCAATCTGAAAAGCGGAAAGGGCCGCCGTAATGTCAGGGCCGCCACCATGCACAACAACCGGATGCATGCCTACATATTTAAGCAGCGTTACATCTTCCATAACTGAATGCTTCAGGTCTTCATTGATCATGGCATTGCCACCATATTTAATAACAACTGTTTTGTCATAAAACTTTTGTATGTAAGGAAGGGCCTCAATTAAAATGCCCGCCTTTTTGATTAACTCCTGCATCTTCTGCCTCCTATAAGTAAAATCCTGCACCGGATAAGCCCTGTGTTTCCGGTAGACCAAAAATCAGGTTCATATTTTGAATGGCCTGACCCGCTGCCCCTTTAACCAAATTGTCAATGGTGCTCACAACAATCACACGACCAAGGCGTTCATCCACACAAAGTCCAATATCCACAAAATTAGAACCGGATACAAAGTTACTTTCCGGCAAGCCCTCATCAAGAACACGAACAAAGGGCTCGTCATCATAAAACTCGTGATAAAGCTTAAGCAGGCTTTCCTTATCGGCAGGCGCCTTTAAGTTTGCATACATGGTTGCATAAATACCACGCTTCATGGGCACCAGGTGGGGCGTGAAAGAAAGAGCAATGTCCTGACCGGCCAAAATAGAAAGCTCCTGCTCAATTTCAGATGTGTGGCGATGGGTTGCCACTTTATAGGCCTTCATGCTCTCGGTGCATTCGCAGAAGTGATAGGCCTGCGCCAAGCCACGACCGGCACCTGAAACGCCGGATTTTGCATCAATAATAATGTTTTTTGCCTCAACCATACCCTTTGCCAAGAGGGGCGCCAGACCCAAAATGGAACAGGTGGTATAGCAACCGGGGTTACCGATTAAACGGCTCTTTTTAATTTCTTCTCTGTGCAGCTCCGGCAAACCGTAAACCGATTCGTTTAACAGCTCCGGAGAAGAATGAGGCTGCTTATACCAGGTTTCATACACCTTCGGGTCATTATAACGATAGTCACCGGAAAGGTCAATGATGGTAAGCCCCAGCTCATAAAGCTTGGGAATAATTTCTTTTGATGCGCCGTGAGGCAGGGCTGTGAAAACAACATCACATGTTGCCGCCGCTTCCGCCGGGTCAGGCGCTTTAAGGGTTAAATCGCACACGCCCCGCAAAGCCGGATAAATCTCTGATATTTTCTTTCCCTCATAGCTTTTCGAGGTCAATAATGTTAAGGTGACACCTTCATGCTGTGCAAGCAAACGAACCAGCTCACTGCCAGCATATCCGGTGGCGCCTAAAATACCTACTCGTACCATTTTGAAAATCACTCACTCTCTTGTTTTGTATTATTATACATTATCTTGCATAAAAATGCAATAGTAAATTTATAAAAATTATTATGTTTATCTTCCAATTTTTTGTTAATACTGATAAAGACAGAAAGAAAACCCATTGGCAGAGCCACCCTCTGCTATAAGAAAGGCGGTTTCTATGAAACTTACATTACCTTTTGCACTCTTTGCGGCCCTGCTACTCACCCTCTCTTGGGCGTTTGCTTCAGAGGATGTTTCCCATGAGCTTCAAAGCGGCATTGTGCGAATGCACATTTTGGCAAACAGCAATTCAGCCGGCGACCAGGCGCTAAAGCTCGCCGTACGGGACCGGGTTTTGGCTGAATCGGCCGATTCCCCCTCTCTGTTAACCGATGATGAGATTTTGGCCTGCTGCCGCGATGAAATAGAAAAACAAGGCTACGACTATCCCGTCACCATAGAGCGCGGACAATTTTATTTCCCCCGAAAAACATATGACACTCTAACCCTGCCCGCCGGAGATTATCACGCTGTTCGCATTGTCATCGGCAGCGGTGAGGGGCAAAATTGGTGGTGTGTTATGTATCCACCCCTTTGCTTTTCCGATGCAGCCGACGGCACCATGAATACAGATGCGTTGCAACAGTTAAGCGATTCGGTCAGCCCTGAAACCTTCTCAATGATTTGTGAAGGCAACCGCATTCATTTAAAGCCTTCTTTCAAGCTTGTGGAGCTATGGCAAAAGGCAAAAGCCCACATGCATCAATTCTCAAATAATTGATGCATAATTTCACGCATTTTATCTCTTCTTTTTTCTGTTTCTTCCTTATTTATATATAAAGTAATACAATCGCCCTCTTTTGCCTCCGGCAAGAGGGCTTTTTCAATGGCATAAAACTGCTCGTCCTCCGTTTCCACAATCAGCTTATCCCCTTCAATCCGGTCTACAATATATGTTTTCATTTGTCTGCCTCCTTCATGGTAACATGACTACCATATTGTTTTACCATCGCTGGAAATCACAATGGTGCCCGATTCATCTGTTCGCAAAACGGTTTTAACACCTAGCTTGTTTAAAGCATCCAAAGTTTCACGGTGGGGATGACCATAGTCGTTATCAATCCCCGCTGAAATAACCGCCACCTCCGGGGATACCGCTTTTAAAAAGGTCACGCTGCTTGAGGTGGATGAGCCATGATGGCCTACCTTGAGCACATCGGCTTTTAAGGGTAGCCCGCTTTTTAACATGTCTTGTTCGGCAAGCTCTTCTGCATCCCCCGTAAACAGAAAGGCTTTTTCATCAAACACAACCCGCAGCACCGCCGAAGCATTGTTCAAATCATCATAGCCTTGCTTTTTAGGAGAAACAAAGGTCATGTCCACCGCTGAATCGGTTTCAATTTTGAGGCCTGCCTCCACTTTATAAACCGGCAGGTTCTGTTCCTTTAGTGTTTGCAACAGATTTTCAAAGGTGCGGCTTGTGTGCACCGCATCAGGCATATATACCGCCCCCACATCAAAACGATTCAGCACAGCTATAGCGCCGCCAATATGGTCGCTGTGCGGGTGGGATAAGATAAGGTAATCAATTTTGCTGATTCCGCAAGATGCAATAAAGTTGGTTATACCCTCTCCTGCATTCTGCTCCCCTGCATCTATCAAAACCGTTTTGCCTTCAGGCAAAATCATAAAGGAGCTGTCCCCTTGCCCCACATCCAAAAAGGCAACCTGCAAAATACCTGCCTCGTGCGAAAGACTTACGCTCTCTTCTTTCGGTGCAAGCAGGCTAAACAGCCCCACGGCTATGAGAACTATCATATATAAAACCGATTTCTTTTTCATCATTTAAAACCATCTCCTGCAACTTCGTATGAATTTATTCTATCATAAATTCCATTATTTTTAAAGCCTTAACTGCTTTTTTCACCCTGTTTTTCTATTTTTTTCGATATACTTAAAAAAAATAAAACTTTTTCTTATTTTTTTGGCAAAAACCCTTGACTTATTGACTTGACTGTGATAGTATTATAAATTGCATTATAAGTCAAAATAGGGTATTTATGCATGTGTGGATTGCGAGCCCCGTAATGCATTACATAATAAAACAGCTGCGGTGACGCAAGCTGTCATGGGCAAAAAAATAAATGAGGTGATCTAGGTAATGGTGCATCCGATTCAATTAGGCAAAAATGTCAGAATGAGTTATGCAAAAATCGACGAAGTCCTGGACATGCCAAACCTGATTGAGGTTCAAAAAGACTCTTATCAGTGGTTTTTGGATGAAGGCTTAAAAGAGGTTTTTCATGACATTTCCCCAATTACGGATTACACTGGCAATCTGGTTTTGGAGTTTATTGATTACAAGCTGGAAGACAAGGTTAAGTACGATGTAGAGGAATGTAAAGAAAGAGACACCAACTATGCATCGCCCTTAAAAGCCCGCGTCCGCTTAATCAATAAAGAAACCGGCGAAGTGAAAGAGCAGGAAATTTTCATGGGCGACTTCCCCCTGATGACCGATCAGGGTACCTTTATCATTAACGGTGCTGAGCGTGTTATCGTCAGCCAGTTGGTTCGCTCCCCCGGCATCTACTTTGCCATGGAGCATGATAAAACAGGTAAAGAGCTCTTTAACTCTACCGTTATTCCTTACCGCGGTGCTTGGCTTGAATATGAAAACGATGTGAATGATGTTCTTTCGGTTCGCATTGACCGTACAAGAAAGATTCCCATCACCGTTTTGATTCGCGCCCTGGGTGTGATTACAGACGACCAGATTCTCTCCCTCTTCGGTGAGACCGAGGCCATGCTGAACACCTTGGAAAAAACTGCTTCCATTCAAAGTCAGGATGAAGCCTTAATTGAGATTTACAAAAAACTCCGTCCCGGTGAACCGCCGGCAGTTGAAAGTGCTCGCACACTTTTGATGGGTCTTTTGTTTGATCCCAAGCGTTATGACCTGGCGAAAGTGGGTCGTTATAAATTTAATAAGAAGTTAGGCCTTGCTGCCCGTATCACCGGCTTCACCAACAAAGAGGCGATTGCCGATCCTCGCACAGGTGAGGTTTTGTTGCCTGCCAACCAGTACATTTCCAAAGAGATTGCTGAAAAAGCAGAGCTGGCCGGCGTTAACGAGGTTGTTCTCGACATTAACGGCAAAGCCATTAAGGTTTTCTCTAACCATACCGTTACCTTATCTGAATATGTTGACTTCGATTGCTCAGACATGGACATTCATGAAAAGGTTTGCCTGAATGTTTTGAATGAGATTTTAGAAGAAAACAAAGACGAAGCTGCCATCCGTGAAGCAATCAGCCGCCGGATTGACGAGCTTATTCCCCGTCATATTACAATTGAAGATATTTTTGCATCCATTAACTACCAGATTGGCCTTTTATATGGCATTGGTACCACAGATGACATTGACCACTTAGGCAACCGTCGTCTGCGCTGCGTTGGTGAGCTTTTGCAGAACCAGTTCCGCATTGGTCTTTCCCGTATGGAGCGTGTTGTTCGTGAGCGTATGACCATTCAGGACCTTGATGTTGTAACACCCCAGGCGCTGATTAACATCCGCCCCGTTGTTGCAACCATTAAAGAGTTCTTTGGTTCTTCTCAGCTCTCGCAGTTCATGGATCAGTTGAATCCCCTTTCTGAGTTGACACATAAAAGAAGACTTTCAGCCTTAGGTCCCGGTGGTTTGTCCCGTGACCGTGCGGGCTTCGAGGTTCGTGACGTTCACCATTCTCACTATTCCAGAATGTGTCCCATTGAAACCCCTGAAGGTCCGAACATTGGTTTGATTTCTTCTCTTTCAACTTATGCCCGTATTAACGAATATGGCTTCATTGAAGCGCCTTACCGCCGCGTTGATAAGAAAACCGGCAAGGCAACCGATGAAATTATTTATATCACAGCTGACATTGAAGACCAGTATATCATTGCACAGGCCAATGAGCCTTTAGACGATGAAGGCAAGTTTGTTCACAAAAAGGTTGCCGCTCGTTTTAAGGATGATATCTTGGAAGTTGAGGCTTCCCAGGTTGACTTTATGGATGTATCACCCAAACAGGTGGTTTCTGTTGCTACTGCAATGATCCCCTTCCTTGAAAACGACGACGCAAACCGTGCCCTGATGGGTGCAAACATGCAGCGTCAGGCTGTACCCCTCTTAAAAACCCAGTCCCCCATCATCGGTACCGGCATGGAATATAAAGCCGCAAAAGACTCCGGTGTTGTTGTGCTGGCAAAGCAGGATGGTACCATTCACAAAGTCAGCGCTGAAGAAATTGTTATTAAGGATAAAAAAGGCAACTTACATCCTTACAAATTGATTAAATTCACCCGCTCCAATCAGGGTACCTGCATTAACCAGCGTCCCATTGTTGAAGAGGGCGAAAAAGTTAAAAAAGGTGACATCATTGCCGATGGTCCTTCCACTGACAAGGGTGAAATCGCTTTGGGTAAAAACATCCTCATTGGCTTTATGACCTGGGAAGGTTATAACTATGAAGATGCTATGCTCATCAGCGAAAAGCTTGTTCGTGATGATGTTTTAACCTCTATTCACATTGAAGAATATGAATGCGAAGCCCGTGACACCAAGCTTGGCAGCGAAGAAATCACCCGTGACATTCCCAATGTGGGTGAAGATGCGCTGAAGGATCTTGATGAACGCGGTATCGTTCGCATTGGTGCTGAAGTTCGCTCCGGTGATATTTTGGTTGGTAAAGTTACACCCAAGGGCGAAACCGAACTCACCGCTGAAGAGCGTCTGCTTCGTGCTATTTTTGGTGAAAAAGCCCGTGAAGTGCGTGACACTTCTCTCCGTGTACCCCATGGTGAAGCCGGTATCATCGTTGATGTTATTGTCTTCGACCGTGAAAAAGGCGACGAACTGCCGCCGGGCGTAAATCAGCTGGTTCGCTGCTACATTGCACAGAAGCGTAAGATTTCTGTGGGTGATAAAATGGCCGGTCGCCATGGTAATAAGGGTGTTATTTCCCGCATTCTACCGGAAGAAGACATGCCCTTCCTGCCCGATGGCACACCCCTTGAAATCGTGCTGAATCCTTTGGGCGTACCTTCCCGTATGAACATTGGTCAGGTGCTCGAAGTGCATTTGGGCCGTGCGGCCAGAGAGCTTGGCTGGAAGATTGCCACACCGGTATTTGACGGTGCTAACGAATTTGATATTATGGATACCTTGGAAAAGGCCGGTCTTGACCGTGACGGTAAAACCATTCTCTATGATGGCCGTACTGGTGAGCCTTTTGATAATCGCGTTACCGTGGGTATTATGTACATCTTGAAGCTGGCCCACTTGGTTGACGACAAGATTCACGCCCGTTCCACAGGCCCCTACTCCTTAGTTACACAGCAGCCGTTGGGTGGTAAAGCCCAGTTTGGCGGACAGCGTTTCGGTGAAATGGAAGTTTGGGCTTTGGAAGCTTACGGTGCTGCTTACACTCTGCAGGAAATTCTGACCGTTAAGTCAGACGATATTGTAGGTCGTGTTAAAACCTATGAATCCATTGTCAAAGGTGACAGCGTACCGAAGCCGGGCATTCCCGAATCCTTCAAGGTTTTAATCAAAGAATTACAGTCTCTGTGTTTAGACATTCGCGCATTGGATGAAAACATGGAAGAAATTCACCTGAAAGATTCTTCTGAAGAAGAGGACGAAGAGGCTTCAATGGGTCTTTCCGTTAAAGGTGACGCTTCTTACATCGACTTGGATTTGGCCGACGATGACGAAGGCGATGACGAGGGTGACATCGACGATGACGATGCTGACCTGGATGACGACCTTGACGATGGTATGGAAGATGATCTTGATGAAGATCTTGATGATGATTTAGACGATGAGTTTGAATCGGGATTAGATGGCGAAGCAAGCGACTTTGTTGACGATCTTGATTTGCTGTAATCGAAAACCCGCAATGATACGAAAGCCGCAGTCGGGGCGGCAATAAAATCGGAATGGAGATGAATCGGTTGTCTGAAAATTCATTTGAAGCAATTAAAATCGGTCTGGCATCACCGGAAATGATTCGTGAGTGGTCCCGGGGCGAAGTGAAAAAACCGGAAACCATCAACTACAGAACCTTAAAAGCAGAGCGTGATGGTCTGTTTTGTGAGCGTATCTTTGGCCCACAAAAAGACTGGGAATGTCACTGCGGAAAATACAAGCGTATCCGTCACAAAGGTATTGTTTGTGACCGTTGCGGCGTTGAAGTAACACGTTCCCGGGTACGCCGTGAACGCATGGGTCACATTGAACTGGCTGCACCCGTGTCTCACATCTGGTATTTTAAGGGTATCCCCACCCGTATGGGTCTGCTTCTGGATATGACACCCAGAATGCTTGAAAAAGTGCTCTATTTTGCCGCTTATGTGGTAATTGATCCGGGCACAAGAACCGAATTACAGAAAAAGCAGATTTTATCTGAAAAAGAATATCGTGAATTTTCTGAAAAGTATGGCGATCGCTTCCGTGCCGGCATGGGCGCAGAAGCCATCAAAGAACTTTTGCAGGAAATTGACCTGGAGGAAATGTCAAAGGAACTCAAGCTGGATTTAGAAGGCGCTACCGGTCAGAAAAAGGTTCGTCTTTTAAAACGGTTAGAGGTTGTTGAATCCTTCCGTTTATCCGGCAACAAGCCGGAATGGATGATTTTGGATGTCATCCCGGTAATTCCTCCCGATTTGCGCCCCATGGTGCAGTTAGACGGCGGTCGCTTTGCTACCTCCGACTTAAACGATTTGTATCGTCGTGTTATCAACCGCAACAACCGTTTAAAGAGACTGCTTGATTTGGGCGCACCCGAAATTATCGTTCGTAACGAAAAAAGAATGCTGCAGGAGGCGGTTGACGCCCTGATTGATAATGGTCGTCGCGGTCGTCCTGTAACTGGACCCGGAAACCGTCCCTTAAAATCCCTGTCTGATATGTTAAAGGGTAAGCAGGGTCGTTTCCGTCAGAACCTCTTGGGTAAGCGTGTTGACTACTCCGGTCGTTCTGTTATCGTCGTTGGTCCTGAACTTAAGATTTATCAATGCGGTCTGCCGAAAGAAATGGCTATTGAGCTGTTTAAGCCCTTTGTTATGAAGAAGCTTGTTAACGGTGGACTGGCACATAACATTAAGAGTGCAAAACGCATGGTTGAGCGCTTAAAGCCCGAAGTTTGGGATGTTTTAGAGGATGTTATTAAAGAGCATCCCGTTCTGTTGAACCGTGCACCAACACTGCATAGATTGGGTATTCAGGCCTTTGAACCTGTTTTGGTTGAAGGTCGTGCGCTGAAGTTGCATCCTTTAGTATGTACCGCATACAATGCCGACTTCGACGGTGACCAGATGGCTGTCCATGTACCCCTCTCCCCCGAGGCGCAGGCAGAAGCCCGTTTCCTGATGCTTTCAGCAAACAACCTGTTAAAGCCCCAGGACGGTCGCCCTGTAACTGTACCCACACAGGATATGGTTTTGGGTGCTTATTACCTGACCATTGACAATCCTGAAGAGATTGGCACCGGCAAGTCCTTCTCCAATCCCAACGAGGCCATTCTGGCTTACACCAACGGTGTTGTTGGCATTCATGCGCCCATTAAGGTTCGCATGAACAAAGAGATTGACGGTGTTATTCATGAAGCTCTTATTGATACAACCGTAGGTCGTATCATCTTTAATGAAGCCGTGCCCCAGGATTTAGGTTTTGTTGACAGAACCATTCCCGAAAACCTGCTTAAGCTTGAGATTGATTTCTTAACCACCAAAAAAGAACTGGGTAAAATCGTTGATAAGTGCATTCGTGTTCACGGTTTAACCGAAACAGCTGAAGTTTTGGATAGAATTAAGGCACTGGGCTATAAATTCTCAACCCGTGGCGCCGTTACCGTAAGCGTTAGCGACATGAAGGTGCCCGAGGCTAAGAAACAGTACCTTGCTGAAGCCGAAGAAGCTGTTGAAAAAATCACTAAGAAGTTCAAACGCGGTTTAATTTCTGACGAAGAGCGGTATAATATGGTTATCAAGACCTGGACCGAGACCAATGACAAGGTAACCAAGGCATTGATGGAAAATCTGGATAAGTTCAATCCTATCTACATGATGGCCCACTCCGGTGCCCGTGGTAGCCAGAATCAGATTCGTCAGCTGGCCGGTATGCGTGGTTTGATGAACGATACCTCCGGTAAAACCATCGAAATCCCGATTCGTGCTAACTTCCGTGAAGGTCTGAATGTATTGGAATACTTCATCTCCTCTCACGGTGCAAGAAAAGGTTTGGCCGATACAGCTCTGCGTACTGCCGACTCCGGTTACTTAACCCGTCGTTTGGTTGATGTCAGCCAGGAAGTTATCATCCGCGAAGAAGATTGCGGTACCGATAAGGGTATTGAAGTATTTGATATCCGTGACGGTAAAGAACTCATTGAAGGTCTCTTCGACCGCTTAAACGGTCGTTTCGCTTTAGAACCCATCGTGCATCCTGAAACCGGTGAAGTGATTGTTCCGGCAAACACCTTAATCACCGAACAGCTTGCAAAGAAAGCCGTTGATGCAGGCGTTAAACGGGCTGTCATTCGCTCCGTATTAACCTGTAAGGCTAAAGTGGGTATCTGTGCTAAATGTTATGGTTCTAACCTTGCTAGCGGTGATAAAGTGCCCGTCGGTGAAGCGGTTGGTATCATTGCGGCTCAGTCCATCGGTGAACCCGGTACACAGCTGACCATGAGAACCTTCCACACCGGTGGTGTTGCAACCGCTGATGACATCACACAGGGTCTGCCCCGTGTTGAAGAATTGTTTGAAGCCAGAAAGCCCAAGGGTCTTGCCATTATCGCTGAAATCGGCGGTAAGGTCAGCATCGTAGAAAATAAGAAAAAGCGTGAAGTTGTGATTACCGACGATAAGGTTGGTGACGCAAAGACCTACTTAATCCCCTACGGTTCACGCATTAAGGTGGCCGATGGCGATGTTGTTGCCAAAGGTGATGAACTCACAGAAGGTAGCATCAATCCCCACGACATTCTGCGCATTAAAGATGTTACTGCTGTACAGCAATACCTCATTCAGGAAGTACAGCGTGTATACCGTCTGCAGGGTGTTGATATCAATGACCGTCACATTGAGGTTATTGTTCGCCAGATGCTCCGCCGTGTTCGCATTGAAGAATCCGGTGACACAAACTTCTTAGCCGGCTCGCTGGTTGATATTAACGAATTTGAAGCGGCTAACGAAGAAATGGAAGCAAAAGGTTTGGCTCCGGCAACCTGCACCCGCATTATTTTGGGTATCACCAAGGCTTCGCTGACCACTGATTCCTTCCTGTCTGCTGCTTCCTTCCAGGAAACAACAAGAGTCCTGACAGAGGCTGCTACCAAGGGTAAAATTGACCCGCTGGTTGGTCTTAAAGAAAATGTTATTATCGGTAAGCTTGTTCCTGCCGGTACCGGTATGCCCAAGTATCAGAACACTGATTTTGAGCAAGCTGTTTCTCCTGAAGCAGAAGATGTTTATAGCTCTTTCGTTTTAGATAACAGTGATTACATTGGTTCCAATGTGGTTCCTGAACAGGAAGTTTCTGCCGAATAATCGAAGCAAAATAGCTATTGACATGCAGGACATAGTATGGTAAAATAATAAGGTATGCACAAGCGTAAGGGGTGAAAAGCCCCTTATGCTTGTGTCCGCAGTTTTTCTGCGTATACTACGATGCAGCCCTTTTGCTGCACCATGAAAACTTGGAGTGAAAATCATTATGGACGGCGACCTTAAAAGCCAACCAATTCTTATCGGAGTCAGACAGTGCTCCGAAGCAGTAGCTGCCGGAAAAGTGGCTTCTGCCTATGTTGCACAGGATGCGGATGCCCCGGTTCGTGAGCCTTTTGAAGCCCTCTGCCGGGAAAACCAAGTGCCTGTTACTTATTTTGATACAAAGCAACAATTGGGACGCGCCTGCGGCATTGATGTGGGTGCGGCTTGTGCCGTTGTTTTGATATAATTTACTTTGACTGAAAGGAGGAAATCAGTTCATGCCAACCTTTAACCAGCTTGTGAGAAAAGGTAGAGAAACTTCTGTAAAGAAGTCAACAGCGCCTGCTCTTTTAAAGGGCTTAAATACGCTGAAGAAAAAAACTACCGACATCAGTTCGCCCCAAAAGCGTGGTGTTTGCACATCTGTTAAGACCATGACACCGAAAAAGCCTAACTCCGCACTCCGTAAACTTGCCAGAGTTCGTCTGACAAACGGTATCGAAGTTTCAGCTTACATCCCCGGTATCGGTCATAATCTGCAAGAGCACAGCGTTGTTTTGATTCGTGGCGGCAGGGTTAAGGATCTTCCTGGTGTGCGTTACCATATCATCCGTGGTTCTTTGGATACCTCTGGTGTTAACGGTCGTATGCAGGGCAGATCAAAGTATGGCGCAAAGCGGCCTAAAAAATAATAGCGCACAGCTTTGCAGGTAAAATCACAACTGTGCTGGTACCAGACCGAAAGAACTGATTTGTTTCTTTTATAGATGTACTGTGCACAAACGGCGTTCATCGCCGAGTACCTGTGATTTCATTCAAATTAATGAAGGAGGGAAGAAAAGTGCCAAGAAGAGGTTTTATTGCAAAAAGAGAGGTTCTGCCTGATCCGCTTTACGCAAGCACTGTTGTTACTCGTCTGATCAACAACATCATGTTAGACGGTAAAAAGGGTGTTGCGCAAAAAATCGTTTACGGTGCTTTTGACATTGTCAAAGAAAAAACCGGTAAGGATCCGTTAGAGGCTTTCAAACAAGCTATGGATAACATCATGCCTGTATTGGAAGTAAAGGCTCGCCGTGTCGGTGGTGCTACCTATCAGGTGCCCATGGAAGTGCGTCCTGACCGTAAGCAGACCTTAGGTCTCAGATGGCTGACACTGTATAGCCGTCAAAGAAGCGAAAAGACCATGAAAGAGCGTTTGGCTGCCGAAATCATGGATGCTATGAACGGCACCGGTGCTTCTGTTAAGAAGCGCGAAGATACGCACAAGATGGCTGAAGCTAACAGAGCATTCGCACATTACAGATGGTAATTTGCCATTGATTATTTAATTAACTTTTAAGAAAGGAGGAAAATTGTGGCAAGAGAATTTTCCTTGGAAAAAACAAGAAACATTGGTATTATGGCTCACATTGATGCAGGTAAAACCACTACGACTGAGCGTATTTTGTTCTACACTGGTCGTATCCATAAAATCGGTGAAACCCATGAAGGTGCTTCACAGATGGACTGGATGGAACAGGAAGCAGAGCGTGGTATCACCATTACCTCTGCTGCTACCACTGCTCAATGGCAGAACCACAGAATCAATATTATAGATACCCCTGGCCACGTTGACTTTACAGTTGAAGTTGAGCGTTCACTCCGTGTACTCGACGGCAGCGTAACAGTTTTTTGTGCTAAGGGTGGCGTTGAGCCGCAGTCTGAAACAGTTTGGCGTCAGGCCGATAACTACAAAGTTCCCCGTATGGCTTATGTAAATAAGATGGACATTATGGGTGCTGACTTTTATAATGTTGTCAGCATGATGAAAAACCGTCTGCATTGTAACGCCGTTCCCATTCAGCTCCCCATTGGTTCAGAAGACACCTTTAAGGGCTTGATTGACTTAGTCAACATGAAAGCATATGTGTATTATGATGACCTTGGTAAAGATATCCGTGAGGAAGAAATTCCCGAAGATATGAAAGACCAGGCTGAAGAATACAGAAACGCCCTCTTAGAGTCTGTTGCTGAAACCAGCGAGGAACTCATGGAAAAATATTTAGAGGGTGAAGAACTCACTGAGAAGGAAATTAAAACCGCTATTCGTAAGGCAACCATCGCAAACGAAATGGTTCCCGTTCTGTGCGGTACTTCCTATCGTAATAAGGGTGTTCAGAAGCTGTTGGATGCTGTTGTAGCATACATGCCCTCCCCCTTAGATGTTCCTGCCATTCGTGGTGTGGACCTAGATGGTGAAGAGGTTGAAAGTCCTTCTTCTGACGATGCACCTTTTGCAGCACTTGCATTTAAAATCATGACCGACCCCTTTGTTGGTAAGCTGTGCTTCTTCCGTGTATACTCCGGTACATTATCTGCCGGTTCACATGTTTTGAACTCCACAAAAGACAACAAAGAGCGTATCGGCCGTATTCTGCAGATGCACGCTAACGACAGAAAGGATATCGACATGGTTTATTCCGGCGATATCGCTGCTGCCGTTGGTCTTAAAAATACCACAACCGGTGACACTCTGTGTGACCCCGGTCATCCCATCATTCTGGAATCTATGGAATTCCCCGACCCGGTTATCCGCGTAGCCATTGAACCCAAGACCAAAGAAGGTCAGGAAAAAATGGGTATTGCACTTTCAAAACTGGCTGAAGAAGATCCCACATTCCAGACATATACCGATGAAGAAACTGGTCAGACCATCATCGCCGGTATGGGTGAGCTCCATCTTGAAATTATCGTAGACAGATTGCTCCGCGAATTCAAGGTTGAAGCTAATGTTGGTAAACCTCAGGTTTCTTATAAGGAAACCATTCGCAAACCTGTTGATGTTGAAAATAAATATGCTAGACAGTCCGGTGGTAAAGGTCAATATGGTCATGTACTCATGAAGGTTGAGCCTTTAGAAGCTGGCAGTGGCTATGAATTTGTCAACAAAATCGTTGGTGGTGCTATTCCTAAAGAATATATCCCTGCAGTTGATGCCGGTGTTCAGGGCGCTATGCAGTCCGGTGTATTAGCCGGTTATAATGTAGTTGATGTTCGTGTTACACTGTATGACGGTTCTTATCACGAAGTTGACTCCTCTGAAATGGCATTTAAAATTGCCGGATCTATGGCATTTAAAGATGCTTGCCGTAAGGGTGATCCCGTTCTGAAAGAGCCCATCATGCAGGTTGATGTTATCGTTCCTGAAGAATACATGGGCGATGTTATGGGTGACTTGAACTCCCGCCGTGGTCAAATCCAGGGTATGGAAGCTCGTCCCGGTGCACAGGCAATTTCTGCCTTTGTTCCCCTCTCTGAGATGTTTGGTTATGCAACCGACCTGCGTTCTAAAACACAGGGTCGCGGTCAGTACACCATGCAGCCCAGTCACTACGATGAAGTGCCCAAGAGCATTCAGGAGCAAATCATCTCCAGCCGCGCTAAGAAGGAAGCGTAAGCTTGCTGCTTAGGAATTTCTTTGGGAAAAGTTTTGTAAAACACTTGATTTTTTCTCAAAAAAATTATACAATAGTGGTAATGAATTTTAAAAACAATAAATTTTAAAAAATAGGAGGCTAAACTAATGGCTAAGGCTAAATTTGAAAGAAACAAGACTCACGTTAACATTGGTACCATTGGTCACGTTGACCATGGTAAGACCACTCTGACCGCTGCTATCACCAAGACTTTGAGCTTGACCGGCGGTGCAGAATTCAAAGCATATGACCAGATCGACGGTGCTCCCGAAGAAAGAGAAAGAGGTATTACCATTTCTACTGCTCACGTTGAGTACGAAACCGCAAACCGTCACTACGCTCACGTTGACTGCCCCGGACATGCTGACTATGTTAAGAACATGATCACCGGTGCTGCTCAGATGGACGGTGCTATCCTGGTTGTATCCGCTGCTGACGGCCCCATGCCGCAGACCAGAGAACACATCCTGCTCGCTAGACAGGTTGGCGTTCCCTACATCGTAGTATACATGAACAAAGCTGACCAGGTTGACGATCCCGAACTGTTAGAGCTGGTTGAAATGGAAATTCGTGAACTCTTAAACGAGTATGAATTCCCCGGCGATGACACTCCGATCATCACAGGTTCTGCTCTGCAGGCTCTGGAATCTTCTGCAACTGATCCTTCCGCTGATCCTGCTTATGAATCCATCTTAAAGCTGATGGAAGCTGTTGACTCTTACATTCCCGATCCCGAAAGAGCAACTGATATGCCTTTCTTAATGCCTGTCGAGGATGTATTCTCCATCACCGGTCGTGGTACTGTTGCTACCGGTCGTGTTGAAAGAGGTACTTTGAAAGTTAACGACGAAGTTGAACTCGTTGGTCTGGTTGACGAAGTTAGAAAGATCGTTGTTACCGGCGTTGAAATGTTCAGAAAGCTTCTGGATCAGGCTGAAGCCGGCGATAACATCGGTGCTCTGCTCCGTGGTGTTCAGAAGACCGAAATTGAAAGAGGTCAGGTTCTGGCTAAGCCCGGTTCCATTCAGTGCCACACTTCCTTCAAAGGTGAAGTTTATGTACTGTCTAAAGATGAAGGTGGTCGTCATACACCGTTCTTCAACAACTACAGACCCCAGTTCTATTTCAGAACAACTGACGTTACCGGCGTAATCAAACTGCCCGAAGGCGTTGAAATGTGCATGCCTGGCGATAATGTTACCATGGAAGTTGAACTGATCACTCCGATCGCTATCGAAGAAGGTCTGCGTTTCGCTATCCGTGAAGGCGGCAGAACCGTTGGTTCCGGCGTTGTTTCCTCAATCAACAAATAATAAACGCTTTTACAAAAGCCTATCCATGATATTCATGGATAGGCTTTTTTCTTGTCATAATATGAATGGACGCAGGCTATATGCATGTATTTAACAACGCCCATCTCTCCCCTGCCAAAAACAGTAAAATGTTTGCGAATTTTCTTGATAAATTCAAAAAAAACAGTTGACAAATCCTCTTTTCTGTAGTAGAATATATATGTTGCATGGCGGCATGGCTCAGTTGGCTAGAGCAAACGGTTCATACCCGTTAGGTCGGTGGTTCAAGTCCACCTGCCGCTACCATGAAAGCCCGCTTTTTAGCGGGCTTTTTTCATACTCAGATTTGTTATATACATCGTTTTCACACACCCGCAATTTGTACGATTAAAAGCTTTTCCAAGTATAGTATCCAAACCATACCGAAAGGACGGTGCCTAATTATGCCAAAAGACTCAACTCTCACTGTAATCGGTCACATTTATAACGGATTTCATGAAAAGTTTGGCATTCCCCGTCAAAGTGGCTTGGTGCCCTCTGTTGAATCGATGATTGTCTTTGAAAAGTCTTTTGCTGTTCCAGAGGCCTTTCGCGGTCTAGAGGCCTTTTCACACTTGTGGATACTGTGGCAATTTTCAGCCTGCGAGGATGCGAAGTTTCGCCCTACCGTTCGCCCGCCCCGCCTTGGCGGCAATCAGCGCGTAGGGGTTTTTGCCACCCGTTCTCCCTACCGACCCAATGGCATTGGCCTATCTTCTGTCCAACTGGAACGGATTGAACAAACGGATAACGGCCCTGTTCTCATTGTAAAAGGGGCTGATTTAATGAACGGCACGCCCATTTTGGACATTAAGCCTTACATCGCCTATACAGACAGCCATCCCGATGCCATCAGCGGTTTTGCCGATGCTTTCATCGACTATGCACTCACCGTGGACTGTGCCCCAGCCCTGTTAGATGCCGTTGATCCCATTGCAAGGGAAACCCTTTTAGACCTTTTAAAAAACGATCCAAGGCCTGCATATCAGGAAGATGACGCACGGGTCTATGTGATGGACTACGACTGTTATACGGTGCATTTTAAGGTTAATCAAGGAGTTTTAACGGTAATTTCCATTGACACACTACCCCATTCAGAGTAACAGATGATAACGCACTATATTTCTTAACAAAAAAGCGGTAAGGCTTAAAGCCTTACCGCTTTTTTAATGCAGCAGAATAAAATCACTCTGCATGAATCAAATTCTTCATGTCATAAAATCCGGCGGGTTGCCCTGCCATAAAAATAGCTGCCTTAACGGCACCGGATGCAAAAATCTCACGGGATGATGCACTGTGACGAAGCTCAATCACTTCATTGTGACCGGCAAAAATCACCGTGTGGTCGCCCACGATGGTACCACCGCGAACGGCATGAATGCCAATCTCGTTCTTCTCTCTTTTCTTGCGCACGCTGTGACGGTCATAAACATAATGACCGGTGTTATCAAGCTCTTCATTGATAGCATCCGCAATGGCCAGCGCTGTGCCGCTGGGTGCATCCAGCTTTTGATTGTGATGACGCTCAACAATTTCAATGTCAAAGCTGTCACCCAAAAAAGCAGCCGCTTTTTGAGCCAATTCACAAAGAAGATTAACGCCTAAAGACATGTTGGCTGAAAAGAAAACGGGAATATGGGCTGATGCCTGCACCAACCGATCCCTTTGTTCTTTTTTAAGACCCGTTGTTGCCATAACCACAGGCACACAAGCTTTTTCAGCATAATCCATTAAGGCATCAAAATTAGCCGGATTAGAAAAATCAATAATCACATCGGGCTTTTCCTGAACGGACGAAAAATCAGTATAAACAGGAAAATCGCCACTCGTTTCGGTGTTAATATCCACTCCGCAAAAAATTCTTGCTTTGTCTGATTCAGCAACCATTTGCGTGATTGCCTTGCCCATTCGGCCGTTAGCACCGCTGAGTAAAATATTTATCATAGGTAATCGTCCTTTCTGCCTGTGGACTAAATCAAGCCATGGGCTGACAATGCTTGTTTTAAGGTTGCCAGATTGTTCTCTGCCATTTCGCAAAGAGGCAAACGAAGCTTGCCGGCATTAAAGCCCATTAAGTTTAAGGCTGTTTTAGCAGGAATGGGATTCACCTCACAAAACAGAGCCTTAACCAAATCTAACATTTCAAGCTGCAGAGCCAAGGCACCTTGTGTATCCCCTGCCAAATATTTTGCACACATGTCGTGTGTTTCAGCAGGCATAACATTAGCCAAAACTGAAATAACGCCCTTGCCGCCTAAGCTCATAATGGGAACAATCATATCGTCATTACCGGAATAAATGGCCATGTCAGGACAGGTTGCTGCCAGCTGTGCCGTGTATGAAATGTTGCCGGTTGCATCTTTCACGCCTACAAACTGGTCATTTTTCGAAAGCTCTTTCACCGTTTCCACATCAATGCCCATGCCGGTGCGGCTGGGAACATTGTAAAGGATAATCGGCAAATCGCATGCACTTGCTAAAGCATTATAGTGCTGAATCAGGCCTCTTTGTGTTGCCTTATTGTAATAAGGGGTTACTAACAACAAACCGTTAACACCCGCTTTTGCTGCATCGCGGCACAGAGCCTTGCCGTGAGCTGTGTCATTACTGCCGGTGCCTGCAATAACCGGAATTCGTCCCGCAGTACGCTCAACGGCATAGGAAATGGCTGACAGATGTTCTTTATCGGGCATGGTTGATGCCTCGCCGGTTGTACCGCAGATGATGATGGCATCTGTCTTATTGGCAATTTGAAATTCAATTAACTCACCCAGGGCATCAAAATCAACGCCTGTTTTATTAAACGGTGTCACCAAAGCAACACCGGATCCGGTAAAAAGTAACTGCTTGCTCATAGCGTTCCTTTCCTTTCTGAATAAAATCGCTGACCCGTGATTAGCGCTTAATTTCGCCGTTTTCCCACATTTCAATCAGCTTAACGGCAATCTGAACCGCATTGGTTGCAGCACCTTTGCGAATGTTATCGGCAACAACCCAAAGGTTAACACCGTTTTCAATGCTTTCATCACGACGGATACGGCCAACAAAAGTTTCGTTTTTGCCTTTTGCGGTGATAGCCATGGGATAAAAAGCGTTTGCCGGGTCATCCTGCACAACCAAACCGGGTGCAGCGGATAAAATAGTTTTTAATTCAGCTAAATCAAAAGGTTTTTTAAGTTCAACATTGATGGATTCGCTGTGGCAATCAAATACAGGCACACGAACGGTGGTGGCTGTGATGCCAATGGAATCGTCACCCAGAATTTTTCTGGTTTCGTTCACCATTTTCATTTCTTCTTTGGTGTAGCCATTGTCTAAAAAGACATCAATCTGCGGTAAGCAGTTGTTGAAAATGGGATGATTAAACTTTTTGGGTGCTTCACCCTTAATGCCGTTTTCCAAGTCGCTATAGCCACCCATGCCGGCGCCGGATACGGCCTGATAGGTCGAATAAATTACACGGTGGATGCCATAGGCAAGCTGCAGAGGACGCAGCGCAACCATAGCCTGAATGGTGGAGCAATTGGGGTTGGCGATAATGCCCTTGTGCCACTTAATGTCGTCGGGGTTAACCTCGGGCACAACCAGGGGCACTTCGGGGTCCATACGCCATGCGCTTGAGTTATCAATGACAACACAACCTTTAGAAGCTGCAATGGGCGCAAATTTTTCACTGGTAGAACCGCCGGCTGAAAACAGTGCAATATCAATGTCGCGGTCGAAGGAATTTTCGTTTAATTCCTCAATCACATAGTCCTTGCCCATAAAAGATACGGTTTTGCCTGCTGAACGAGCAGAAGCAAATAAGTAATAATTCTCTGCAGGCAGATTCATTTCTTCTAATACCTTCAAGAAAGTTCTGCCTACCATACCGGTAGCGCCAACTACCGCAATGTTATATTTTTTCATGTTTAACTCCATTCTGCCGTGCGCATGCACAGCCATAATTTTTGAAAACATTTTTTAACCATAACACATTAAAAAAGCCAAATCTCCGTAGTGGGAGCATTTGACTTTTGCATACAAATATGCTAAAAAGCGTGATAGCCCCCCATCCAATGCTGGATGACAGTGAAACGGTTATTAGCCGCAACCCCAGGCACATGCGAGCGGAACCGCACACCCTTCGGCGTTTTTTCCTTTCACGACAAATTCCACGAATCTCCGCATTCTCCTTTGTCTTACTCTTAAAAAACGCGCCTCTATCTACAGATAATATATTATCATGTAATGCAGGTGTTGTCAACATTTTTCCTAAAAAAACACCTATATTTTTATGTATGAAAACGATGTTTTAAATGTGAATTTAAAAAAACTTCTTTTAAAGAATAAAAATCCCCGGTTTAAGACCCAAATTCCCCTTTCGTGTAACAAAAGAAGGTTTTTTTGCATATGATATTATAGATTGAGAAATCAACTCAAAATCTGAGGAGGTATACACTATGAACGAACGCTTACGCAGTGGCGGTTTTCCCGGCAATTGCGCCGAGCCAAAAGACGCCGTGTGCATACATACCGATAAAATTTATGATTCCTGTAAGGATAAAGACTGCATTGAAGATGCGCGGGTTTATTTCACCGCCGCCGGCCAAGAAATTATTGACAGAGCCGTGAATGTAAAGTGCAGAAAGTCTGAAATCATTTGGGTCTTCACCGATGTTGAGCCGGTACCCTTTAACCGTGGCTATTTCACAGTGGATTTAAAGTTCTTCTTTAAAATCACTTTAGATGCCTTTACCGGCGTTGGCAAACCCTGCAAGGTAGAAGGTCTTGCCACCTTTGATAAAAAGGTGATTCTCTTTGGTTCTGAAGGCTCTGCGAAGGTCTTTGAATCACGCTATCGTTATGACAGCTTTGACGAACAGCTGTGGCAAAAAACCAATATGCCCAAAGCGGTTGTTGAAGTGGTTGACCCCTTGTGTTTAGCCGCCAAAGTGGTTGATATTAACGACAAGTTGTGCTGCTTGTGCGATGATTTGGACTTTTCACGCATTCCCCAGTGTGTTTGCAATGTGTTTGAAGACTCTCTCGTGATGGGTGGCGAGAAAAAGCGTGTGTTTGTTTCCATCGGCCTCTTCTCTATCGTTAAAATCGAGAGAAGTGTGCAACTGCTAATCCCCGCTTATGATTTTTGTGTTCCGCAAAAAGAATGCGTCACCTCAAGCGAAGACAGTCCCTGCGACTTATTTGAAAAAATCGAATTCCCCTTTGATGAGTTCTTCCCACCGGCTAAAGACGATTGTTCTGACTGCCCGCCAAATCCTCATCATCACAACTGCTGCGGCTGATAAAAAAAGAAAGGCTGTATCCTCCGAAATTATCCGGGCGATACAGCCTTTTATTTTTTGTCAATTATTTCTCGTTTTTGCAGATTTCTTTAAAGTACTTATAGGTATCAACCTTCAGCTCACCGCAGGCAGCTTCATCGCAAACGATAATGCCGTCTTTGTGCATTTGCAGAGCGCTGATGGTCCAAGCGTGGTCAACGCCGCCTTCAACACAGTGACGCAGAGCACGAGCCTTGCTGTGACCGTTAATGAGCAGCATAACCTGCTTAGAATCGCAAACAGTGCCAACACCAACGGATAATGCTGTTTTGGGCACTTTGTTGGGGTCGTTATCAAAGAAACGGGAGTTAACGATTAAGGTGTCCTCTGTCAAAGCACGAACGCCGGTGCGTGATGCCAGTGAGGTAAAGGGTTCATTGAAAGCAATGTGTCCGTCAACACCGCTGCCGCCCATGAAAAGGTCAATGCCGCCATAAGAAGCAATTTTGTCTTCATAGCGCTGGCACTCTGCTTCCAAATCTTCTGCCATACCGTCTAAAATGTTAATGTTTTCAGCCGGAATGTCAATGTGGTTAAAGAAATTATCATGCATGAAATACCAGTAGCTCTGGTCATGCTCTCTGGGCAAGCCAACATATTCATCCATGTTGAAGGTAACCACATTTTTAAAGCTTACCTTGCCTGCCTTGTTCATTTCAATCAGGTTTTTGTAAACGCCAAGGGGTGAAGAACCGGTGGGAAGACCCAAAACAAAAGGACGGTCTTCTTTGTGGTTGTTAATGGCATCAGCAATATGCTGCGCACCCCACAGGCTCATTGCCTCGTAATTGTCTTTAATAATCAGTTTCATGTTTACCACTCCCATAATAATTAGTTAAAATTTAAACAAAATCTAAAGTATATTATACCTTATCTGCTTAATTTTGTAAAGAGATTTTGTATAGAATATTTTTATTGATACAAGTTGGTATATGTTTAACTGATTTCATTCCTTTTTTACTAAGCCCGAGAGATTTACCCTATGCAGAGCGCTATCACGCTCTCAAACAAAGCTTTGTCCTACCAGCTGCAAGCAAGTGTTCCATCTACATTACGGGTTATTTTTGTGCCATAGGGCTCACACATTTTGGCAAGATATTCATAAATTTCAGGATTATCACACTTTCTGGGAAGACCCTGCTCCGCTCTGTGTCCCTCCATTTTCATTTCAATGGGCATAAGGGTGAGGGATTTCATTTTTGTTCCCTCGGTTTCCCAGCAGGGAATCACAGAACGGAACATGCGCTTATCCGTCATAAGACCCACTGTGAAGTCTTTTGACCGTTTTTTAAGAAGCTCATGAACCGTTGCATCGGAAGAGAGTCCATGCTTTCTGAAAAAATCATCGGGTGCAAATTGCACGCTGTAAAGCTGAAGCACAAAGTCGCCCAATGAATAAAAAATCGGGCAATCTTTATACACTTCAATGGGGCGTAAAAGATGGGGGCCATGACCCAAAATAGCATGAGCACCGGCATCAATGCAGCGGTGAGCAAAGTCTTGCAAAAACTGTGAAGGGTTTTCTTTTTCTGCGCCGCTGAGCTGATGGGAATGAACCGATACCATAATATAATCTGCCTGCAGTTTTGCCTCATAGATTGCTTTTTCGACCCGTTTTACATCCTCTTCATTGCATTTTTCAACAAGTCGGCGCTTTTCCCCCTGAAAGAATTTAAGGGCGCCAAATTCAGCTTCGCCGGGCCTTAACTCAGCAAAATATCCTTCCTTGCGAGTTATTTCCTTTTCCGCATTTATGTTAATATCTTTTGCCAATTTTTTAATGTAAGCAATGTCCTCTTCCGGCACTTCAATGTGAGACTCAATGCGCAAACCGTTAATGCCCGGCCTGCCGGGGAAATAGGGGGACTGTTCCCCTGCCATCATAGAAGGCTCAAAAGAGGTGTTCACCGCAATCAGCGCCACTCGACCATTAACGGTGTCGAGATAGGCCGGTGCCGAAGCATAAGCAAGATTGCGTCCCACTCCGCTGTGAACCAAACCGCTTTTCTCCACGGCATCCAGCGTGCTTTCTAAGCCGTCATACGAAAAATCAAGCACATGGTTGTTGTTAAATGAGGTCATATTAAAACCAAACTTTTTGGCATCGTCTAAAACTTCGGGATTTGTTCTTATATAGGTTCCACCGCTGAACTGCGAGCCGCAGCATGTTCCTGCATGGTGCAGGGTTGTTTCAAGGTTAAAAAACCGCGCATCACCCTGCATAATAAAGGGCGCCAGCTCACCATAACCCTCAAATTCGGCCGGAATTCTTTGCTGAATAATCATATCACCTGCTGCAGTAAATTTCATAATGATACCTCCAAAAGTTTTAAAGCTGTTTTAATGGACACCGAAAGACCAATAGGCAGCGATTGTTTTTCTATCCATTCCTCACGGGTGTGCATGCCACCACCATAAAAAACACCCATACAAAGGGCCGGTATGCCCATTGAAAGAGGAACATTACAATCGGTGGACGAAGTTGCAAACTTCACCTCTTTACCAATTTCGTTTTCAATAATGGGAACAATCATCTCTTTTAATTTATCAATTTTGTCAGACACAATATCGCTGCAGGGTCTGTCACCAATTTTGTTGACCTGTACCGTTACCCCCTCTGTTTCAGCCACTTTAAAAATTTCCTCAAACTTCGCTTGCATAAAGGCCAGCAAGTCTTTATCATCGCTACGATACTCACACAGCATAGACGCACTCTGTGCAATGGTGTTCACCGATGTTCCGCCGGCAATTTCACCAACATTATAGGTTGCCTTGCGACCTTCTTTTTGCGGCAATGAAATGTTATAAATAGCATTAACAATCTTTGAAAGCTCATTAATGGCATTTTTGTTACCAAAAGCAAGATAAGAATGACCGCCCTGCGTCTTGACCTCAACCTTATACCGATGTGAGCCGGCGCAGTCATCGGCAATTACATCAAGGTTACTATCGTATGAAATAAACTGTGAAATTCGCCCAGCATAATCTTTAAAAATCTGACGGGTTCCCTTTAAATTGCCCAAGCCCTCTTCACAGGAATTGCACACAAAAAGCACACCATTTTGAGGAACAATATTATTTTCAATAAAAAACTTAGCTGTCATTAAAAGCACGGCAAGACTGGCTGTGTCATCCCCCACACCCGGGCAATAGATTTTGCCGTCGTCTTCTATATAAGGCATGGGCTCTGTGTCGGGAAAGACCGTGTCCGTATGGGCAACAAACACCGTGATTTTGTCACTGTTTTCAGAGCCCAGCGGATACACCACATTCAGCGCCTCATCAATATAAACTCCCTTTGCACCGCAGGCTTCTAAATAGTTTTTGCAATACTCCGCCCTCTTTTCTTCCTTGTGAGAGGGGGCAGGAATTAAGCAAAGCTCTTTTAAAAGTCTAAACAGTTCATTTTCGTTTTTCTTTATGTAATCTGCAATGATTGTGTTCATTTTTTCATCTCCTTCACCTTTATTATAGTCATTTTCTACACCTTTGTAAACAATTGCCTAAAACACCCTTGCCATATCTTTAAAGATATGGTAGAATAAAATTGAGGTGATGAAAATGGAGCTTTTGCAGCTACGGTATTTTTACGAAAGTGCCAAAACCGGCAGCTTTGCCAAAACAGCTGAAAAATATATGGTGCCGGCCACCTCGGTTTCGGCAGCCATAAAACGACTCGAAAAAGATTTAAACCGTCCCCTTTTCACAAGATTCAGTAACAAAATTGTGCTCAACGATGAGGGCAAGCTTTTGTTTAAATCGCTCCACTCTGTTTTTAGCGAATTAGATAATGTGATTGGCACCTTGTCAACCCCCCATACAGACACTCGTGTTATTCGGATTTTGGTTCGCGCCATGCGTACAGAAATTACCGATTACATCATTGAATATAAAGAAAAGCACCCCCAAACCGCTTTTAAAACTGTGTTTGATTTCATGGAAGAGGACCGGGATGCTTATGACATCATCATCGATGAGGATGCAGGGAAATACCCCGATTTTGAGAGTTTTAACCTGTTCACCACGCAAATTCGACTGGTCACCTCTTCTAAAAGTGAGCTTGTAGGAAAACCCCTCTCATTAAAACAACTGGCAGGACAGAGTTTTATATCCATCGGCGAAAACAACAGCTTGCATAATCTATTGATGTCTGCCTGCGAAAGAGCTGGCTTTGTGCCTAACATCATTGTTATGTGCAATGACATCCAGTGCACCAATAAATGTATTGAGGCGGGGGTCGGCATCGGCATTTCCCGCAACTATCCGCAAAGAAAGCTTGAGAAAAATCTTGCCTACTTACATGTTACGGATTTTAACGAAAAACAAACCATTTGCGCTTTTTATAAAAAACATTCGGCTTATGGCAACATTCTTCACTTTCTTAATTTCTTAAAAAGCAAGGGCCTATAATCAAAATAGGATGATGTGTCAAACGAAGTGTAACACTTTTTAATACAATCAACATAAGCCATATAAAAAGTCAACACCTATTTAGAAAAAAATCTAAATAGGTGTTTGTGTATACATTTTATTAAATTAAGACTCTCTTGTTTACGCTATCGTTAAATCATGTTGCAGGGGTCTAAAACCTTGTCAATTTTCTCTTCTGTCATAAGGTTTTCGGCAATGATAATATCACGAATGTTTCTATCCTCGCGAAGAGCCTGCTTTGCCAACTTTGAGGCTTTGGTATAGCCAATATAGGGGCAAAGTGCGGTAACAAGACCAATGCTTCTGTCAAGGTGAGTTTGGCACTGTGCCGGATTGACTGTAATTTCACGCACGCAGTCTTTAATGAAGATAGAAACGCCGTTGCGCAGGGTGTCAAGAGATTCAAACAAGCAGCGGAAGGTGATGGGCTCAAAGGCATTCAACTCAAGCTGACCGGCTTCTGCTGCATAGGTAATGGTGGTGTCGTTACCAATAATGTTAAAGCAAATCTGATTCATAACCTCAGGGATGACAGGATTGATTTTACCGGGCATAATGGATGAGCCGTTTTGCTTGGGCATTAAGTTAATTTCTGCAAAACCTGTTCTAGGGCCTGAAGACATGAGTCTTAAGTCATTTGAAATTTTAGAAAGAGTTGCCGCACAAGATTTCACAATGCCGGATACATACACAAAGGAATCAAGGTTTTGTGTTGCATCAACCAGGTCATCCGCCTGAACTAACGGCAAGTTTGTAATCTCTGCTAAAACAGGCACAACGGTTTCAATATACTGGCGGTCAGCGTTAATACCGGTGCCCACCGCTGTGCCGCCCATGTTAAGCTTTGCCATTTCGCCGATGGCAAGCCGGAAGCGATTCATATCACGACGGATAGCGGAGGCATAGGCACGAAAAACCTGACCAAAACTAATGGGAACGGCGTCCTGCATTTCGGTTCTGCCCATTTTAATAATGTGGCTGTAGTCCTCTGCCTTTTCCATAAAGGTATCATGCAGAATTTTGAGTTCTTCTATGGCACTCATTAAAAGCCGTACGGTTGCAATTTTACCGGCGCTGGGATACGCATCGTTGGTGGACTGACCACAGTTAACATGGTCATTGGGATGAACAATGGAATAATCGCCCTTTTCGCCCCCCAGGATTTCAATGGCCCGGTTTGCAATAACCTCATTTGCATTCATATTAAAGGAAGTGCCGGCACCACCTTGAATGGAATCCACGATAAAATGCTCTACCAGTTGCCCTTTTAATATCTCATCGCAGGCTAAAACAATGGCGTCGGCAATCTTTTCATCAATAACGCCTGCCTTTTTGTTGGCAATGGCCGCTGCCTTTTTAACCTCGGCAATGGCCTTAATCATTTCCGGGTGCACCCGGGTGCCGGAAATTTTAAAATTTTCGGCAGCACGCAGAGCCTGCACGCCATAATAAGCTTGGGCGGGAACCTCTTTCATACCTAATGAATCATATTCTTCTCGAAACATCGCCATGTTCTTTTTCCTCACTTTTGTCTGTCTTTTGTTTGATGCTTATGATTATACACAACTTTAACCACATAAGCAAATACATATTAAAATATATTTATCATAATTATATTTTATAGTAATAGCATTTTGCAGGCATATTTTTTTCCTTTTCTGCTATGTATAGTATTGGTGATGTGTATGAAAGGATTTAAAGGATATATTGCATTTGGCATTTTATTCGTATCGGTTTTGGGAACCTTATTCCACTTTGTTTATGAATGGTCGGGCGGCAGCACCCTTGTGGGTTTGTTTGCGCCGGTTAACGAGTCTATTTGGGAGCACACAAAGCTAATCTTTTTTCCCATGCTGCTCTACTCCTTTTATTTAAATAAAAAATTGAGTTTGGCCTATCCCTGCATAACTTCCGCTGCGGCTGCGGGCTCTCTTTTGGGCGTTTTGCTCATTATCGTTTTCTTTTATACTTACTCAGGCGTAATCGGCTTTCATACCCCTACCGTTGATAAATCCATTTTTTATATTTCGGTCATTATAGCCTTTTATGCTGTGTACAAATGGACTCTTTCCTGCAGGGCTAATGGGGTTCACATACTTCTTCAATTTTTGCAAATCCTTCTGATTATCGCCTATGTTTTCTTCACCTTCTTTCCCCCTGACTATCCTCTGTTTATCAATCCGCAATTTAAGTAAAACCAAAAAGGGACCGTCCCATCAGGACGGTTCCTTTTTAAAATAAGAAAATATGTTGGTAAGCACCAATTTGTTATACTCTTTCTTTCAATCTGACCCGTTCTTTTTCATAACCGGGCTTGCCTAAAAGGGCAAACATATTCTTTTTATAGGCCTCAACACCAGGCTGATCAAAGGGGTTCACCCCAAGAATGTAGCCGCTGATGGCGCATGCTTTTTCAAAGAAATATACCACATAGCCAAAATAATACTCTGAGAGTTCAGGAATATTGATAATGATATTGGGCACACCCCCGTCGTTATGAGCCAAAAGCGTTGCTAAAAACGCCTGTCGATTCACATAGTCAACACTTTTGCCGGCAAGATAATTTAGATTATCCAAATTATCTTCATCACTTTTAATGATAAGGTCTTTCTTCGGTTTCTCAACATTTAAAACCGTTTCAAATAAGATTCGGTGCCCTTCTTGTATATATTGTCCCAGGGAATGTAAATCCGTTGAAAAGGATGCCGAGGCCGGAAAAATACCCTTATGCTCCTTGCCCTCGCTTTCACCGTAAAGCTGCTTCCACCATTCTGAAAAAAACATAAGCTCCGGCTCATAGTTAATCATCATTTCAATAGTTTTACCGCTTCGGTAAAGGGCGTTGCGACACGCTGCATATTGATAGCACGCATTTTGTTCAAGATCCTCTTTGAGAAAATCATGGTAAGCTGCCTCGGCACCCTCCATAATTTTTTTAATGTCAGCACCGCAAACCGCAATGGGCAAAAGACCAACCGCTGTTAAAACGGAATATCGACCGCCTATATTGTCCGGAATCGCAAAGGTTTCATAGCCTTCTTTTTGGGCAAGCTCTTTTAGTGCACCGTGGGATTTATCCGTTGTAGCAAAAATTCTCTTTTGGGCGCCCTCTTTTCCATACTTTTCTTCTAAGAGTTCTTTAAAAAACCGAAAGGCAATGGCCGGCTCGGTTGTGGTGCCCGATTTTGAAATAACATTGATTGAAAAGTCTTTATCACGAACATATCGAAGCATTTGGCTCAAATAATTTGAGCTAATGGAATTGCCGGCAAAAAGCACCTCTGTTTTCGGGCATGCGCCGGGGCTGTTTAGCATGTCAATGGCTGACTTTGCCCCAAGATAAGACCCACCAATGCCAATTACCACTAAAACCTCTGATGTTTTTCTGATTTTTTCTGCCGCCTTCTGTATTCTTTCAAACTCTTTCTTGTCATAGGTTGTGGGAAGGTCAAGCCAGCCGATGAAATCATTGCCTGCACCCTGGCCCTCGTGAAGAAGATTGTGTGCCGCTGTCACTTCTGCCTGCATATCAAAAATATCGTCTTCTGAGAGTTCGATCAATGCTTTTGTATAATCAACACTTATCTGTTTCATTCTCTTCTCCTTTTCATAAATCGATATTTCCTAATTCTCGTTATATCATAATCCGTTTTCTTTATAGCAAAATCCGTAATATAGATTTTTAACATATTATATGCAAATGCCCATTTTAACCACTTTTTATGGCATGTTTTTACTTTTATATCAATATTATAAGTAAATTTATTGTTAAATGTCTATTGCAAAATGCGTGTTATATATGATAAAATACAAGCAAGATGCAAACCCTCTTTAAAAAGGTTGGTGTTAGTATGCACGAAAGATATGATATTTATTTGCAAGATAAAGGCCTGGGCTTTATTAATCCCCATGTTTGCGGACGACAGGCCTGCGCACCGGGGCACTCAAGCAAAAGCATAAGAAGGTTTTGGCTCATCCACTATATTGTATCCGGAAAAGGCGTTTTTAAAATCGACGGAAAGACCTACGAAGTGGGCAAAAACGAAATTTTTATTATTCGTCCTAACGAGATTTATGAATACACCGCCGATTCTAAAAACCCCTGGCAATATAAATGGGTCGGTTTTTCAGGGGAATATGCCGATAAACTCAACCGGATAAAAGAAAGAGTTTTGTCCATTCCTGGCTATTTCTTTGACGACATGCAGAGAGCCGAAGATTATGGAGACATGTGTGAAGAATACATAGCACTGAAGGTTATGGAGCTTTTATGCGAGATTTTAGGAACTGAACATAAAAAATCATATGCCGAAACAGCGAAAAATATTATTGATTCTGACTACATGAAAAAAATATCGGTTGCCAGCGTGGCACAACAAATTGGAATTGATAAAAACTACTTGACAAAATTATTTAAACAAAAATATAACCTTACTCTTCAAAGATACATCATGGAAAAGCGCATGCGCGAAGCTCGACACTTCCTTCATGCAGGGTATAATGTAGGTGAAGTGAGCCAGTTGGTTGGCTATGATGACAGTTTTTCCTTTTCTCGCACCTTTAAAAATGTATATGGCATATCCCCAAAAGCTGAAAAAAGATAGCAGGTAAAATAAACCCTCCTTTAGAAGGAGGGTTTTCCTTTTATTTTAACTCAATCTGATTACAGCAGCCATGTTACTTCACTTTACTTTTATCATCTGTGGCGGGGTTGTTAATCAGTTTGCCGTCTTCTTCAAACCTTGAGCCATGGCACGGGCAATCCCACGAGTGCTCCGCCTTATTGTATTTTAATGCACACCCCAAATGAGGGCATCTCGGTGTTGTTGGCGTAACCAATCCCTTGATTGATTCAACCACATTGATAGCAAGTTGAGGATGCCAGAAGCTTCTTGACGGTGAATAAACCTCTTCATATTCACTTTTTCTCCCGCATATCATATCAGCTAATATCATAGCCGCTGTCATTGATGATGTCATGCCCCATTTGTTAAATCCTGTGGCTACATATAACCCCGGTGTTGATTTTGAATATTGGCCAATATAAGGGATGGCGTCAAGTGTCATGCAGTCCTGAGTTGCCCACCGGCCCACTTCTCGCGCATTTGAAAAATATTGTTTTGCAACCGCACAAAGCTCATCCCAATTTCCACCCGAGCTACCCGTCCGATGACTACCGCCGCCAAGGAGCAATAAATCATTCTGTTTTCGAAATGACAAACCGTCTTTTGCTTCATCAACATACATCCCCTTTATATCCGACGCCCCTTCTAAAGCTAATACATAAGACCGATGCTGATACATTTTAAGAAAATAGCCACCATGTTTGTTAATAAAGGGAAAATGGGTTGCCACAATCATGTTTTTTGCCGTAATAGTGCCATGATTCGTCACGGCTGTGTTTGGTTTTAGCTCCAAAACTTTTGTGTTTTCATAAATCTTTAAATCTTTGGCGATGGCATAAGCAAATTTTAAAGGATGAAAGGTTGCCTGGTTTTCTATTTTAATGGCCCCGGCAACCGCAAAGGGCAACTCTGTTTCTTTGCAAAACACCCCACGGCATCCGACTTTATTAAGTGCATCCAGTTCTTTTTCAAGCACATCTTTGTTGTTTATAGAATACACAAAAGAATCGCAAACGGCAAAATCATCATCCATAACTGATGCAAGCGCCATCATTTTCTCACTGGCTTCCCTTTGGCTTTTAAAATAAAGCTGTGCTTTTTTAATGCCATATTTTTTTATGATTTTATGGTAAATAAGTCCATGCTGGAATGTGATTTTTGCTGTGGTGCCGCTAGTGACACCTGCACATATTCTGTCCGCTTCCACCAACGCACAGTCCACACCTGCCTCTTTAAGCATATAAGCGCACAAAAGTCCACACAATCCGCCGCCGATGATTAACACATCGGTTTGAATATCGCCACAAAGCGAGCTAAATTCCGTTTTTTCTGCCTCATTCCATATGGATTTCATAGGTTCACCTCTTTTTTTATTATTGCAAAAAAGGCGGGAAGAATACTTGATTTCATTCTTTTTCTCTTTCTCATAAAAAACAAAAAATCCTGTCTTTCGACAGGATTTTGTACGCTGTATATAAAACGAGTGGCATGATGAGCACGGCCATCAATTTTCTTCTTTTTGAGAACCGACAGGACTGATGATACTGTAACCGATATTCACCAAATGGTCGGCCACTCTTTCAAGTCCGACTATAACAGATGAATAATAAGGGCTCACATCAACACTGCAGTTTCCTTCGGCAAGTCTTGCAAAGTGGCCGTCAATCAGCGACTTCTTCTTGCTGTCAACCTCTTCTTCCAATTGAGTCAGGTTTGACAGTCTATCTCTGCGCAGGTTTTCAAATGCATCTTTTGAAATTTCCAACATTTGCATAACATTTTCACGCATGGCCGAGATCCCGTCAAGGGCACGGTCGGAGAATGAGATATTCTTATGGATCATTTCAAGACCAATTTCGTGGAAGTTCTCGGCATGGTCACCAACACGCTCAAGATCGTTTAAAACATGAAAATAGGAGCCGATAACCTTTTCGTCTCGTCCCTCTATCTCCGCAGATAGCTTAATCAAAAACTCTGTTAATGCACTGTTGGTAAAGTCAATTATTTCTTCATTTTTGCAAATCTGCTCATCGTGCTCTGCAGAACCTGTATCCATTGCCACGAAACAAAGGCGGATGTTTTCTTCTACCAAGGAAACTATATAATCCATTTCCTTCTTCACCTGCATAAAGGCAACAGACGGCGTAGCAAGCAATCTTTCGTCCACATGTTTAAGTGCTTTGTCTTCTCCATCTTCCTTCTTATCCCGAATAACAGAACAAGAAAACTTCACAAATTGCTTCACAAAGGGGAGCAGCAAGCCGGTCGTGACCACATTAAAAATAACATGGAAAAAGGAAACTCGCATTTGCAGTGACATGGGGTCATCTCTGGGGAAGGTGGACACCAGAAAATTGACAACTGGCTCACGAAACAGCCAAATAATAACCGTAAAGGCCACTGTTCCCACCACATTGAAGGCAAAATGAATCAGCGCAACGCGTTTGGAATTGGCATTTGCGCCAATCGATGCCAAAAGAGCCGTTACGCAGGTACCAATGTTCGCACCAAGAATGATGAACAGAGCAAGTTCAAGCGGGAGAACCCGGGTGCCAACCATGGTGATAACAACACCAGTAGAGGCCGAAGAGCTCTGAATGAGCGCTGTAAAAACAGCACCGACGATAATCAGAAAAAAGGGAAAATCAATTGTTTTAAAAACCTGAATAAAGAGGTTCTCAACAAGGGGATTTCCAAATGCCTGTTCACTGCTCATGATATTCATGCCCACAAAAATTAAGCCCAAACCTGTACACAAACTGCCGGCAATTTTAATCTTTTCTTTTTTGGCAAAGCCCATCATGACGCCGACAAAAGCAAGAACATACATCGCCATGTTAAAGTAATCATTTTTAAGAGCCACTAAAACACCAGTGATGGTTGTTCCGATGTTGGCACCCATAATAATAGGAGCTGCCTGCATAAGAGTCATTACACCCGCATTTACAAGACCAATAACCATGACTGATGTGGCAGAGGAGCTTTGAATGATGGCCGTCACACCGGCACCAATGCCAACACTTGAAAATCGATTATTGCTGATTCTTTCAAGCAGGCGTTTCATCCCTTTGCCGGCACTTCTCTCTAAGGCATCGCCCATAAAGTTCATTCCGACAATAAAAACACCCACGCCTGCCAGTAACCATATCAAACTTTGTAATAACTGCAGAGGATCTTGTGTTGGCAACATATCAGTACTCCTTTTTTCTTAAGTTATTCGTTTTAAAACCGGTTACAGTATATTATGCATTAAAATTACAAGACTATGAATAACGCACTCTAAATTGCTAAAAATAAAGAAAAAGCAATTGGAGGTAAACCAAATGTTTAAACACGAAAAAATGCTGTTTCATCCTGTTTCAGTTGAAAAGCCAAACCCGCAATACGCTGTTTTGCTGCAGGAACAGCTTGGTGGCGGCAACGGTGAACTTAAAGCAGCCATGCAATATATGTCCCAGAGTTTTCGCATTAAAGACCCGGAAATTAAGGATTTGTTTCTCGATATAGCCGCCGAAGAACTGGGGCACATGGAAATGGTGGCACAAACCATCAACCTGCTCAACGGCCATGATGTTGATGCTACCAAAGTGCAGGCAGGCGAAATTCAGTCACATGTTATTTTAGGCTTAAATCCCGGTCTTATAAACGCCTCCGGCTATTCCTGGACAGCCGATTATGTAACCGTTACGGGGGATTTATGCGCCGACATTTTAAGCAATATTGCATCCGAGCAGCGAGCAAAAGTTGTCTATGAATATCTCTATCGTCAAATTGATGATAAAAAAGTAAAAGAAACCATCGACTTTCTTTTGAACCGTGAAGAAGCCCACAATCAAATGTTCCGTGATGCCTTTAACAAAGTGCAAAACACGGGTTCAAACCGTGATTTTGGCACAACAAAAGCCGCAAAAATGTATTTTTCAATGTCCGACCCGGGACCAAACGCCTTTGCAAATAGCGAAACCATTCCGCCGGAATTTATGAAGAAATAATTCGGCGATAGCTTATGTCAATTCCATTAAATACGCAAAAAAATCCGCACACTTTTGTGTGCGGATTTTTAATCGTCCCAAATTCTTTTTTATTTTAAAAACATATGCAAAAGCTTGGCATAAAGTTTGCTTTTATAGGGTTGATAGCGCATAGGCAAGTCAATCCAGGTCTTTTTATCCATAACCGATTTATAGTGCGAAAAGGCATCAAAACCATCTTTTCCGTGATAGGTGCCCATACCGCTTTCACCAACACCGCCAAATCCCATCTCGCTTGTTGCAAGGTGAACAACCACATCGTTTATGCAGCCACCACCATAAGAAAGCTCCGTCGTGACTCGCTTAATGTGTTTTTTGTTGCTTGAAAACAAATACAGTGCAAGGGGTTTTTCTTTATCTTTTAATTCTTCAATCATAGAATCAAAGCTGTCAAATGTCAGTATTGGCATAATGGGGCCAAAGATTTCTTCGCCCATAACGGCATCCTGTTCGGTTACATGATCCATAACTGTAGGCGCAATCTGATTGGTTTCACGGTTTGTTTCACCACCAACGATAACCTTGTTTTCATCAATAAGACCGCAAAGACGCTCAAAATGTCTTTCGTTTATAATTTTGCCATAATTTTGATTTTCAAGAGGATGTTCGCCATATTGCTTTTCTAGTTGCTTAATAATTTCGGCAATAAATTTATCCTTTATTGAGTTTTGGCAAAGAATATAATCGGGCGCAACACAGGTCTGACCACAGTTTAAAAATTTTCCAAACACAATCCGTTTCGCTGCAAGTTTAATGTTCGCACTCTCATCTACGATACAAGGACTTTTACCGCCAAGTTCCAATACAGCAGGCGTAAGGTGTTCAGCGGTTTTACGAAGTACCTCTTTGCCAACCGCCTGACTGCCCGTAAAGAATACAAAATCAAATTTCTGCTCTAAAAGTGCTGTGTTTTCAGCTCTGCCACCGGTTACAACCGCAACATATTCAGGAGCAAAACATTCGGTTATAATTTTCTCAATTATTTTGCTTGTGGCCGGTGAATAGGCGCTTGGTTTAACAATTGCCGTGTTGCCGGCGGCAATGCTATCGGCAAGGGGGTCCATCGTTAGAAGAAACGGATAGTTCCAAGGACTCATAATGAGTGTGTTGCCATAAGGAACGGGCTGTTTAAAGCTATGAGATGCAAAGTTTGTAAGTGGCGTGTAAACCGTCTTTTTCTTTGCAAATCGTTTTGTATGACGAATCATATATGAAATCTCAGATAATACAAGACCGCTTTCACACATGAATCCTTCAAAATGACTTTTGCCAAGGTCCGCTTTTAATGCATCGTTTATTTCATTTTCATATTTTTTAATGGTTGCATGCAATTTTTTTAGTTGCTCAATGCGGAACTTTACAGGAATGGTAACGCCGCTTTTATAATATTTTCTTTGCTTTTCAAGCAATGAGCTGATTTGTTCGTTTGTCATACTTCTTCCTCCATCACGCTTTTTCAAAGCCTACGAGTACGCCGCCTTTTTCAGCATAAAAGCTGCAAAGTCCTCTCAGTTTATGAATTTCTATCTGCACATTTTCAAATCTTGCAAGAATGCAATCCTTCAGCTTAATGGCGGCTGATTCATTTTGGCAATGACCAATGCTGATTTTTCCCGAATGAAAACCTTGTGCTTCAAGTTCCTCTACCAAGGTTTCAAGTGAGCGTTGTTCGCCACGACACTTATGCATGGGCTCAAGGGTTCCTTCGTCACTTGCTTTTCCGACAATGCATATACCTGCAATCCCCACAAGCCTTGCAACCATAGGTGAAACACGGCCGTTATTGGCAAAAGTCCGAAGAGACTTTAACATAAAAAGAAGTCCCGTCCTTTTCATATACGCCTCAACAGTGTGACAGATCTCCTCATAAGGCATGCCGCTTTGAACGCATTCCCTAATTTTCTCTATAACCAACACAATTTCAGGCCCTGCCGAAAGCGTGTCAAACACATGCACGCGTTTCCCCTCATTTTCCGATTCATAAATCTGCTTTGCTGCACAGGCAGAATTATAACTCCCCGAAAGGCCGCTTGTAATCGTAACACAAAAGATGTCATCCGCATCGTCAAATGCATCAAGCCAATCGTTTGTATTGGGACATGACGATTTTGATTTTCCTTTGTACTGGTAGAGAAACTGAACCATTTCGTCCACACAGAGGGATGCATCATCAACAAATTCCTGATCATCGGTAATGATTTTCATAGAGGCACAGCCAAACTCAATACCATGTAAATGAAATAAGTCACAGGACGAGTCAGCCACAATTTTAATTTTTCTCATAGATTCCTCCAATTTGGTAATAAAAGCCTTCCAGTTCTTTTTTCGTCATCAGCTTCGGCACAGGATAAAGGGGATTTGCCTCTTTTTCGGCACGCTTTACCATTCGGCAAATATCTTCTTTTTTAATACCCTCTATTTGTTCGGGAATTCCCATATCTGCATTCAATTTTTTCACAGCATCAATAAACTTTTCAGCCCCTGTTTTATACGAATCGTTTTGACTGCAAACCCCTGCAGCTACGCCAAGTTCATAAAGCTTTTTATATATGCTTTTGCCATAAGCCTCCAGCACATAGGGCATAATAACGGTATTGGCAAGGCCGTGAGGTGTCCCATATTGGCCACCGAGAGAATGGGCAATTGCATGAATATATCCAACATAGGATTTTGAAAAGGCTATACCTGCCTTATATGCCGCATGGAGCATATTTTCTCTTGCAATATGATTCTGTCCGTTATCATAAGCGGCTTTGAGATTTTCAAAAACGAGCTTTGTCGCCTCTAATGCAAGGCGTCTTGTTTCTTTTGTGGTTGAACGGCCTATATACGCTTCCACAGCATGCGTAAGAGCATCCATGCCTGTAGTCGCCGTTAAATGCGGGGGCAATGAATATGTAAGTTTGGCGTCAAGCACCGCATAGTGCGGTATAAGCGGAAAACTCATAAGAGCATATTTATGATGCGTAACCGAATCTGTAATCATAGCTGCCAAGGTGGTTTCACTACCCGTACCTGCAGTGGTGGGAATGGCAATAAATGTCGGCAATTTGCGCCATGCTTTCAATTTGCCTCCCAACTGGTTGACGGTTCTGTTAGGATATACAACACGCGCACCCACAGCCTTTGCGCAGTCCATTGAAGAACCGCCGCCAATCGCTATAATGGCATTACATTTGTTTGTGTGATACAGCTTAAGTGCACCCTCTACATTTATAACAGTTGGATTGGGAAGCGTATCATCATAAACTGCATACGGAATATTACCTGTTTTTAATGCATCTTCAACAGGCTTCAACAATCCATTGTTTACTATGCCTTTGTCTGTAACAATAAGCACAGAGCTTACTTTTTCTTTGTCTAATACACCTCCAAGCTCTGTACAAGAATTTATGATTTGCGGCTCCCTGTATGGGAGCACTGGCAGAGCCATTCTGAATGCTCCCTGAAACACACGACAATATACCGATTTAATAAAAAACATCGTTACTTTCCTTTCTGTTTTTCAACATAATACTTTGTATTTCTACATTTTCAGCACACTGTGTGCTGCAAAATTTTTAAACAGAGAAAAACTCCCTGTTTAAAAATTGGTGTTACGCTTTTAACCCATCTAAAATAAATCGAAAGCCATACCGATATCGCTCTATCGCTTCGTCCAGTGAAAGTTTTCTGCCAATGGCATCTGCATTAAATCCGCGGATAAAGCACCAAATTGCATAACTCGTCATATCCGTATCAACTTTCTTTATATACCCTTTATCAATTGCATAATTAAGTATTTTTTTAATCTCTTCTATCCACCATTTATAGTTTCTGTCCGTAACAGAGTCATTTTCAAAAACATAATGGGCAAAGTTCATTCTCGTTTCATAGGAAATGATAAGAGTTTTTTCAACCTCATCCATGATCTGCTCAAAAAAGTCCTTCTTTTCATCAAAATGAAATTTCAAACTTTCTCTAACTTTTAAAACGGATCGTTCCGAAATTATATCAAGAACTTCTTCAATGTTGTGAAACCGATTATAAAAAACCCGATTTGTTATATCAAGGCGCTTTAAGATTTTGCGCACATTTATATCATGCACTTTTTCAACTAAAGTTAATGCCTCTGTAGCTTCGATTATTTGTTCAGACATCTCATCATAAATTAACTTATCAAAGGTATTCGCCATAAAAACACCTCCTCTTTCAGCACACTGTGTGCTAGATTATTCTACCATATTCTCCCTCGCTTGTCAATAGCTATTATTGACTCCAATCCTTTGAATTTCCGTTTTAAACACACAAACAATGATGTTAATATAAAAACAGAACGATTTAGACGAGTCTCTAAATCGCTCTGTCTCAACGGAAAAGCTAAACGAGGTAAATCCCATTTCTACTTGACAAATTTACATTCCCAGGTTCCCGTGATATGTAGCGGTGCATCGGCCTTTGCAAGACCGTACATCTTTTCAATTACGATTGTATATTCTTCACCTGATTTAAATTTCGCATTGTTTAGCGAAAGATTAACGAACACCTTGCCATCACTAACCGTTCCCTTATCTCCCTCTTCTGCAGAAAGCTTTATTTTTTCTATTTCTTTATTATTGCTATCAACTATTTTGTATTCAGCGATTGCGACTTCCTGAATATAAGGAAATGGTGCTTCTGTTGGGTTTTCAAAGATCAATTCTACCGGAATAATAACATTACCGTTCTCGGATGTTAATTCCAAAATATCAACCTTAATATCGTTAGTTGCATTTTCATACTTAGTTCCGGTTATAGCTCCGTCAAAACGAACGATGTCGCTGAAAAAACCTTGAATCGTATTTGCTAACGGCGTCATTGTAACAGTTACAACGCAAAGTGCTAATGCTGCTGCGATTGCAAATGTTCTTTTCATTCTAATTCTGCCTTTAGGTTGACTCATAGCATGCGCCTCCATTTTCATAATTTCTTCTTTTAGTTCGAAAGGAGCCTGCATGACATTTTTGGTCGTTTCAGCGTGTTTTCTTAATTTGTTTTCCAGTTCATACAGTTTCATTTTTTGTTGCATCTCCTTCCAAAAATGATTTTAATTCGTTTAATGCCTTTTTGGTTTTGTATTTTACTGTTGAAACGGGTAGTTTCAAACTGCGGGCAACCTCCTCATAAGTCATATCATGATAAAACCGCAGAGTTATGTAGATTGATGACTTTGGGTTGAGTTTGCAAATGCAATCCATTATGCCGATTTCATCTGAGGACATATCGTAAAATACATTTAGGTTATCAGTAAATTCTTCAGTAAATCTTTGTCTTTTAAGATAATCCTTGCTCTTGTTTATCACGATACGCGTAAGCCATGTTTTAAAATATCCTTGATTTTTTAATGATCCAAATGATTTCAAGGCAGACAAAACAGCTTCCTGAACACAGTCCTTGGCATCTTCGGTATTGTGCAGATAACCCAAAGCAACCAAAAACAAAGACTTTTCACATTCTTTATATTTCTGCTCGAACAGTTGGTACAATGTAACTCCTCCTTTCGCCCTCGTAAAAGCTTTTACACCTATTAGACGATTTTAAAACAAAAAAAGTCAAAAGTTTCTGTTATTTCTTTTATACCATAAAAGAAACGCGCCAAAATAAAAAAAACAGAACAATCTAGATCGTCGTCTAAATTGTTCTGTTTCTATGGAAGAGCGGAATGGTTTAGATGCCTGTTCCTTTGTTAAATAACCACCTTATTCAACCTTCATCATTCTGTAACCGACACCTACATGTGTTTGGATATACTGAGGAGAGTCAGGCAATTTTTCAATCTTTTTTCTGAGCGTTGTCATAAATACTCGGAGCGAACCTATATCCGTTTCCCAGCTGCTTCCCCAAATCTTTTCAGCTATAAATTTATGTGTAAGCACCTTTCCTATATTTTGCGACAGCACGCAAAGCAGCTTATATTCTGTCGGTGTTAGGTGCATTTCTTCATTATCAAGATATGCACATCCTGCAGCATAATCAACTTTAAGCTTTCCGTTTGTAAACATTGACTCTGATGCCACCGCTTGGTTTTGATAACTTAATCTTCTTTGTGTAACTCTAAGCCTTGCAAGGAGTTCTTCAACAGAGAACGGTTTTGTCAGGTAATCATCCGCTCCACAGTCTAATGCCTCTATTTTATCTGTATCCTCACTTCTTGCGCTGATAACGATAATCGGCATATTAGACCATGAACGAATTTTTTTAATTACTTCAATTCCGTCAATATCTGGCAGCCCCAAATCAAGCAAAACAACATCAGGATTATGTGAAGATGCCTGCATAATAGCATCGTTTCCGTCTTTTGCAGTTAAAAACTTATATTCGTGAGTTTTTAGGGTTGTTGAGATTAAGTTTCGTATAGGCATATCGTCTTCAACAACCAAAACCGTCATTGTCTTATTCATTTATATCAACCTCCTTTACGGGCAGGGTAAATGTAAACACCGCACCATTCGGATTGTTGTCTGATACAGTAATTTCTCCGCTGTGTGCCGATATGATTGTTTTGCAAAGAGCAAGTCCCAAGCCAAGACTTCTTCTGCTGTCGGCAATTTTATTTGCTCCTGTATAAAACATATCAAACACCTTGTCTTTAATGTCATCGGCAATTCCGTTGCCGTTATCTGCAATACTAACCGAAATCATATCATCTTTTCTTTCGGTACTGATTATAATTTCCGAACCGTTTGGTGTATATTTAATTGCATTGTCAACAATATTTATTATCACCTGAACAATAAGCCTTGCATCCACATCCACAAGCAATATATCATCGCTTTCGCATACCGTTATTTTATGCTCGACACTGCGTTTGTTGATGTGATTTAACGCTTCTGATATTATTTCATCAATAAGCTCTGCAGATTTATTTAATTTCATATTACCGTCTTCAAGTCTTGTAACGGATAACAGGTTTTCAACAAGGTTTGTAAGCCACACAGAGTCGTTATAAATATCTGTGTAAATCTGATGTTTTGTATCTGCATCAAAGCCATCACCATTAGACAACAAATTATCTGCATTGCCAGATATAGATGTAAGTGGCGTTCTTAAATCGTGAGATATTGCACGAAGTAAGTTGGCTCTCATTTTCTCATTTTTAGCAAGCAGTTCGGACTCTTCTTTTTCACGGACAATCTTGTTGTTTTCAAGAGAAATTGCACATTCTCCCAAAATAGAAAGTAAGATGCTGCTTTCAAAAGAGTCAATTGCCTTTTCGTTTATATGAATTCCCACTATACCGTAAATTTTGTCATTTACACGAATGGCAAAATAGAGAAATTTCGCCCGTGGGAATGTGTCTGTTGTTGCTCCTGCCTGATGGTTATTTTCTAATACCCACTGCGCAACTTCTTTTTCATCAATGATTATATCTTTTATTTCATCTTCTTCGCCATCTGACAAGAAGATATTGGTATCACCTATATTGTTGTTAACAACAGGATATATGATAATATCTCGCTTTAGTAGCTTTATTAACTGATGCGCGGCTATAGCGATAATGTCACTTTCGTTATCTGCACGCTGTAAAAGCTGATTTGTGTCAAAAAGTATTTTGGTACGGTATGCCGACTGTGCCGACTTCTTTGCGTGATCTTTCAGTTTTATGGCAAGGGTACTTGATATAAAAGCTGACACGAACATAATTGCAAATGTAGCAGGATACCCTTTTTCATAAGCCTTCATAGTGAAATATGGCTCGGTGAAAAAGAAATTAAATAATATAACGCTGACAAGTGATGATGCAAGCGAATATACCCTGTATTTTGTCAGTATCGAAATCAATAGAACACCCAGAATATATACCGTTATAATATTTGCCTCTGTAAATCCGAGTCCAAAAAACACATATCCGAGCAAGGTAGCACCGATAAGCAAGCCTACACTTATCAAAAGGTCATGAACAGACAGAATAAAGTCTGATGCTTTCTTATCTTTAGGCTCTTTATAATGTGTTACTTCAACGCCATCAGGAATGATGTGTATATCAATATTTGGTGCATGAGCAATCAGCTTTTCCGTAAGTGTCGGTTTTCTTATAAGATGCTTTTTTACTGCAGCACTTTTGCCGATAACTATTTTTGTTATCCCTGAAAGTCTTGCAAATTCTGCAATCTGATAAGGTACATCATCACCGCTTACCGTTTCAACTTTTGCCCCAAGCTGACGGGCAAGCTTCATATTTTGTTTAAGCCTTTTCTTATTGGTTTCATCAAGAGATGCAAATCCCGGTGTTTCTATATAAAGTGCGGTAAAGTTTCCGCTGAAGGCTTCTGCCATTTTTGCAGCAGTCTGTATAATCTTTGGATTTGACGGTGCAGACGAAAGACATACAAGTATGTGTTCCTCTGCATCTATTTTATATTGAAGGTTCACAAAACCCACCTCCCAATGATACTATTTTATCATATTATCAAATTTTACTCAACGGATAACCGGATTTTTCAAGTGGCAATTATTCGTTTTCATCATTTTTGTCATCGCTTTCAATCTCGTAGTCATAACCCTTGTAATTTTCGTCAATAAACTCTCCGATTTTGCCCACAACAAAATATCCACCTATCATATATGCTAAAACTACAATCAATAAAATAATATCACGCATACCATCATCTCCCAACCTGCCTTACGGGATGTTTTTGCTATATGTGAAAGCACTTTTGAATATCCTTCAGTTCTCCAAGCACAAGCATTGTTTCATCTGCTTTCAAAACAGTGTCAGGAAGAATTGTGAGACTCATCTTTCCGTCCTGCTTTATAGCCATAATATTTATCCCGAATTTTTTTCGAATATCAATTTGACCTATTGTTTTTCCAACCCATTCTTCAGGCGTTGTTACCTCAAAGATTGCAAACCTTTCGTCAATTTCAATAAAGTCAAGAATATGGTCCGCACTGTATCGGATTGCCGCCCAAGAAGCAACCTGCTTTTCGGGGTATATAATCTGATCCGCACCGTTACGAAGTAAGAATTTAGCATGGGTATCTCTTGACGCTCTTGAAATTACAACCTTTGCTCCAAGCTCTTTAAGAAGCGAGGTGGTTTCTAGCGAGCTTTGGAAGTTGTTCCCGATAGCAACGATACACAGATCATAATTATTTACTCCAAGTGACCCGAGGAAATCCTCGTTTGTTGAATCACCGATTTGCGCATTGGTTACAAAGGGCAATACCGCATCAACCCTGTCTTCCATTTTATCAATCGCCATAACCTCATGATTAAGTTCATTTAATTTTTGAGTCAGGTGTCTGCCGAAACGCCCAAGCCCTATAAGCAGTACTGATTTCATATTTAACTTCCTCCTTAACCGACTGTAATTCTTTCCTGTGGTTTCTTTGATACATTCTGTTGTTTTCTTGATAATGCTGCAAATATGAGTGTAAGTCCGCCCACTCTGCCAAAGAACATAAGTCCTATTAACACAATCCTCGAAATTGTTCCGACATTCGGTGTAATTCCAAGAGTAAGTCCTACAGTTCCTATTGCTGATGCCGATTCAAACAAACAATCCATTAACGGAAGATTTTCTACACCACTTATGATAAGACCCCCAGTAAGGAACAAGACAAGATACATTAAAAGTATTGCCGCTGCATTTTTAAGTGTTGCATCTGCAATCCTTCTGCCAAAACATTCAACATCATCTTTCTTTCTGAATACTGATATTGCAGAAAATATAAGCACTGCTGCAGTTGTTGTTTTCATACCGCCTGCAGTTGTGCCGGGCGAACCGCCAATCAGCATCAGGATAATTGTAATCACTTGCCCGATTCCGCTTATCTTTGTTAGGTCTGCTGTATTAAATCCTGCTGTTCTCGGTGTTACCGACTGAAACAGGGAATTTAATATTCTTTCGTTTAGCGGCAATTCATTAAACTCTGCAAAGTAAAAATATACAGCAGGCACAATGATCAAAAAGAGTGTGGCTGATAATACAACCTTTGTCTGCATACGATATTTCTTTATATGGTGCTTGTTTGTCTTTACATCTTCCCATACAAGAAAACCAATACCACCTATGATGATAAGAAGCATTATGACTGCATTTATTAAAGGCTGTGCAGAATATGAAGTAAGTGATGAGAACGGAGCTTTTGTTCCCATCAGGTCAAAACCTGCGTTACAAAACGCTGATACAGAATGGAATATGCCGAGCCAAATTCCCTTTATACCAAACTCTC
>JAZNRE010000010.1:0-29804 GCA_045590535.1 Clostridia bacterium
ATAATCTTTAAAGTCGTAAATCATTTCGCCTTCATCAAACAGTTTCAGGGCAATAAGACCTCTTAAACCCTGCTCTGTTCCAAAGGAATTATCAGCGGGCAAAAATCCGTCGTTTGTTTCGTTGGTTTGGCTCATAAGCCCATCAATTAAACTTTTTTCATCCTTTATAACGGAAGAAGGGGCAATGCCTACAGCGGCAAGTCCGGCTATTGCAAGTCCCGTTGATGAGGCATTGCCCATTGAGCCGTTAGGGCCTTGATAATCTACAATCAGATTGGCTGTTTCTTCAACGAGTGCTGCAACATCAGCATTTGTGTCGCAATAAGGCGCAAGCGCACGCAGCATAGGTGCGGCTCCGTCAACGCCCCAAGTGGTATCCTGCCATGATGCTTTGGTTGTCACCGCTGCATTTAAAAGAAAATCAATGGTTTCTCGTGTGGCATAGTCCTCACCTTGCTCTAAAGCCATTAAAACATAAGGCAGTGTATATTCATAATAAGGAGCTGTTACAGACTCTTCGGTAATAAGCGAATTCAGTTTTGCTACAATATTAAAAGCCACTCCGTTTTTCTTATAAGTATTTTTTGCATCATAGCCTAATGATCGAAGAGCGATAATTGATTTTGCAAGGTCACCATGCGCTGAAGAACTGTCTGCAAATGCAATGATTGTATCAATACATTTTTGCTTTTGTGTGTCTGTGAGAACAAACTGAGTTTCAGGATAAATTTTTAAATAATCGGCAAAATCTGCTAAAAACCAATACAGGTTTCCGTCATCAACAAGGCTGTCAGTGAGATATTTTTCAACAATGTTATGCATTTGCTCTTCTGCCGTGACTGGTTCAGCATCATTTTCGAGGTCACTAGAGGGCGGATTAATCGGCGGCACAATGGGTGTAATTTCGTCTTCCGTTACAGTAACAATGCAAACCGGTGCCTCAATTGCCGTAGTGGTTTCATCGTTAATAATTTTAGTCTTAACCGCCGAGATAACATATTGACCACATTCTTCAAAAGTTAACGAAACATTACCATCTACATCGGTCATATTGTCGGTAATAACGCCGTTTACGGTGATTGCAGCATCACTGCAGGCCGTAAACTCCAAGCCTACTGCCCCATACTCCCCTTGTGATAATGTTAGGTCCACGGCATTTCCCGGCTGAACAGATACCATGCTCTTATCAAAACGGGTATATGTTTCCATATACGGATAAAGGTTTTGATTGATGCATAGTTCAATATTGTCGCCGTTTTCAAGCTCATGCGACAGCCCCCAAACGCTTTCTTCACCAAAATTTACCTGATAGGTAAAGTTACCACTTGTATCACTCCAAAACTTTACAACTGCCAGCCCGTAATCTCCCACTGCTGATTCATAAGCAGAAAGTCCGTCAGGACACAAATTTTCATGTAACGCCACAAAGGCATCATCCAGATTATATGTATCTTGACCCGAAAGCAAAACCGGCGCCATAGCTACAAAACCGTCTTCCTTGTCACGGACAATTTCGCCGTTTTTACTTACGGTTACATAGACAGTAATTCCATCTGTTACGCTCTCAACGGCAAAAATTGTAGAAAAAGAGCATAAAATAATCATAAAACTTAAAAATATAGAAATGATTTTTTTCATTTTAAGCCTCCAAATTTTTATTGTTTGTTTTCTTCTTCCGTTTTTCACCTCCCTACCGCAGAAAACAAAAAAACTGCGGTAATTTTCCTTTAAAAAATTACCACAGCTGTGTTTTTCTGTGATGAATCACAATTTGTTTGCACAAAAGGACAAAGCCCTTATCCTGCAGATAAGCGCAAACAAAAACGCTACTCCTATGCCATAAAAGCACTTGCGGAATAACATCAAAGCAGGTCTTGTGACTCGCACCATATAGATTAAGAAATCTGCATTTTTATATCCTGCCTTCGCAGTTTCCCACTGACTATCTTTCGATAACGGATATAAAAACATTCGATGCACACACCGACAGGTATCGCAGGGGATTCTCACCCCATTCCCTTTCCATCGACTATGCCTTGCCTAAAGGCCTTTACAGCATAACGACACTCTGTGTGAATGTATTTAATTACATAACTATTTTAACATAAATTTAGAATAAAATCAATTGATAAACGAATGTTTTTAATGTAAGTTGCCTACAATTTCATTGACCTTGCCAAGATTGTCAATCTCATATGTAACGGGAATATTCAAAATATTAGGCATGCGTGCAGGATTAAACCAACAAGTGTCAATCCCTGCCAAAAATCCACCTTTCATATCGCTTGTCAAAGAATCGCCTATTATGAGCACTTCTTTTTTATCCGTGATACCGAGTTTTTCAAAAACATAGTCAAAATATGCTTTGTTCGGTTTTTCTGCGCCAACATTTTCGGATATAAAAATTGCATCAAAAATCTCATCAAGGCCCGAAAGGCGCAGTTTCTTTTCCTGGGCAACCCTTGTTCCGTTTGTAACGGCAACCAAGGTATATTTCCCCTTTTGAGATAGCAGAACCTCTTTGGCCCCGTCCACAAACACAACATAATCACCCAACGCCGGCTGATAGTCTGCATTAAACTCTTCTGCAATGCTTGTATCAACGCTGATTAAGGTAAAAAACTCTTTAAATCTTCCCACTAAAATCTCTGCCTTAGTGAGCTCGTTTCGCTCAAGCATTTGCCAGTGTTTTTCGTTTATTTTTGAATACATCGCTAGCATTTCGTCACTGCATGTGCCGAGGTTATATTTTTTAAACAAGGCTCTTATAGCATAGGCTTCTGATGCAAGAAAATCAAGCACCGTTCCATCCACATCCCACAATAAATATTTATACATAGCCATTCCTTCTCCACACGCCCTTTGGGCTATTTTATAAAAACTGTATAACCCGGATGTCAAATCTGTCAGTGAAAATTCGTGTCAGTAAGGCTAAAAAGTTAATTCTTTTTTATAATTATAATTTACTTTTATCCCATAAACTTCCGTCTCCTGTTTAAAAACATTTGTCGACGGAATATTATTTACCTTTAATGTGTTGCCATCAACCCACTCAACATCAAACTCGTTATATGTTATAAATGTATTTCCGACATCTCCGGCTTTGGGTTTTTTCCCATTTTTTAGTATAGATAACCTATATGTAAATCTCGTTGTTGCGCCTGCATTTGCTTCAAAAACATATGCAACATATTTATTGTCAGGAGAAACAACTTCTTGAATAATATTTGGATCACCCATCATAAATGCCATAAATGAATTAAACGCAATATAACCTGCTACAACTAATGCAAATACAATCGATAATATAATAGTAACAAGAACGAACCTTTTTCTCCCCATCATTTTTCCTTTCAGCATATTCAATATATATTTTATGAATCTCAAGTGATCAATTGTAATGTCGATTGTCAATAGGCTCTCTTAAGGTAAAAAGCAGAAATAATTTGTTGCGTTTCTGCCTTTTCAAATTCTCTCCCTTTAGAACTCGCATATCGTCTTAATCTTTTTCGATTTATTCAAATAACTCTTTGTGTTCCGTCTTAAAATCATTTCGCATTCTGATCAGTTTGTTTTCGAACTCATCATAGTTCTCCATTGTAATAACATATTCGTCAGTTGCAAAACACCTTGTCATATAGTCATTGATTTCAGGTTTGTAGTGGGTAATGTCTTTATAGTTCTCTAAATCCGTTGTAAAATCTGCTGCCTGAAAATCATAGACAGTAAGACCTTTTTCTAAGGCTTTTTTCGTAAAATATTTTTTTCCACAAAGCAATGCGTCAGTAAGTTCATCTGTTTGTTCTGCCCAATAAAGCATGGAATATGGGGCGAAAAAGAAAATATGCTCTCCGGCATCTGGCTGAAGTCCCTCAAAATATTTGTCGATTCTCTTTGTCATGGTATTATATAAATCGTCCATTTCTACTTCAGAAACACCATATTTTCCACTTTTATAGTTTTTTAACACGATTTCTTTGCCGAAAGCAAAATCGAGGCGCCAATCTTCTAATCGGTCGATGCTTTTGCTATAGGCAAATTTGGTTGGCAACTGAACATCTAACTTGTCTAAAAGCAGAAAACTCACATCAATAGGCATATAGCGAAACCACGCCTCGTAGTTTAGAAAATAACGACATCGAGATAAAATGTCATCTTTAATTAGGTATTGAGGAATTCTGCTTTCCTCCGAATTATCAGTAAACAGATACATTTCTGCACAAATATAATATTTCTTTGCTTTGCCTGTTTCATATGCCAAATTAAGCAGATCATGTTCTTCAACAGCACGAATACCCCCAACACCAATATGCAGAGGGTTGACATCCAGTTCGTCACGAAACACATTCATATCAAAATTTTGCGTCATGGAAGAACCGAGAATAAGCGTATCATAATCATAATTCTTAATCAATCCGGGACTTACAAACCGTGCGCTGAGCATATATGCATTGTCCTTAACACGAAACTGAAAGAAAGGGTCTATGATATATACCGTTAGAGAAAGAATAATAGCAAAAACAAGGACCAAAATCAAGAAAGAAAACAGCCATCTTACAGAATGATGTTTCATACCAATACCCTCCCCTAAAAGTTAAAGTAAATGAACACACTTTCTCTGGATAAACAAAGAAGTGAAATCGTAAACATAACGGCTGCCGCAACCAGTGTCTTTTTTGATGCTGTGAATTTCTCTAATTGATAGACGCTGTTTTTTCTACAAAATACAACATATAAAAGAGCACTAATAAGCGATAAAATGTAGCCATAATCAATAATTGCAGGCAAGTTTACGCCGCCATCTACGCCCACAACAGTTTCCAGTTGAGAAAAACAAACATTACCAAAAGAAAGCATGCCTTTATAGATTTCAAGGGCTTGACCAAAGTTTTCTGCGCGGAATAAAACCCATAGGCCATTTACAATTAAAAATGTCCCTAACACACGCAAGACACAAGGAATTTTTTCCATCCGTTCTTCGCCCAATAATTTTTCAACAACACGAAACACGCCATGAAAAACTCCCCAAAGCACAAAAGTCCACGCTGCTCCATGCCATAATCCACTGACAAAAAAGGTAATAAACAAATTGAGGCAGGTTCTTGCATTGTCCTTGCGATTTCCTCCCAAAGGTATATAAATATAGGTCGTTAAAGCTCTGCCTAAAGTGATGTGCCATTTCTTCCAAAATTCTGTTATGCTCTTTGATTTATAAGGTGACAAAAAATTAAACGGAATGTTAATGTTAAACATTTTTCCCAAGCCTATTGCCATATCCGAATAACCTGAAAAATCAAAATACAGTTGTAATGTATAGCTTAAAGAGATGGCCCAACCCGCAGCAAGCCCAATGTCTGTCATACCAAATCCGTTATTGACAAAAACGGCCAGTGTATCTGCAATGACGGCTTTTTTAAACACACCCATGGCAAAAATATAAAGACCCGAAGAAAAATTTTCGTTGTTAAAATATCTTCTTTTTTCCTCCATAAACTGTGGGATCATTTCACTATAAAGCACAATGGGTCCTGCAACTAGCTGTGGAAAAAATGTTACGAACAAAATATAATCTGAAATCTTTGCAACCTTTTCTTCTTCTTTATAAATAGAAACAAGGAACGAAAGCTGCTGAAAGGTGAAAAAACTAATGCCCAACGGCAATAAAATGTTCCTCAAGGCAAAGCTTGTGCCAAAAATGACATTGATGTTTTCTAAAAAGAAATCATAATATTTAAAATAGCCCAACAAACCCACATTGAACAAAACACCAATGGTCAGAAATAATTTTTTAATTATCCTTTTATTTTGTTGAATGCTAAACGCCAAAAGATAGTTTATAACAATGGATACAACAATTAAGATTAAGTACTTTACATTATAATATCCGTAAAAAAATAAAGAAGCTACAATCAAAAATACCCTTTGATATATAGGATTTTTAAGTTTAGAAAGTGCATAATATACAATCAGAACAGCAGGAAGAAATGCAAAAATAAATATATATGAAGAAAAAACCATTTTACCCTCCTATGTTAATAAATCTTTTTAAAGCCCATACTCAATGTGCATTTTAGCATAAATTGCTAAAATTGTCAAACAAAAGAAAGAGGACACAGGAATTATCGTTTGCATTATAAATTGATTTAAAAAAGCGGTTGCCCAACGGCAACCGCTTTCCTGTTTTTTACTTATTCTGCTTTTTCTAAAGCGAGGGTTTTGGTTGTGAGGTCACAAACTTCAGCAGGGCCATAATATTGAATGGCACCGGGATAGAGGTAAGAAGTTTCAACAGCCCACTCTTCTCTGTGTGCTTCAAAGAACTTAAAGGGCTTACCGTCAAGCTCAACAAGGGCCTTTTTGATAACCGGTTTGTCTTCGCCGTGTCTTCTTTCTATATTCATCATCTTGGTGATGGGCATGCCGCCTGCAATCCATTCGTCTGCCGGTTTTGAAAGGTTTGAAACCTTGGACAAATAGCCATTATAGCCATACTGAATGAGCAAGCATGCGTTATAGCCCAGTGAATAGCAATAGTCAGCATCGAAGTTAGAGGGGAATGCGCATCTGCCTTCATAACCGAAGAAATGGTGAATGGGTGAGAATTTGCCGCTGTATGTGCCGGCTTTCTTTCTTGCAGCCAGTTTATCAGCAACAAGAGCTGAAAACAGCTTTTCAGATTCAATCAAAGAAACCTGCACATTGCCGTGGGGGTCTCTTTCTAAGAAGAGCTGCTGCTGAATGCTCTGGGGCAGAATGGCAAACACTTCCATGGATGCTTTGGTCAGGCCGTTTTCAATGAAGGCATATTTTTCTTCCCAGGTGGGCAATTCGTTGAAGGCATCAGCCTTGCTGCCCGCCAAGAGTTCGTTAATTTCAGCGATTAAAACAGAAAATTCGGGAACAAATTCAACAACGCCTTCCGGAATAATGGCAACACCAAAGTTCATGCCCTTGGCCGCTCTATTTGCAACGGAATCAGCAATATAATCAGCGATTTGAGAAAGTGACATTTTCTTAGCAGCAACTTCTTCAGAAATAAGGCAGATGTTCGGCTGTGTTTCCAAAGCACACTCTAATGCAACATGAGAAGCCGAACGGCCCATAACTTTAACAAAATGCCAATATTTCTTCGCTGAGTTTGCATCTCTTTCAATGTTACCAATCAGCTCGCTATAGGTTTTTGTGGCTGTATCAAAACCAAAGGAGCAATCAATGTCTTCGTTTTTCAAGTCACCGTCGATGGTTTTGGGACAACCGATTACCTGAACGCCGGTGTTGTTGGCTGCAAAATATTCAGCCAAAACAGCCGCATTGGTGTTGGAATCGTCACCACCAATGATAACAACCGCGTTAATGCCGTGTTTTTTGCAAACATCAGCAACAATGGCAAACTGTTCGTTGGTTTCGAGTTTGGTTCTGCCGGAACCGATAATATCAAAACCGCCTGTGTTTCTATATTCATCAATATATGCATCGTCAAAAATGATGTAATCATCTTCAATCAAACCGCTGGGACCGTTTTTAAAACCGAAGAGCACATTTTCAGGATTGGCTGCCTTTAAAGCATCATAAAGGCCGCAAATTACATTGTGTCCGCCGGGAGCCTGTCCGCCGGAAAGAATAACGCCCACGGTCTGCTTTTTAACAGCAGCGGTGTTTTCACCTTTTTTGAAAACAATCTCCTTTTTACCATAAGTGTTGGGGAAAAGTGCCTTAATTTTTTCGCAATCGGCTACGCTGGTTGTTTCAGCACCTTCTGAAACACAAATTTCAGCAACGCCGCCACGGAGCATTTTGGGCAGCTTGGGTGCATATGCATATCTTGCTTTTTGTAATGATGAGATTTCCATAGTTTTACTCCTTTATTAAATCATATTATTTATATTATAATACATTAAGGCGAAAAGGTAAAGAGAAATATTGAAAAAATGTTTAATTTTACCCTTATTTTTCTATTTTTTACAGAAAACAAACATAAATGTTGCTATATTGACTTTTATTATAAAAAATTATATAATTTTTTTATTGATTTTATTTTAAAGGGGTCCTGTAACATGAAGCTATCGGAGATATTCAGTCAAAAAAAACCCACTCTGTCTTTTGAGGTTTTTCCGCCCAAAACAACAGACGCATATCAAAGTGTACAATTTGCAACAGAACATATCGCAGCTTTAAATCCGGATTATATGAGTGTTACTTATGGTGCTGGCGGCGGCACCGATGCCTTCACCGTTTCAATCGCTGCCAATCTTTTAAAAAACTATGGCGTTACGCCTCTTGCTCATTTAACATGTGTTTCATCAACTAAAGAAAAAATCACGCAACAGCTTGCAGCATTAAAAGAAAACGGCATCGAAAACATTCTGGCTCTGCGGGGTGACTTGCCGCAAGATGCTGACCCCAACAAAAAACGGGAATTCCGATATGCTGCAGAATTAATTGAAGAAATTAAAAAATACGGTGATTTCTGCATTGGCGGTGCTTGTTACCCAGAGGGGCATGTTGAATCGATAAACCGCGATGAAGACATTCACTATTTAAAAGAAAAAGTGGATATGGGCTGCGACTTTTTGACCACTCAAATGTTTTTTGATAACAGTGTTTTATACAGTTTTTTATATAAAATTCGCGAGGCAGGCATCACTGTGCCCGTTGTTGCGGGCATTATGCCTGTAACTAACCCAAAACAAATCAAGCGCATTTGCGCCCTCTCCGGCACTTATCTGCCCCAGCGGTTTTTATCCATTGTTGACCGTTTTGGCGACAATCCCGCAGCCATGATGCAGGCAGGCATCGCTTATGCAACTGACCAGATTATTGATTTGCTTGCCAACGGCGTTCATGCCATTCATGTTTATTCAATGAATAAGCCGGAGGTTGCTGCCGCCATTCAAAGCAACTTATCAGAAATTATTCCCCGAAAGGAAAAGAATGAATGATGGAAACGGTTTTTGCCGACTACAGCGAAGTTCCAATTGACCTTCACAATGTGCTTCGCTACATGCAATGCGATGCACAAACGAAAGATGCGTCTTTACATACCCTTGCAAAAAACTGCATTGATGAAATGTATCCGCTTCTATCTTGCAAGGCTTGTTTTGAACACTTCCCCATCACAAAATTATCCGGCGGGCGACTGGATTTGGGCTATACTGTCACACAGTCAAACGCTCTTAACAAGTATTTGGCAGAGGCTCATGAAATTATTCTTTTGGCAGCAACCGTTGGCGTGGCGGTGGACCGCATCATCCAAAAATATTCGCTGCTTTCCCCTGCTCATGCCGTCACAGCACAAGCTGTGGGTACGGCGGCCGTTGAAAGCTGGTGTGACCTTTTGTGCGCACAATTCGCTGCCGACGAGGCAGAAAAAAACAACCATCTGCTCCCCCGCTTCAGCCCAGGATATGGCGATTTTCCCCTGTCGGCACAAATCGACATTTTTCGATTTTTAGACTGCAGCCGAAAAATCGGCGTTACATTGACTGACAGCCTTTTAATGACTCCCAGCAAATCCGTTACGGCTGTTATTGGTCTTAAAAAGAAATAAATGACTACACATAGATTAAACTTCGGAGGAAATAAAAATGCAATTACTTGAAAAACTCCACAACGGCAGATTGTTTTTTGACGGTGGCTACGGCACCAGTCTGCAGGCCTGTGGTCTTGCTCCCGGCGAATTGCCTGAATTGTGGAACATCACACATCCGGATGAAATCATAAACCTGCACCTTGCCTATCTTAAGGCAGGCAGCGACATCATAACCACCAATACCTTTGGTGCAAATGCATTAAAATTTAGTGGTAAAGACGGCATGCCAACTTTAGATTCCGTGGTTTCTTCCGCTATTCGCTGTGCTAAAGAGGCCGTTTCTTTATGCGGTGAAAAGGATAAATACATTGCTTTGGATATTGGTCCTTTAGGAAAACTTTTAAAGCCCCTGGGTGACCTTGCCTTTGAAGATGCCGTTTCACTGTTTGCCAAAACGATAAAACTGGGCGTACAACATGGCGTTGACCTAATTTTAATTGAAACCATGAACGACAGCTATGAAACAAAGGCTGCCGTTTTAGCTGCAAAAGAAAATGCCGATTTACCGGTTTTTGTCACCAACGCCTATGACGAATCCGGCAAACTGATGACCGGTGCAACCCCCGAAGCCATGGTTGCTCTTTTGGAAGGCCTACAGGTGGATGCTTTAGGCATAAACTGCAGTTTGGGTCCCGAAAATATGCTTCCTGTTGTTGAAACTTTGGTGGCAAAAAGCTCCACTTCGGTTATTGTTAACCCCAACGCCGGTCTGCCGGTGATGCGGGACGGTCGCACTGTATTTGAAGTAACACCCGAAGCTTTTGCAAAGGCAATGGAAAAAATCGCCTGTACCGGTGCAACGATTTTGGGTGGTTGCTGTGGTACAACGCCGGAGCATATTCGTGCTATGCATGAAAGGGTTAAAAACCTGCCATATAAGGCGATTACAGCTAAAAATATAACCGTTGCTTCATCCTATACACAGGCGCTTTATTTAAATGAAAACCCCATTTTAATTGGTGAACGAATCAATCCCACCGGCAAGCCTTTGTTTAAGGCTGCTCTTCGCGAAAAGAATTATGATTATGTTTTGCAAGAGGCCGTAGCGCAGCAAGAGGCGGGCGCTCACATGTTGGATGTTAATGTGGGACTGCCCGAAATTGACGAATGCGCCGTGCTCCCCCACTGTGTTGCTCTCATGCAGGCAGTGACTGATTTACCCCTGCAAATTGACACAGCTGACCCGGTGGCCATGGAGGCTGCTCTGCGCATTTATAACGGAAAACCCTTTATCAATTCTGTTAACGGAAAGAAAGAGGTTATGGACGCTGTCTTTCCGCTTGCCGCAAAATATGGCGGCGTTGTGATTGCCCTGACCCTTGACGAAAGCGGCATTCCTGAAACTGCAGATGGCAGAATGGCAATTGCTGAAAAAATCATTAAAGAAGCAGCAACTTATGGCATCGAACCTCATAATCTCATTTTTGACCCTCTGGCCATGACCATCAGTTCTGATAGCTCCTCTGCTCTTGTGACGCTGGAGTGCATAAAGCGTTTACATGCCATGGGGCTTAAAACAAGCCTTGGCGTTTCCAATGTATCTTTTGGTCTGCCTAACCGCGAAAACATCAACGCCGCCTTTTTCACCATGGCCATGCAGGCAGGCCTTTCAGCCGCTATTATGAACCCCCATGCAAAAGGTATGTTAGATGCTTATTATGCCTTTTGTGCTCTGTCTGACTTAGACCCGCAATGTACATCATACATTGCCTATGCAGCCGAACAAAAAGAGGATAAAATCTTAGCACAAGCAAAGGCAGAGCCTGCATCCTATGACCAAACGCTGCAGCGCGCCATCATAAAAGGTCTTAAAGATGAAGCCTCACTAACCGCCAAAAAGCTCCTGGAAGAAAAGGATGCCATGACGGTGATTAACGATTGCATCATCCCTGCCCTTAACATAATCGGAACCGATTTCGAGCAGAAAAAGGCCTTTTTACCACAGCTTTTAATGAGTGCCGAGGCGGCAAAATCTGCCTTTGATGTGATAAAGGCGCAGCTGGCAAACAGCGGCAACACCAGAGTTAAGAAATTTAAAATTGTCATAGCTACTGTAGAAGGCGACATCCACGACATTGGCAAAAATATTGTGAAAACCCTTTTGGAAAACTACGATTATCATGTTTTGGATTTAGGCAAGGATGTGCCGCCTGAAGTGATTGTTGAGGCAGCGAAAAAAGAATCTGCCGTTTTGGTAGGTTTAAGTGCCCTCATGACAACAACCGTGCCTTCAATGGCAAAAACCATTGAACTGTTAAAAGCGGAATACCCTGCCTGCAAGGTTATGGTGGGCGGCGCAGTGCTCACCCAGGAATATGCTAACATGAGTGGTGCCGACTACTACGCAAAGGACGCTATGGAAGCCGTTCGCTATGCAGAAAGCTTACATGCATGAAATTAAAACAAAAAGGGCTGTGTAAACCAAATGTTTACACAGCCCTTAATTTTTTATTTTTAAGCCAGGTCTAAAGCCTTTACCCAAATGTTTGTAATTTCCTTTGCCTTTTCCATGGTTTCCATTTCACAGAAAACACGCAAAAGCGGCTCAGTGCCTGAGAAACGGGCAATAATCCATGTGCCGTCTTCAAAATATACCTTGCAGCCATCTTCATAGCTTACATGGTCAATGGCAAGGCCAAAATCGGGCAACTCTTTTTTAACGAACAAAATCTCGGTTAATTCGTCCTTTTTCTGTTGAGAGAACTTGGTGTCAAACTCACTCATTTGCGTTTTGCCGTATTTTTCATAAATCTCATTTAAGATTTCAGAAATACGACGACCACAAACCGAAATCATTTCAACAAGCAGTGAAGAAGCAAAAATGCCGTCTTTACCCTTGATGTGACCGCGGATTGACAAACCACCGCTGGATTCGCCGCCAATCATGGCATCAGTTTCATCCATTTTGCCGGAGATAAATTTAAAGCCAACCGGCACTTCATGGCACTTCTGACCGTAATCTGCCGCAATTTTATCAAGCAAATGAGTTGTGGCGATGTTACGGACAATATCACCGCGCCAGCCTTTATATTCATACAGATAATAGCTGAGTAATGCTAAAATTTCATTGGGATGAATGAAGGTGCCCTGGTCATCAATGATACCAATACGGTCTGCATCGCCATCTGTACCAATACCCAGGTCATAATTCTGCTCCACTACCATTTCACGAAGCTTGGAAAGGGTGTGCGCTGAAGGGGACGGCAGACGACCACCAAACAGAGTATCATGACGGTCATTTATCAGGTCAACTTCGCAACGGGCGGTCATTAAAATGGTCTGCAAAGAGGTTTTGGAAACACCATACATGGGGTCTAACAAAATCTTTAAACCGGATTTACGAATGGCTTCCATATCAATCATATCAATGATGCTGTCTAAATACTCATTGGTGGTATTCATCAGCTTGATATAGCCCTTATCAACACCTTCGTTAAAATCGATACTCTTGACATCCACGCCTGCTTTAATCTGTTCCTCAAAACCGCGTGTAATGGATAAGTCAGCATCACGGCCACCCTCTGTGAAAACCTTAATGCCGTTATATTCTGCGGGGTTGTGGCTGGCTGTAACTGCCATGCCATATTTTGTGCCAAGCATTTTAACTGTGAACATAACTAAGGGTGTGGGGGCAATATGGTCAATAAAATGTACGGTTATGCCGTTGCCGGCAAAAACTTCAGCGGCCCATTTAGACGCCATATCAGAGAGGAATCGTCTGTCATAACCAATAACAATTCCCTTGGTATCGCCCTTCATATTATCGCTGATTGCCTGGGCTAAAAGCCGAACATTTTCACGAATGAATTCATCACCAATGATGGCACGCCAGCCACCTGTTCCAAATTTAATCATTGTTGCTTGTCCTTTCTATGTATGATTTGAATGGAATTTAATGTTTTGCTCTCACAGAGCATTAAGCAGCGTGTTGTTTTCATAACAGCCAACACTTTTCCAAGTTAAACATAAATATTTTAACACAAATAGAATATATTGTCAATATCAATAGGATATAATACCTTGACAATTATTTAAATTCTTTTTATAAATTTCTTTACAAATTTAAAAATTCTATTTATAATAATATTTAGAAGTTATGCAAGCTGAATTTGCTGAATCTATCTTATTTCAATAATATATCAACAGATATAACATTGTCAACCTATGCAAAACTATATAAAGGAGAATCCTCATGAAAACATATACCGTAAAAAAAGTACAGGCACCTGTGACAGAACAAAGCTTTGCGCAAGCTGAAGTTGCTCATGTAGATTATTCACCCACCTGGGCGCCTTGCGTTTGCCCCTATCACATGGAAGCTCGTGTTATCTATACTGATGAAGCACTTTATGTTAATTTAAAAACCGATAAAGATTTACTGTTTGCTCATCAAAACCTGCGGGATACTCCGGTTTGCACAGACAGTTGCATGGAGTTTTTCATTGCACCGGATGAAAATGACGACCATTATTTAAATTTTGAAATAAATCCTTTGGGCACTTTATATGTTTCACATGCGTTAAACCGCAATGAAATTAAATTTCTCCCTGATGATGAATCTATTTTTGATATAAAAAGCGTTATCATAAAGGATGAATGGCAGCTTTCTTATAAAATTCCTTTTAGTTTTTTACTTAAATATTTCAAAAAAATTGGTCCAAAAATGCGTGGAAACTTCTACAAGTGTGGCGAACATGCTCACATCCCTCATTATGCAACATGGAGTCCTGTAACCTGCGCAAATCCTGATTTTCACAGACCTGATTTTTTTGGCACACTTTCTTTTGAAAAGGAAATTCCGTGCATGTAACCGCATTTTATCCATTTGTGGCTAAAACTTAAATACATAGAAATGTGATCTTACACAAAACTAACCATATAACAAAAATTTTGATTGTTATATGGAGGTTAGTTTATGAAAAAAACAAAAATTGCAACCTTTTTGGTCGTTTTCTATGTTGTAACAAGCCAGCTTGTGCCAGCTTGGGCAGAACGGATTAACGACCCACTGGTTGCAAATGATTTTACAAAGGAAACCCCTTTAAATACCACATTAAATTTCACCATAAACGATTTTAAAGACAGTGTTAATCCCCCACCGAACAGTGCCTTTGATGCAGTTACTTTCAAGCAATTACCTGAAACAAATTCAGGAACTCTGCGCATCGGAACAGAGCCGGTTAAATACGATGTGCGCATTGAAATAGCCCGGCTTGACCAGTTAAATTTTGTACCGGCCAAAGACTATGAGGGTGAAGCCATTTTCACCTGGGATGCCCATTATGGCACCCAAACATCACCCTATCCCTCTGCTGTCACTATTAAAATCGGCACGGGCACTTTTCAGCCGACAGAACCAACCCCAACGCCCGAGGCAACCGAATCACCTAAACCCACAGAAAGTACCACCCCCACTCCTCCTCCGGAAAACACACAAAAGCCTTTGCAATATGAGGATATGTTAGAACACTGGGGTGCCTACTCGGCCGGTATGCTGGGGGCTGAAGGCATTATTGTAGGCGAAGAAATTGGCGGTCACTTTTATTTTTATCCTGACAAAATTTTAACCCGCATGGATTTTATCACATTAGCCTGCAGCGTCTTTCACATTAAAACAAAAGACAGCACGGCTGACAATCCCTTTGCTGACAGTGACATCCCCAATTATATGCTCCGCCAGGCCATTGCCGCCTATGAAGCCGGATTGATTTCAGGCAAAGAGAAAGGCGGACGCCTCTATGTTGACCCTTATGAACGCTTAACCAGGGCTGAAGCCATTAAAATTTTGGATAACGGGCTCAAAATTGAGAACCCAGCCACAGAGCCTTTATCCTTTGCTGATTCAAACGATATACCCTCATGGGCCACTCAAGCTGTGATGAATATGGAGGCCTATGGCATTGTGAAGGGCTATGAAGATAACACCTTCCGACCCTATGCGCAAATTACAAAAGCACAGGCCGGGGAACTGCTCTATCAGGTTTATAAATTCAGAGAAAAAATGCGAAAAACAAAAAGTGTTTTTAACACAGTTTTTTACGGCGAGATATAAAAACCATCAGCAGGCCGACGGGTGTCCGTCGGCCTGCAACACAGAAAGGATGCAACACTTATGAAAACGGTTTTAATAACCGGTGCTTCACGGGGCATCGGTGCGGCTTGTGCCAAACGCTTCGCCCGGGAGGGTTACGCTGTTATGGTGCATTATCATCAGAATAAAGAAGCCGCCCAAAAGGTTTTTGACGACATTATTGCTTCAGGCGGATGTGCGGACATGATTTGTGCGGATATTGCCGATAGCTCACAGGCAGAGACCATGGTACATAAAACCGAAGAGCGTTTTGGCGGCATTGATGTTTTAATTAACAATGCCGGCATTTCGATGTCAAAAATGTTCTGCGATACAACTCCCGGCGACTGGGAACGGATTTTTGCCATAAACACCTTTGGCATGGCACATGTAACCCGTGCAGCTCTGCCTTATATGGTTCATGAAAAACAAGGCAAAATTGTGAACATTTCTTCTATTTGGGGCATTGCCGGTGCCTCTTGTGAAGTGGCCTATTCTGCCTCAAAAGCGGCTGTTATCGGCTACACCAAGGCCCTGGCAAAAGAGCTGGGACCTTCGGGTATTTTGGTTAACTGTGTGGCGCCAGGCGTGATTGACACCGACATGAACGCAAACCTTGACGAAGAAACCATCGCCGCATTAAAAGAAGAAACCCCATTGGGTAAAATCGGCACCCCCGAAGACATTGCAGAGATTGTCTTTTCGTTGGCGGCCGATAGCAATCAGTTCATTACGGGTCAGGTCATTAGTCCCAACGGAGGAATTTTAATTTAATCGAGAGGAAAAATGAGCATGTTGAATTATTTTAATACTATCGATGAAATCGAATCCGGCACCATTGACACGGTGATTATTCCAGTGGGCAGCATTGAGCAACACGGCTCTCATCTGCCTGTTGGCACGGATTATTTACATATTAAAGCTTTGAGCGAGGCTGTAGCAGAACATTTAAATGCCTGGCTTTTGCCGCCTCTACCTGTTAGCACCTGCTATGAGCATAAAGGAAGGCGCGGCAATGTGTGGATGCGCCCCAGCACCTTTTACCAAATGGTGCAAGACATTGTTCTGTGTCTTTATGAGCAGGGTTTTAAAAAAATTGCCTTTATGCTTGGTCATGGCGGTGTTTTCATTTTAGGTCCAGCTGTGCGTGAATTAAATATCATGCACGAAGATTTAAAGGTCATTATCGTACCCATGGAATACGAAGAGACCCAAAAGCTGTTAGAAACTGAAAAAGACATCCACGCCGGCGAAATGGAAACCTCACTCATGCTCTATCTTCACGAAGAACAGGTCAAGAAAGATTTCATGATGCAAAATGACTTTGAGCCAACTTGTCCTCAAAGCTATTTAAATTACACCACTCTTCCTAAAATTAGTCCCACAGGGGTTTGGGGCAAACCCTCCCTCGCCTCTAAAGAAAAAGGCGAAGCGTTGTTTGGGCTATTGGTTAAGTGCTGCCTTGCTTATATTGAGGATGCCTTTACTTATTAAAACCAGAATATTTCTTTTCTACCCTACTTGATTTTTATATGTGTTTTTGTTATAATGACCATAAAATATTTTTTATTGAGGTGTTATTATGAATAATAAATTATTAGCTGGTTTCGGCCGTGCTGATGTAACCCCTTGCATGGGCATTAACCTTGCCGGATATTATCAAATCCGTCTTGCTGATGGTGTTTTAGATCCCCTTCAGGTTGACGCTTTAGCTTTGGCCGTTGATGAGAAAAAGGTGCTCTTAATTTCTCTTGACCATTGTGGTTTGTTAATAAAAGATACCACACATCTTAAAAGCGTCATCACAGAAAAAACAGGCGTTCCTTCTGACTCTATTGTTATTTCTTCAACACATACACACACAGGACCGGATACAGCCGTAGACCATAAAGGAGAAATTGAACAGGATTATTTTAAGTTCCTCACAGCTAAAATGGTTGATGCCTGCATGTTTGCATTAAACGATTTAAAACCGGCTGTTATGGGCTGGAAGGTTGGCAATGCACCCAACATTGCTTTTGTTCGTCGTTTTAGAATGAAAGATGGTTATGTGCGCACCAATCCCGGTGTTGGTAATCCTGACATTGCACATCCTCTGGGTGATGTTGACGAGCGCGTTAATGTGCTGCGTTTTGATCGCGAAGGCGGCGACACCATTGTTTTAATGAACTTTGGTAACCATCCCGATGTTGTTGGCGGCAACAAGATTTCTGCTGACTGGCCGGGTCTTGCAAGAACTAAATTAGAGGCGTTTCTGCCGGGCGTTAAAGCTATGTTCTTTAATGGTGCCGAAGGTGATGTTAACCATGTTAATGTTAACGCTAAAGACGGTGATTTAAACGACCTTGCAAACGATTTTGATGATGTTTTAAGAGGCTATGGTCATGCCAACCACATGGCAAATGTTTTGGCCGGTGCTGTTTTGCAGGTTTACGATAAAGTAAACTATATTGAGGTTGACAGACTTGCATCCGTTGAAAAAGTAATTGATGTAGCTGCTAACAAAGGCACACCCGAAGAAATGCCCCTGGCACATAAATATTACGATTTACATACAGCCGGCAAAGATGATGAAATTCCCTTTAAGGGCATGGAGCTGACCACCGTTGTTGCAGAAGCACAGCGCATGGTAGAGCTTGAAAATCACCCTGATTTCTTCCAGATGCCTATTATGGCTATTGCCATTGGTAATGTTGGTATTGCTACTATGCCGGGCGAAGGCTTCACCTGGATGGGTCGTGAGCTGAAAAAGGAAGAGGGCTGGGATTTGGTTCTGCCCTTTGCAAACGCTAACGGCTCTGAGTGCTACTTCCCCACTGAAGATGCTTACATAGAAGGTGGCTATGAAGCCAGAAGCTGTCCCTTAAAGCAAGGCAACGCTGAATTCATTACCGAAGAATGCGCTAAGCTTTTAAGAGCATTAAGAAAATAATTTTAATTGAATTAAAAGCATAACAAAAGGTGCATGACCAAAGGGTCATGCACCTTTTTTAGTTTAAAATTATTTCTAAATTAACCAAGGTTTAAGTTAAATTTTTCGCCACAGCCATAGTTTTCATAAACATAGTCAATGTCCTTGTCGCCACGACCGGAAAGACCTGCTAAAATTGAGCCGGAATGATGCTCTTTGGCATAGCGAATGGCATAGGCAACAGCATGGGCACTTTCAATAGCCGGAATGATGCCTTCATACTTGGAAAGGAGGAAGAACGCTTCCATTGCTTCATCATCTGAAACGGTTACATAATTCACTCTGTTCCTATCTCTTAAGAATGCATGTTCAGGACCAACACCGGGATAATCAAGACCACTGGCAACAGAATAAACCGGCAGGGGTTCTCCGTTTTCATCCTGCAATAAGTAACTGTAAAAACCATGAAGCTTGCCCTTTGTACCAAATTTCATGGTTGCGGCATGGTCACCAATTTTTTCGCCTTTGCCCAAGGGCTCAACGCCATAAATATCAACAGGGTCTGCCAAAAACGGTGTGAATAAGCCCAAAGAATTAGAGCCTCCGCCAACACAGGCACATAAAGCATCGGGCATAATGCCGGTCATTTCTAAAAACTGCTCTCTAGCCTCAATGCCGATAACCGACTGAAAATCTCTCACAACCTTCGGGAAGGGATGAGGTCCTAAGGTGGAGCCAATGCAATAAATGGCGTTTTCATGTTCGTTTAAGTACGCATCAAAAGCGGCATCAACTGCCTCTTTTAAGGTTTTAAGGCCGTGGGTAACGGGAATAACATTAGCGCCCAGCATCTTCATTCTGATAACATTGGGATGCTGCTTTTCAATGTCAACCTCACCCATATAAACATCGCACTCTAAACCAAAATACGCCGCTGCTGTTGCCAAAGCAACACCATGCTGACCGGCTCCCGTTTCGGCAATCAGCTTCTTCTTGCCCATATATTTAGCAAGCAAGCCTTCGCCCATGCAATGATTCAGTTTGTGAGCACCGGTATGGTTTAAATCTTCACGCTTTAAATAAATTTGGCAATTGCCAAAAAGTTTTGAAAGCCGCTCACAGTGATAAACGGGGGTGGGTCTACCCTGAAATTCCTTACGAATACGACGCAACTCATTGATAAACTGTGCCGAGTGACAAATGGCTTCATAGGCATCGTCAGCCTCTTTGAAAACCTTCACCAATTCATCTGGCAAGAACGCACCGCCATATTCACCAAAATATCCATCCTGCGAGGGATATTCCTTTAAATAATTTTCAAACTCTTTATACATATTCAATGTATTACATCTCCTTTATACAGATAAAACAGGCTCAATGGTGAGCCATTTTGTTTTAATACACATCCATAATATATTATAAAATAAATTATTATAAAATTCAAGTAGTGTTTATGACTTTTTCAATGTACAGATAAATTAGATGCTGTCACCATCGTTTTGCAAAAATAAACATAAAAAACCTCCATATATTTTTATATACACTGCCAAATGAAAATAAAAACGCCCTCGACAGAATTACACAATTTCTGTCAAGGACGAACATATACAATATCCGCGGTGCCACCTTGATTCACAGCATGACCTGTGCCCTTAGCAAAGTACCAACATACCTCCGACTTCTAACGCGAGTCTTGCGTCCGGGAATTTCCTCCCGGCCCTTAGCAGTCCATATTACACAGCCGACACTTGTGGAACTCACACCATAATCCACTCGCTCAAAAAGGTCACATCTGTCTTTTTTCTGCCTCAACGGTTTAATATATTAAGTTATAAAGATTATACTATAGTTATTGTGTTATGTCAAGTGAATAAAAATATTTTTTAGTTACTTCTTTCACAATCCAAGTGTATTTTAATGGGTTTGACAGAAAAGGCGTATGACTTTTTTGCATAAAAAAATCGGAGCAAAGCGTACTTTGTTCCGACTTGTCTTTGGGCTACATAATAGATACAAAGGTTTTATATAAAATATCAACTTTGTTGATATGAAATAATTTACTCTGTAAATTGTGAAATAGAAAGCCGACGCTTTCTGTGAAATAAAATAAATCCTTTTATCACACGCCGCAGGCGTATTTCACATTGCGAAGCAATATTTCTCGTCCGCAGGACATTTCACAAATCCGCAGGATTTATTTCGTTGAAAAAAGCACTTGCGATTGCAAGTGCTTTTTTCTGGCGTCCCAAAGAGGATTTGAACCTCCGACCTACCGCTTAGGAGGCGGTTGCTCTATCCAGCTGAGCTATTGGGACATGAAGCTATTTTACCACATTATTCTTTTTTTGTAAAGATATAAGGTTCAAAAACCATTCCATTTTCATCATATGTAGTGAATCTGTGCATACACTATATCATGTAACATTTTCTTGTTATTTTTTGAGAAAGGAGCTTAAAATGAAGAAATTTTTAACCATCATTTCCGTTTGCATTTTGTTATTAACAGGCTGCAGCGCAAAAGACAATCCTTTTCAAAAAGAAATTTCGTTAGAGCCAACACGCCCTGTTAACGCCGTGATGGCTGATGTTCAGGAAGATTACAGTGCACTGTCTAACACCATGTATGGCTGGGGACTCAAAAAAAATGTAAACGCCCCGCCCGAAATTCCGCAAAACATAAAAAACATCATGGAAACCTATCATGGTATGTATTTAGATTCAGTTCCCCGCTCTTTGTATCTAACTTTTGACGAGGGCTACGAAAACGGATATACCGCAAAAATTTTGGATGTTTTAAAAGAAAATAATGTAAAGGCTGCATTTTTTGTCACAGGACCTTACTTAGAAAAAGAAGAAGAACTTGTGCGTCGCATGATTGACGAAGGACACATTGTAGGTAATCACACCGTGCACCACCCCAGCATGCCGCAACTGGAAAGCACCGACAAGGTTAAAGAAGAAATTACCTCTCTGCATAATCTTTGCAAGGAAAAATATGGCATTGAAATGAAATATTTTCGTCCGCCCCGTGGTGAATATTCAGAGCGCACCTTAAAAATAACAAACGACTTGGGATATACCAATGTTTTCTGGAGCTTTGCCTATAAAGACTGGGATGTAAAAAACCAAAAAGGAACCGAAAATGCCTATAAACAAATTAAAGACGGCGTGCATGACGGTGCCGTTTTACTGCTTCACGCTGTTTCAGAAGACAATGCCAATGTTTTGGATAAAATTATTAAAGATTTAAAAAGTGAAGGTTACCGATTTAAATCTTTAGATGAATACGGCCAATCATAAAACGGTAAAAACTCTTTAATGCCAAAACATTAAAGGGTTTTTTAATTTCCAGTTTTGTTTAAGGATAAAACCACTCTGTCGGGTCAATCTAAATAATATGTTATTTAGATTTTGGAGTGGATTTTAAATGAAAATTAGCTCAAAGCAAAACAAAAGACCGGCCGTTTTTTTATGGCTTATGCTACATGTCTTTGCAGCTCTGATTTTAGACTGTCAATTGCAATATCCCAGCCACATAACGCTATATGAAGGGGAATCTTTGTCTCCGCCGACAAATTCTGCCTTTTCTTTTGATATGTCCGCCGGTTTAAGTGGCGTGTTATCCGAAGCAGGCCATTTAGAGTCGGATCCGTACAACCGGGCAATGACTCTCTCCGACGATGGCTACGACATGACAGTTAAGCTTTTTGGCGTCATCCCTGTTCGCTCTGTTTCTGTTACAATTGAGACTAAAAAAGAGCTAATGGCCTGCGGCAACACTGTGGGCATAAAAATATTTACAAAAGGTCTTGTTTGTGTCGGCACACAAGAGGTTAAAAACATCCACGGACAAGTAAAAAATCCTGCCCAGGAAATCGATTTGCGCTGCGGTGACATTTTGTTATCAGTTAATGGCAACAACCTTGCCGACATTGAACAGTTTTTGCCAATCGTCAATAACTGTAAAGGCTCCACCCTTTCCATCACTATTGAGCGTGATGGCAAAACCCTTAACAAGCAAATAACCCCTGTGGAAACAAAAGAGGGGTACAAACTGGGCCTTTGGCTGCGGGACAGCACGGCCGGCATTGGCACACTCACCTATTATCAACCGGATAGCATGTCTTACGGTGCCTTGGGCCACCCCATTACCGATACCGACACAGGCGCCGTAATGCCCGTTTCAAAGGGAGCACTTCTTTGGGCCGATGTTTGTAGCGTACAAAAAGGAAAAAAAGGTGAACCGGGAGAGTTAAAAGGAATTTTTAAAATCAAAAACAGCGATTTGGGCACCGTGGCTAAAAATGTAGATTGCGGCGTTTACGGCACTTTGGAAAACACGCCGGAAGAGGCCATACCCTGCACTGTTGCCTCGTCCAGTCAGGTGAAAGACGGAAAGGCCTATATCCTTTCTAATATCAAAAACAACGAGGTAGAAGCCTTTGATGTCGAAATTGAAAGAACTTCACCCTTTAACATTGGCGAAGGTAAAGACATGATTGTTCACATAACCGACCCAGACCTTTTAGAGCGCACTGGCGGCATTGTGCAGGGTATGTCCGGCTCCCCTATTATTCAGGATGGAAAAATCATTGGCGCTGTAACTCATGTTTTTGTCAACGACCCCACGAGGGGTTATGGGATTTTTATTGAAAGAATGCTTGAAAATGCATCCTGATATAAAGGATTTGCTGCTTTTAGAGTGGTGAATGAAAAATTGATTTTAAAATCATAATAGCTGCCCGCTTATTTCGATAAGCGGGCAGCTATTTAAATAAAACCAATATCTATTCTCTACGCTTCCATTGAGAGTATTGCATTTTGTGCAAGCAAAATTTCTCTAACCTCATTTACATTTACTTGCTCTGGTTGAAGATTATGCTCTACGCATAAGAGATTTTTTTCATGTTTATACTCTCCTTACTTTTATAATTTATTACATTATATATCTTTGACAAAACCCTGTAAATCTGATATATTATAATAAATTTATAAAATATTAAAGAGGTGATGGTATGAAATTTTTAAGTGAAATAATTGTAAGAGAAAACTTTGTTATTGAATATGGCTCTCATGTGATGGACTCTGTGCTCGTTGTATTGGAGGGGCGTTTTGTCTTTTCAATACATGGCGTTAGTTATACGGCAGAAAAAAACGACATCTGCATTTTTCCTAAAGACACGGTGTTTGAAAGAATTGTGCAGGATAAGATAAAATGTATCTATCTTCAATTTGACGCTTTCCCCATGCCCATCTCTTCCGGTTTATTAAAAACAAAAGACCCTGCCCGCACCCAAAATACAATTGAGCACTTAACCCGGTCGGTAATCGAAAAGAATGAAGAAATGGCAAAGCATTTCATGATGGATATATTGCTTTTACATAATGCACCACCGGTCAATACAATGTCTGACGACCCTATTGTTTCGGCATGCATTGCATATTTTGGCGAGCATTGCAAAGAGTACATCACCCTGGATGTGCTCGTTAAAAAATTCTTTATTTCAAAACAGAGTTTAATTTTAAAATTTAAAAAACACACCGGCAAAACACCAATGGAATATCTAAACTTTATCCGCATTGATTCGGCCAAGCTGCTACTCAGAGACACAAGCCTGTCCATTGGCGAAATCGCCGCAAAATGCGGTTTTGACAACATCTATTATTTCAGCAACTGTTTTAAAACCGCCACGGGGATCTCCCCTTCCCGCTACAAATCGCAGATTGTCAGCGGCACAAAACACTTTTAAAAAGTGTTTGCCTTTTGATTTATAATTTATTAAAGCCCGTTACCTTTTGCGAGGGCGTAACATTAAACATTTTTTTATATTGCTTATAAAACCCTGAATAGTCATTAAATCCGCACTCAATGGCAACGGCTGTTGCCGCTTCTCCCGACATAATTCGGTGATAGGCGTTGATAAGCCGTTTTTTAATGATGAACTTATGCAGGGGTATGTTCATTTCCCGCTTGAAAACATGGGAAAGGGATGAGGGTGAAATCATGCACTCTTTGGCAATTTCATTAATGATAATCTTTTTGTTTATATTGTGATTGATATATTCAACCGCATGCTTAACATAAGGATTTTGAATGTTTTCTGATGCAAAAACATTGCTCTTTTCAGCAATCTCATTGAATAATAAAACCAATGTGGCATCCAAAATTTTACAGCCGTTTTCACTTGATGCATGTATGAGTTTTTTAAATAAAAAGTCAATATCCTTATCCTCCGTTATAATGGTTTGAGACAGCATTTTGTCGCTGAAAAAGCTCAAATATTCTGGTGAATCGTAAAAATGGATAACACATCGGCGATAATTTTCATGATTGCCATGGATGAGAATCTGATGGTAGGTTTCTTTGGGAATTACAATTAAGGTGCCGGGTTTAATGGGAAGGTGAATGTCTTCACTGATGAACTCTGCGTCACCACCCATAAACAAAATAATTTCATGGTAGACATGAAATTCCTTGCCCGACTCAACGCTACGACCTTTTGCATATTTAAAAATTGTCTTGTTTGTTCTAATATATTTTTCAAAAATATCTGCCATTTGCATCACCTTATTCTATTGTAGTGCATCGTTGCAAAAAAATCAATATAAAAAGCATAAAAAACCATATATATTGATAAAATTTAATGTTAAAATTAAGATAAGGAGGTATTATATATGAAAAAAACTGTTATTGAAGCCATTGAAAAACATAAAATCATTGCCATTTTAAGAGGCATTCCGGAAGAAAAACTAATTTCCGTCGCTGAAGCATTGTACGAAGGCGGCATCCGGCTTTTAGAGGTTACCTACTCGGCAAACGGTAAGGTCAGCGACGAAGAAACCGCCGGCTATATTAAAAAGCTGGCTGAGCATTTTGACGGCAGAATGTATATTGGTGCAGGCACTGTTTTAACTGAAAAACAGGTTCAGCTCACACAAGCCGCAGGCGGATTGTTTATCATCTCCCCCAACACCGATGAAGATGTTATTAAAGAAAGCAGCAAATGCTCATTGGTATCCATCCCCGGTGCGCTGACCCCTTCAGAAATTGTTGCCGCACATAAATACGGCGCCGATTTTGTGAAGCTCTTCCCTATTACAAACCTTGGTCCTGATTATGTTAAAGCCGTTAAAGCACCCATTAGCCACATTAAACTTTTAGCTGTTGGAGGCATTAACGAAAACAATATGGAAACTTACCTCGCTGCCGGTGTTTGCGGCTTTGGCGTGGGCTCCAACATCACCGATAAGAAAATGATTGCCGAAAACAATTGGGACGGCATTGCCAACCTTGCCAAAGAATATACAAAAGTGGTCAATATTGCCTAAAATATAAAGAAGTGAGGATAAATCAAATGAAAATAATTGATGTGCAAACCTATTTTGTGCGCCCTCGTTGGGGCTTTGTAGAAATCACAACCGATAATGGCTATGTTGGTTGGGGTGAGGCCGTTTTAGAGGGACACGCGGCTGCTGTTTTGGCTTGTGTTAACGAAATGAAGGATTACCTCATCGGCCAGGACCCTGCCAACATTGAAGGCCTGTGGGAAACCATGTATCGTGCCGGTTTTTATCGTGGCGGTGGCGTGCTTATGAGCGCCATTTCCGGTATTGACCAGGCTCTTTGGGATATTAAAGGAAAAGTGTTTAACGCCCCTGTTTATGAGCTTATGGGTGGTAAATGTCGCGACAAAATGAAAGTTTATTCCTGGATTGGCGGCGACCGTCCCTCTGATGTGGGCAAAGCTGCAAAAGAAAAGCAAAATGAAGGCTTTCGTGCCATCAAAATGAACGCAACCGAAGAACTGCAAATGATTGACAGCTACGATAAAATCGATGCTGTTTTAGAAAGAGTTGCAGCCATTCGTGAAACTTGCGGAAAATATTTTGGCATCGCCATTGATTTTCACGGTCGCGTGCATAAACCAATGGCAAAGGTTCTTGCCAAAAAGCTGGAAGAGTTTGATCCCATGTTTATTGAAGAACCCGTTCTTTGTGAAAATATGGAGGTATTTAAAGAGCTGGCTCTTTGCACAAACATTCCCATCGCAACCGGTGAGCGTCTGTTTTCAAAGTTTGATTTTAAACGCCTTTTAACCTGTGGCGGTGTTGACATTGTGCAACCTGATTTGTCCCACGCAGGCGGCATAACCGAGGTTAAAAAGATTGCAGCTATGGCCGAAAGCTATGATGTGGCCTTGGCGCCTCACTGCCCCTTGGGTCCCATTGCACTGGCGGCCTGCTTAAATGTTGATGCCACCTCTTATAACGCTGTTATTCAGGAACAAAGCATTGGTATTCATTATAACGTCGGCAAGAGCGTGCTTGATTATGTTACCAATCAGGAAGACCTTAAGTTCACCGATGGTTTTGTGAATCTCCCCAAACTGCCGGGTCTTGGTGTGGCGGTTAACAAAGAGCTTGTTTTAGAAGAAAACAAAACACCGCACAATTGGAAAAATCCCGTTTGGCATCACGAAGACGGCTCCGTTGCCGAGTGGTAAAAACAAACAAAAACAACAACCCCTCATGCATTTTGATGCATGAGGGGTTTTCATTTTATAAATTATTTTAATGTGACAATGGTTACGCCGGTATCTCCTTCGCCCAATTGACCCATGCGAGATTCCTTAATCATAGGGTGCTTCTTTAGATAATCGGTAATGCCTTTGCGCAAAACGCCGGTGCCTTTGCCGTGAATCACCGTAACGGTTTGCAAATTAGCTAAAAGCGCCTGGTCAATAAAGCGGTCAACCGCCATCAAAGCCTCATCCAAGGTTTGACCCCGCAGGTCAATTTCCGTTTTCACATGGCTTGTGCCTGCCGAACGGGAAACATAGGATGTGGTTTGTTTTTTTTCTTGACTCCGCTCAAAAACAAGGTCATCAAGCTTTGCCTTAATTTTCATAATGCCGGCCTGCAACTGAACATTGCCGTTTTGGTCGGGCTTTTCTAAAACCGTAGCCATTTGGTCTAACGATATGATTCTGACGCTATCCCCCGGTTTTAAATTTTTCGGCGGTTTGCCGGCCCGTTTGGGCGTCTGATTCTTTTTGCCCGCCAACTTTTCTTGCTGCTCACGGAGTGCAGCTTTGGCTTGTTCCGCCTGCTGCAACGCTTCTTTTAAGGCAGCGTTATCACGAATGGAACGAAGCTCTTTTAAGGTGCGTTGGGATTCTTCTTTTGCATTTTCTAAAATGCGCATAGCCTCTGTTCGTGCCTCTTCAAGCATCTTCACTCGCTGAGCATCCAGTGCATCGCGTTCTTTGGTTAAAGATGCGCGCAGAGAACGAATGTCGCGGTTCATGGTTTCTGCCTGACGCCGTTGCTGTTCTGCCTTTTGGCGATTTTTTTCAAGTCGAGCAAGCACATCTTCCATTTGCACATTTTCATTCTTCAAAAGGGATGAAGCACTATCCAAAATTGTCTCAGGCAGGCCAAGACGGCGGGAAATAGCAAAAGCGTTACTCTTGCCGGGCACACCAATCAAAAGACGGTAGGTTGGCGAAAGGGTTTTTATATTAAATTCACAAGATGCATTTTCAACACGGGATGTGGTCAGCGCATACATTTTCAGTTCACTGTAGTGGGTTGTGGCAGCCGCTTTAGCACCCATGCTGCGCACATAGTCTAAAATAGCAATGGCAAGGGCTGCACCCTCTGTGGGGTCTGTGCCGGCACCCAACTCATCGGCTAAAACCAAGCTGTTTTCGTCAAGCCGCTCTAAAATGCTGACCAGGTTCACAACATGAGAAGAAAAGGTGCTCAGACTTTGCTCAATGCTCTGCTCATCACCAATATCAGCAAAAATGTTGTTAAAAACAGCTATGCGGCTATGCTCATCGGCTGTGATGTGCAAGCCCGATGCTGCCATTAAGGATAAAAGACCTAAAGTTTTGAGTGAAACGGTTTTACCGCCGGTGTTGGGGCCCGTAATCACCAAGGTGTCAAAATCTTCACCCAGATAAATGTCTACAGGTACTACTTTTTTAGGGTCTAATAAGGGATGGCGACCCTTTTGAATGTTCACAATGCCATCTTTATTCAAAACCGGCTCTGTGCCATGATGCGAAATGGAAAGCTTGGCTTTTGCAAAAAGAAAATCAAGCTCATAAAGGGCGGATAAATTGCCCGCAAGTTCTGCCTGATATTCACTGACAAAAGCCGAAATTTCAGCTAGAATGCGGTCGATTTCCTCTTTTTCCTCAGCGTCTAATGCCGCTAAAGAATTGGTGATGTTCACAACCGCCATAGGTTCAATAAAATAGGTTGCACCTGAGGATGACGCATCGTGCACAATGCCCTTGATTTCGTTTTTCGCCTCTGCCCGCACCGGCAAAACATAGCGGTCACCGCGCATGGTGATGATGGGGTCTTGCAAGGCCTTTTGATATTTGGGTGAAGCAATCATTTCCTGCAGGGTGTCACGGATTTTAGCCGATAGGGTTTTCTTTTTACGGCGAATTTGGTAAAGCACCGGGCTGGCCCCGTCTGCCATGTCTTCTTCCGATAAAATGGCATCGTCAATCCGGTCCGAAACACTGCGCAAGGGATTTAAAACAGAGGCAAGACTCATGATGGTGCCTGCCTCTAACGCTTTGTCATCTTCTAAATATCGTTTAATGCTACGAGCCGTTTTACAAAGACCGGAAACCGATAAAAGTTCCCGCATGTTCATGGCGCCGCCCCGCTCTGCCCGCAACAAAGCTGCCGTTATGTCATAAAGCTTCACGCCCGGCGGATTGCCACGGCGCAAAAGGACATTAACGGCCTCGGTGGTTTGTCTTTGCCAGTCCTGCGCCTCTATTAAAGAAGCTGTGGGGGTTAAAGACAAAATACGCTTTTGCACCGGTTCGTTTTGAGTGTATGCAGCTAACCGATGCAAAATTTTATCAAATTCAAGTGTGATGAATGATTTTGTATCCATACTGACTCCATAGCCTAACTTTTTGGTTTAGCCTTCTAACTCATTCAAAAGCTTCTGTACATCTTCATGAGTTACAGCGCTGATGAAGGAAGAGCGAATGGTTAAGGCATGCTCTAAATGTTCTTTTGCATCCTCTGTTTTGCCCAATGCTTTTTCAACAACCGCTGCATCATAATAGGCTTCAATAAAGCCCGGATTTAATGCCATAAGCTTTTCTACATAAGTATAGGCTGTTTCTGGCTGTTTCATTTTGGTGTAAAGCTGCACTAAGTTATCCAAAATAATGGCATCTTCCTGATTGTAATCA
>JAZNRE010000011.1:0-43798 GCA_045590535.1 Clostridia bacterium
GAAAAAAGACGAAATCGAAGAAAGTGCCACTCATATAAAAGACGGATTTAATCTACTTATAAACGAATTTAGCAACAGCCAGAAATATTCTGATGTGTTATCAAAAATTGCAACTGAAATGATTCTTTTAGCCATGATAAAAAATGGTGGCAATGCCGCATATGGTACCGATATGGACCTTCGAAAAGAAACCGCACAAACCATTTATACAGCCACTGAATATATCACACAGAATTTTAAAGAAGACATCACTTGCCAAAAGCTGTGCGACATGCTGAACATGAGCTACAGTTACTTTTCCCGCACTTTTAAAGCCGTAACGGGCAACAGTTTTAAAGAATATTTAAATATTATAAGAATTAACTGCGCCGAAAACTTAATTATGAACACCAACAAATCGGCAACCGAAATTTGTCGGGAATGCGGTTTTAACAACGCCGCTTATTTTTCAAAGGTATACAAAAGCATTAAGGGCTGTGCTCCCCTTGCTTCAAGAACCAAAAAAATGTGAGCATATTCCGTTTGCAAGCCTATGGCATATAAAAAACGCGACCTTAGTTTTAAGGTCGCGTTTCATTTTTGTTTATTATTCAGCTTTTAGCTTTAAAATCACGCCGTCCCATGCACGAACGCTTTCTGCATCACCATAGATGACTTTGTCAATGCTGAAGCCCTCGGCAAAAGAAATATTGAGAGTTTTTTCCTCATGAGAATGATTTAAAATAACGGCATATTTGCCATCTTCGCCGTCATGATAGGTCAAAACCATATCCTCGTCATGGACATGAATGGGATATGCTGCAATATATTCAGCAAAAAGAGTTTTATAAATGTCTTCATAATAAGTACCGTTAAAGGCATCGTGTTTGTCAAGCAGACCGCTTTCAAGGGGGAAGTTCACATAAAAGACTCTACCTTTGCCGTAATTGTTCACAGTGATTGCAGGGTGGTTTTTATTGTCCCTTGCCAAAACCTGCGCACCAGTGGACTCAGCGATTAAATTACGCACTCTTGAAAAGTCAAATCTCTTTCCTGCAAACTCAACAAAGCCTGTTTCTGCATGCTCATATGAATCAATGGGTTTTAATCCCGTCATGCTTTCAAAGCCGCTGAGATATCCGCAATCTAAGGACATGTATAAGTCTGCTCCGTTGTTTACGGCTTCTAAGAGCTCATTATATCTGTCTTTATTCAAGATGTTAATGCCGTTAACCGAAGGCAGAAGATAAAGCTTTGCTTTGGGGATTTCTTCATCGGCATAGGCAAACTGAATATTCAGTCCGCTTCTTCTTGCAAGGATGTAGGTCATGTAGGCAACGCCCCAATGCGCTTGGTCACGGCTTAAAAGACACACAGCATCAATTTGTGCAGGGGGCAGTTGGAAGGAAAGTCCATCCAAAAACTTGGAGAATTTTTTCATTTCGTCTAAAACGGGTTTTGCCGTTCTATCCGACCGGAACATGCCAAGCTCGCGCTCTAACATTTCAAGGGAATAAGGGAAGGTGGTGAGTCTGTCCTGGTCATTAGCGCACCACCACATAAGACCGCAGGCACCGTTTGCCCACAGCGACAGCAAATTAAGCCTTAAAAATGACACCGCATTTTCATCACTGCACATAATAGGACTGAATGTACCAATTTCTTCTGCCATGCAGGGCACTTTGCCGATTTCTGTATAATATTTTGTTTGACAAGTAGGATACATAGTGGTGCGGTAAGACATAATCTCGTCAATTCTTGTAAACTCGCCGCAGAAAGGATAAGGATGCGTTGTGAGCATGTCGGTAAACCGGCCCTGATCCTGTACCGTCCATTTTTTATCCAAGTACATGCCGTGCATACCCGAAACAACCATGCGGGTGGAGTCTTCGGCACGAATGGCATTGGCAATAAGGAGTGTCCAGTTGGCTGCTTCCAGCGGGGAGTTAGCTACCTTTCCCATGCAATTGCATTCGTTACCTAAATCCCATGCATAAATCTCTTCTCTGTCTTTAAAGCGTGAAACAAAGCCTTTAATGAAAAGCTGCTCAAGATACACCGCCTCTGTATCAGTGATCACATTTTTTCCGTAAAGAGCTGGGGGGATAAACATTCTTCCACTCATCCAACCTGTGATGAGGCCGACGATAACCTTAATATTATATTCCTTACACACATCTAAAAACTCAGCAAAGCGGTCAAGCATCACTTCGTCAAGGTAATATTCATTTGTGCATTCCCGCTCACCCTCAAAGCAATATTTATAAAATTCACCACCGCAAGCAAGCAGCGGCATAACCGGCTGAAAGTCACGCCAGTTGGGAAACACTCTGATGTGCTTCATGCCATAATAGGCCATTTGTTTTACATCTTCTTTAATTGCATCAATATCATAATCACGCCACATTTCGGCACCGGCATTGGATGCCCAATAATTGCAACCCAAAATAAATTCCATTTTTTTATCTCTCCTTTGTGTTATATATTCCATTTTAGCACCGAATGTTTTTATTTGATATAATAAATTATACTATATTATATAAAAAATTTGTCGTGAAATTTGGTCTTTAAGTCCTCCTTTTCTGTTTCTTGTTTTTCTTGACTTTTTCTGCAGTTACCGATATAATTTAATTAAGAATATTGCAGATTCTTTGGAGGTATGACAATGAAATATGTTGTTTTTTTAGGGGATGGTATGGCAGACTTTCCTTGTGAAGCTTTGTCTGGGCGCACGCCTTTGGAATTGGCGCACAAGCCCCATATGGATAGATTGTCTCGGGAGGGCACTTTAGGTCTTGCCAAAACGGTGGACGACAGTTTAAGCCCCGGCAGTGATGTGGCTAATTTAAGTGTTTTGGGCTATGACCCCTTGCAGTATTACAGTGGTCGCTCCCCTCTTGAAGCTTTGTCCATCGGTGTTGAACTGAAAGATACGGATGTAACCTTTCGCTCAAATTTAGTCACCCTGTCAGACGAGGCGACTTTCTCTGATAAAACCATGGTGGATTATAGCGCCGGCGAAATCACCACTGAAGAAGCAGCGGCTCTCATTTCTACTTTACAAAAAGAACTGAACATGCCCGGCTTTTCACTATACGCCGGCATCAGCTACCGTCATTTGTTGGTTTGGGATCAGGGCACCACTGAGGTAACTTTAACCCCACCTCATGACATTTCAAAACGCAAGGTGACAGAGTACTTACCCAAGGGTGAAAAAAGCAAGCTGCTTTTAGACATCATGGAGCAAAGCCACAAAATTCTGTCGAATCATCCCGTCAATCAGGACCGCATAAAAAGAGGCAAAAATCCGGCAAATTCCCTGTGGATTTGGGGCGAGGGAACCAAACCCAGTTTGGATTCCTTCAAAGGTAAATTTGGTGTTTCCGGCACCATGATTTCGGCTGTTGACTTGTTAAAGGGCATTGCCTGCGGAACAGGCATGCAAGTAGCAGAAGTACCCAATGTAACCGGCAACATTGACACAAACTTTGATGGCAAAGCCGAAGCCGCTATTTTGGCTCTGTCAAGTGGTCAGGACTTTGTTTACATTCATGTAGAAGCACCTGATGAATGTGGTCATCACGGTCAGTGCGACCTTAAGGTGCGTGCCATTGAGCTGATTGACGAAAAAATTGTAGGTCCCGTTATGGACTACCTCGAAAAAAGCGGCGAAGATTTTCGCGTGTTGCTCATGCCGGACCACCCCACACCCCTGGCGCTTATGACCCATGTGAAGGACCCTGTTCCCTTTGCCATTTATGAAAAGAATCAAAAAGGCGGTTCCGGTCTTGCTTACACCGAGAAAAACGCTGCAGAGGCCGGCTTGTTTGTTGAAAAAGGCTGCGAGCTCATGGAAAAACTTTTAGCAAAATAAGCTTTTAAAAATCAAGGCAGACTGTGTCAGATTGACACAGCCTGCCTTTTTTATATTTCGGTTTACAGCCCCATGAACAGATGCACAAAGCTGCGCAGCAAAAAGCAGAGCAGCATGCCCACGGCGGTGGGCAAAAGAAAACCCACAGCGGTTAAAAAGAAACTGCCGGTTTCTTTTTTAATACTGATTAAGGTGGTTGAGCATGGCCAGTGAAAAAGTGAGAAAATCATGGTGCAGGCCGCTGTCAGCCAGGTCCAGCCCTGTGCCTCAAGCAGCATCCGCAAGCTGCCAAGGCTTTCCATTTCGGTTATAACACCCGTGGACATATAAGCCATAACCGCAATGGGAATTACAATTTCATTGGCGGGAAATCCTAAAATGAAAGCCATAAAAATAACGCCGTCAAGACCTAAAAGCCGGGCAAAGGGGTCTAAAAAGTTAGCGCAGTGAGCCAGCAGGGACACACCCCCAATTTGCAGGTTTGCCATACCATAAATAATGAGTCCTGCCGGTGCCGCCACGGCCACAGCCCGCCCTAAAACAAACAGAGTCCTGTCAAAAACCGAACGAACAATCACTTTGCCAATCTGCGGTCGCCGATAGGGCGGCAGCTCTAATGTGAAGGCAGAGGGCATGCCCTTAAGCAGCGTTTTTGACAATAAAAACGAGGCAAAAAATGTCATGCCAATACCTAATAAAATAACGGCCGTGAGACAAAGAGCCGCCGAAGCTGTGGCAACAATACCCGTCATTTGTGCAACAAAAAACATGGTGATAATGGCTATCAAACCGGGAAAGCGACCGTTGCAGGGTACAAAACAATTAGTCAGTATTGCAATTGTGCGCTCCCGTGGTGAATCAATAATGCGACAGCCCACAACACCGGCGGCATTACACCCAAAGCCCATGCACATGGTCAGCGCCTGCTTGCCACAGGCATGACACTTTTTAAAGCAGGCATCTAAATTAAAGGCCACTCGGGGAAGATAGCCCAAATCCTCCAGCAAGGTAAACAGAGGAAAGAAAATCGCCATGGGCGGCAGCATCACCGAAACCACCCAGGCCAGCACACGATAAACCCCTAAAATCAGGGGCTCATAGAGCCACGCCGGTGCGCCTATGGCCATAAGTCCCGTCAGCAAATAATCTTGCAGTTTAAATAAAGCAGAAGATAACAAAGCCGAGGGGTAATTAGCACCGGTAATGGTCAGCCACAGCACACCCAAAAGCAAAAGAATCATAATGGGAATGCCTGTTGCCTTGCCTGTTACCAACCGGTCAATTGTTAACTGACGCCGATTGTATTCTTTATCTAAATACAAAACCGCCTCCCCGCAAATAGCCTCTGCTTTTTTATAAATATCGGCCACAACCGCATCCCGCAGCCCAGCCCCATCAAAGCCACCGGCTGCAAGATGCTCTTTGGCCATTGTGACCGCATCGGCAATTTTGGGTATCGCCATCAGATCATATCCAAAATGGCTGATAAATGAGTGGCGCAAGGCTTCGTCAAGGTCAAGTAATTGAAGAGCAAGCCAACGAGGATTTATGTGTGTTTTTAATTCTTGTAAGGCCGGCAGAATCATGTTGATAGCCTCTTCTATTTCCGGTTGATACGCTACCCGGCATCCTTTGGGCAAAACACTTTTTTCGGCAACACGGCTAATGGCTTCTGTCAGGCTTTTAAGGCCCTTGCCCTCTCTTGCGCTGGTTGCCACAACCGGAACACCAAGCTCTTTTGAAAGCCGTTTGCAATTCACCTCTATTTTCTTACGCTTAGCCTCATCCATTAAATTAACACAAACCACAACTTTGTTTGTAATTTCCAGGGTTTGCAACACCAAATTGAGGTTTCGCAAAAGGCAGGTGGCATCGCAGAGCACCACCATTACATCAGAACTACCAAAACAGATAAAATCCCGGGCAATTTCTTCTTCTGCTGAATGGGCAGATAAAGAATAAGCCCCCGGTATATCAACAAGGGTATAGGTTTTATCACTATATGTATAATGCCCCTGGGCGTTGCCCACTGTTTTCCCCGGCCAGTTGCCTGTGTGCTGCTTAAGACCGGTCAGACTGTTAAAAACCGTACTCTTTCCCACATTCGGGTTGCCGGCCAGGGCAACAACAACATCATTTGGTGAAGTTTTTTTAATATCCAAATCAAAGGCATTTGCCGAAGAGCCTGTGGAATTGCTTGTCAATCCCATAAAAAACGCCTCCTTATTTCACTTCAATTTGCCGCGATTGTTCTGACCGCAGCGCAATCACAGCACCACGGATTAAATATGCCTTCGGGTCGCCGGCCGGACTTTGGTATAAGCAGGTGGCTTTTGCCCCTTTTGTCAGGCCAATGTCTAACAGCCTTCGACGAATGCTTCCTTTTGCGTGCAGCCTGCAAATGCGGACCGTTTCCCCAACAGGTGTATTATATAAAGTATGATACATCATCATGATCCCTTTCTTATTATGTCATCACTTCATTATATGCTTTCTGCGCCGTTGTGTGCGGCATCATGCACAAGGGATTTAGGGCACAAAAAACGGCTGCAGCTTTTAACTGCAACCGTTTTACACGATTTTAAATACTTATGATAATTCCAAGGCCTGCATGGCTGTTTTAACCGCTTCTTCCGAGATGTTGCACTTCAAAAGGTAAGCCGGCAGCGTTTCAAGCAAGATAGAAAGCAACTCTAAATTCTTTTCGCCCAACAGGGGAATGGCCGGCTTGCGAACCGCTGCAAACAACCGCCACACAGCCTCAAGACTATCCATTTTGGTCAACGAGCAGGTTTCGCCCCGTTCCAAAAAGATAATGGCCTTAAGGGGCACGCGCACATTCTTATGAATCACGCTTTTACCACTCCAGGGTGCTCCGTATAAATAAGGCATGCCATCTTCAATGCAAATGATAGGCATGTCATCATTAACAATCTCGGTGCCGGGAGCATATTGTTTCCAAAGGCCTGTGTGGGTGGATTTACCTGTGCCGGAAGGCGCCGAAAATAGCAAGCCCTGGTTTTGATAAGCCAGTGATGAAGAGTGAATAATCAAACCATCATGCAGCAAAAAAGCATAGCGCAAAATTTCTTGAATGATGTAATAAGGTCGACGGTCCTCGGTTATTTTGAGAAGCTCTTTGGGGCAAAGCCAGATCTCTACATTATGAAAGCCGCCATCGGTCACCATTAAGTTAAAAATCTTGTCAGAATATTCAATGATTTTATCATAAAACAGATAACCGCCACTGGGCGTTGTGCACCAGTGCCTCTTATTAACCTCGGCCACCAGAGTGCATTCAGGAAGCTTTATATCCTCACAATTAAAATGCATGGTGATGCGCATATCCGGATTGTCGGTGGGCTCTGTTTCATAAAAAGAAAGCTCATGCTTTGCTTTTTCGTCAAAATAATCTTCTGTTTGCAGCGTTATGCCGCCCAGTTTATAAAAAAGGGACATTAAAATCACTCCAATCCTTTTTATTGTACCATTTGCAAAAATGGTTGTCAAGGCGTAAATCACGGCAATAAAACAGGTTGAAAAAACTACGAAAAAAGCGACGCCTTTTGGCGTCGCTTTCAAAATCAATTATTTTGCATAGTCAATGGCTCTTGTCTCACGAATGACATTCACCTTAATCTGACCGGGATATTCAAGCTCACTCTCAATTTTCTTAACGATGTCTCTGGCAACCATTACGATGCCTTCATCCTTAACATCATCGGGCTTAACCATGATACGAATTTCACGGCCGGCCTGAATGGCAAAGGAGCGTTCAACACCTTCAAAAGAGTTTGCAATCTCTTCCAACTTTTCAAGACGCTTGATGTAAGACTCAATGTTCTCACGACGAGCACCGGGACGGGCTGCCGAGATAGCATCGGCTGCCTGCACAATTACAGCAACCAGTGAGTTGGGTTCTACATCACCGTGGTGAGCCATAATGGCATGAACCACATCGGGACCTTCTTTATATTTCTTGGCAAGGTCGGCACCAATCATAACATGTGAGCCTTCCATTTCGTGGTCCGCTGCTTTGCCTAAGTCATGCAGCAAACCGGCGCGTTTTGCCAAAGTAATATCGGCACCCAGCTCGCCGGCAATCAAACCGGAGAGATGTGAAACTTCAATGGAGTGCTTCAGCACATTCTGACCATAACTGGTTCTGTACTTAAGCTTACCCAACAAGCGGATAATTTCAGGATGAAGACCATGTACACCTGTTTCAAAAACAGCGTTTTCACCCTCTTGCTTGATTTCGGTTTCAACTTCTTTTTTGGCCTTTTCATACATTTCTTCAATCCGGGCAGGATGAATGCGACCGTCAACAATCAGTTTTTCCAATGAAAGACGGGCAATTTCACGGCGCACCGGGTCAAAACCGGATAAAATAACAGCCTCGGGGGTATCATCAATAATCAAATCGATACCGGTCAAGGTTTCAAGGGTACGAATGTTACGGCCTTCACGACCGATGATACGACCCTTCATTTCATCATTGGGCAGATTCACCACGCTGACAGTTGTTTCTGCCACATGGTCAGCCGCACATTTCTGAATGGCACCTGCAATGATGTTTTTCGCGTTCTTTTCGGCTTCCTCTTTGGCTTGGGTTTCAATCTCCTTCACCATGAGTGCCGCCTCATGACGCACTTCACTTTCCACATTCTTCAGCAAGAAATTTTTTGCTTCTTCAACGGAAAGACCGGAAAGTTTTTCTAAAACAACCAGTTCTTTTTTCTTAACTTCTTCCAATTCGCCACGAAGCTGATCCAGCTCTTTTTCTCTTTCATGGACTCTTTCTTCTTTGGCTTCAATGGATTCCAGCTTTTTATCAAGATTTTCTTCTTTTTGCTGAATCCTTCTTTCCTGTCGAGACAGTTCTCCTCTGCGTTCCTTAAGTTCGCGGTCGAACTCCTGACGATGCTTGTGGTTTTCTTCTTTTGCTTCCAAAAGCAACTCGCGTTTTTTGCTTTCGCCTTCTTTTTTAGCACGCTGTATGATTTCTTTAGCTTCTGCCTCTGCACTTCCAAAGGCTGCTTCGGCTATTTTTTTTCTATGAGAAACACCCAGGCGGAACGCAATTAAAGAAGCCAGGGCGACTAATATCAACGCAATCACAGCGACTATGTAGATGATAGTATCTATCTTCGGTACCTCCCTTTTAAATATATTTGTAAACTATTACCCATTTTAAGTAATAATATATATTCTATTGTACACTTTTTTTGCTGTTCTGTCAATGCTATTTTAAGGATTTTAAAAAAATATGTTTTACCTAAATTAAATAGGAAAAGAAATATAACAAAACTTTTGCTATATTTTTTGTTAAAATAGCACAGAAATTTTTAAATATTCTGCGAACTATTGACAGATATGGCAAAAAAAATATATAATGTAGCTTAAGGAGTTATAACATGAAAATTCAATTACCAAATGATGTTTTTTCTATCATTCAAACCTTAAATAAAGCAGGTTTTCCGGCCTTTGTTGTGGGTGGTTGTGTTCGCGACAGCCTTCGGGGCAAAACCCCTGCCGATTGGGACATTGCAACCGGCGCAACCCCGGAACAAACCATGGCCCTTTTCCCCCGATGCATTCCCACCGGCTTAAAGCACGGCACCGTAACCGTGATGATGAACAAGACAGGGTTTGAGGTCACAACTTTTCGTGTGGATGGCAGCTACGAAGACCATCGCCGACCCGATGCTGTTGTTTTCACAGAGGACATCACAGAGGATTTATCCCGCCGCGATTTCACCATGAATGCCATGGCATACCATCCCGAAATCGGCATTGTTGACCCCTTTGGCGGACAAGCAGACATTGAAAACGGCCTGATTCGTTGTGTGGGCGACCCGCTGGTGCGTTTTGATGAAGATGCCCTGCGCATGCTTCGTGCCATTCGTTTTGCCGCCCAAACCGGATTTCGTGTTTCTGATGCCATTTTAGAGGCCATCAAAGAGCGTGCTTCTTTCATTTCGGCGGTGAGTGCCGAGCGCATTCGGGACGAGCTGGTGAAAATACTTTTATCTGACCAACCGGCCATGCTGGAGCTTTTGCATGAAACCGGCTTGCTGGCTTTGATTTTACCTGAAGTTGACCGCTGTTTTTCTGTAGCGCAAAACTCCATTTATCATATTTACGATGTGGGGCATCATACGCTATCTGTGGTGAGCCATTCACCTGCCGATTTAACAATCCGGCTGGCTGCCCTGCTTCACGACATTGGCAAGCCTGATAAAAAAACCACCGACGCAGAGGGAAAAGACCATTTTAAAGGTCACGATATTCTCAGCGTCACTTTGGCAGAACAAATTCTGGTGCGATTGCGGTTTGATAATCACACAAAAGACGATGTTCTGCACCTGATTCGTTTTCACGACCGGCGCATACCAGCCACCAAAACCTCCGTCCGCCGCCTTGCTGCAGCCGTTGGTGCACAGTATTTTATGCCACTTTTAGAGCTGATGCGTGCCGATGCAAAGGGTCAGCATCCTGATCGTCTTGCCGACACTCTTCATCACTATGATGAGATTGAAAAAAATTACAATGAAATCATTGCCGAAAACAACCCCCTTTCACTCTCTGGTTTAGCCATCACCGGCAAAGATGTGATGACATTAGGTTTTGAAGGCCCCGCTGTGGGCAAGATTTTGAAACAGGCTTTAAATTATGTTTTAGAACATCCGGAAGATAATCAAAAAAAATTGCTTACAAAAAAAATACAGGCCGGCCATATTAAAATTGATTAAAACCGCTTTTATGAGGGTAAATAAATCAAAACGGAAATTTTAACATGCAAGATGCATGAGAATATGGAGGGAAGTACAATGAAAGATTATCCGGTAGCAAAACTTAAAAATTTGGTCCTCTTAGGTCATGGGCGTGCAGGAAAGACCTCTCTTACTGAGGCTATGCTGTTTTGTGCAGGCGCGTCTGAACGGTTAGGCACCACCGCCTCAGGTAACACTGTCAGCGATTACGATGCCGAAGAAATTAAAAGACTATGTTCGATTGGTGCTTCCATGCTTCCGTTAGAATGGGGAGACGGAAAAATCAACCTAATTGACACCCCGGGATATTTTGACTTTGTGGGTGAGCAGACCGAGGCTGTTGCGGCAGCCGATTGCGGTCTTTTGGTTGTCAGCGGAAAATCCGGCGTTAGCGTTGGCGCTGAAAAGGCTTGGGATATTTGCGAGAAAAAGGGCATGCCCCTTATGATTTTTATAAACAAGATGGACGATGAAAAAGCTGATTATCAAAAAGTTTTAAATGAACTGAAAGAAAAATTTGGCAAAAAAATTGCGCCGTTCTTTGTACCCATTAAAAACGGCGACCAGGTAGACGGCTTTGTGAATGTTGTTGACATGATCGCCCGCCGCTGGGATGGCGATAAAATTGTTGACGGTCCCATTCCTGATGGCATGATGGACGAAATCGGGCCCGTTCGCGACATGATTATGGAAGCCGTTGCCGAAACCGACGACGACTTAATGAACAAATATTTTGACGGCGAAGAATTTACAGCCGAAGAAATTCACAAAGGATTAAAGTATGGCACCGTAAGTCGTGACATTGTTCCTGTTTTGTGCGGCAGCGCCATTAAAAATCAGGGAACACGCCTCTTGCTTGATGCTATTATGAAATATATGCCCGGCGCAGATGCCTTTGTCAAGATGGCTGAAAACGCTGCCGGCGAGCCCGTTGAAATCAAAGCTGACCCGGCCGGTCCCTTGGCAGCACAATGCTTTAAGACCATTGCCGACCCCTTTATTGGTCGCTTATCCTTCATCCGTGTACACAGCGGTGTTTTAAAGAAAGATTCTGTTGTTTATAACGCCAACAAAAAGGCAGAAGAAAAAATTGGTCGCATTTACTTCATGCGCGGCAAAAAGCAAATTGAAACCGACACAATTGGCGCCGGCGACATTGGTGCTGTTCCGAAATTGACCGTAACCTCTACCGGCGATAGCTTATGCGATAAGGCAAATGCCGTTGTTTTTGAAAAAATCGAATTTCCTGCACCGGTTATCAGCATGGCTGTTATGCCCAAGGCAAAAGGCGATGAAGAAAAAATCAGTGCCGGCTTACATAAAATGATGGAAGAAGATAAAACCATCAGCCTAGAAAACAACGCTGAAACACATCAACAGGTCATCAGCGGTATTGGTGAACAGCACATTGAAGTTATCGTTAGTAAATTAAAAGCAAAATACAGCGTTGATGTAGAACTGGCCGAGCCGAAAGTGCCCTATCGTGAAACCATTCGCAAGGCTGTAAAGGCTGAAGGCAAGCACAAAAAACAATCCGGTGGTCACGGTCAGTACGGCCATGTTTGGATTGAATTTGAGCCCACCGATGCGGAAGATTTAGTCTTTGAAGAAAAAGTTTTTGGCGGCGCTGTTCCCAAGAACTTCTTCCCCGCTGTTGAAAAAGGTCTTCGCGACAGTATGGTGCATGGTGTTTTGGCAGGCTATCCCGTTGTGGGCTTAAAGGCCACGCTGTACGATGGTTCTTACCACAGCGTTGACTCTTCTGAAATGGCCTTTAAAATGGCTGCAAACTTAGCCTATAAAGCCGGTTTAGCGCAAGCTTCTCCCGTTTTGTTAGAGCCCATTGGCACTCTGACCGTCACCATTCCCAATGCCAACATGGGTGATGTTATGGGCGACATTAACAAGCGTCGTGGTCGCGTTCTGGGTAGCGATCCCCAGTCCGGTGGTAATGTAACCATTACAGCCGATGTTCCCATGGCTGAAATGGCTAAATTTGCAACAGACCTGCGGTCAATGACCCAGGGTCGTGGAAGCTTCACCTTTGCTTTCCGTGCCTATGAGCAGGCCCCTGAACATGTTGCTAAAAAAATTATTGAAGAGAGCGCTAAGGAATAAACTGCAAATCTTGCCGCAGGGGTGCCATGCGCACGCCTGCGGTTTTTTCTGTATCAATAAAAGAAAACCCGGAGGCTTTATGAAAAAGAAAATCATTTACACAGTTTCAATTTCGATTGCTGTTTTTTGTGCAGGGATTTTGTTGGGCGTTTGGCTTGCCTCCCAAGAGACTGCAACGGTGCAAGGGCCCCTCTTTCCCCATGTGGAATTTTATAAAGACGGACAACTCATAAAAAACGAAGAGCCCACTGACTTTACCGATGCCGACATAAAAGAACTGCATTATGACAGTGAAAAATTAACTTACATAAGCCATCCCCACGGGTTTCAGATTGATTTGCCGGCTGATGCCAAGCCGGACTTCTCCATCGCCGCACAACAGGTGCGTTTTAAAAGCAAGCTGGCTGACATCGTCATCAGTCAGGAAACCGTCCCCAGTGCCTATGAGCCACAGGCCTATATTGAAGAATATATGCACCGTTACCTTTTAGAGCCATCATTTTTAGAATATAACCGCATCACTCTGCATAAGAATGTCACCGAAAAGGTGCGGAACATGACGGTGCGCTTTATTGCATTTGAGCGTTTGCCGGCGCCGGGCTCAACCGTTACAAACAACGCTTATGTCTATTGTTACCTCTACCCTGAACGGAGCACATTCTACCGCATTTTGTTTAAAGCCCCTGCCTATAACGATGAGCTCATCACACAGATTTATAAAACCCTGTATTCCTTCTCTGACGCTTTAGAGAAAAAAGGAACACCCAAAACCACAGCCGATTTCCACCCCGTCCTGCCGGCGAACTGGTCCGCCGAAACTCGAGCGCTTTATGATGCCATTGCCGCATCGGACACAGTGCAATGGGGTGCCTTTATTTCCGGTGCTGTGCGGGATAACAACCGGGCGGTTGTGGGAGAATTAGAACAAAAAATTGACTACAATCTCCAGTTTTTGCTGGATTATGTAAATTTCAGCCAACCCTTCCCAAAAGAAGGCATGAGGCTGGCTGCCGAAATGGGCAAATCGGTTGAACTCACCATGCAAATTTCAAGCCTGATGAACGAAAATCTTGCGGAGCACAATCCTGCTTTAGAGGTTTTAGACGGCGTGCACGATGAAACTCTGCGCAAATTTGCCCGAGATGCCAAAGACTTTGGAAAGCCTTTTTTATTCCGTTTAAATAACGAGATGAATTCCGACTGGGTGAGCTATGGCGCCACTGCCACATTAAACGACCCCGATATTTTCATCGCCCTGTGGCACCATATTTACAACATTTTTGAAGAAGAGGGCGTCAATAACGCCATTTGGATTTTTAACCCCAATAACAATTCGTATCCGCCCCAAAATTACAACCATTTCCTCGCCTATTATCCGGGCAACGAATATGTGCACATGTATGGCGTTACCGGCTATAACACCGGCACCTATTACATAAAAGAAAATCAGGAGAACTGGTTTTCTTTCCAAGAACTCTATGATGACATTGAGAAAAAATCCGGTGAATACTTTAGCAAATTCCCCTGGATTATCACAGAGTTTGGCTCCAGCTCTATTGGCGGCAACAAACCCCAATGGATTACAGAGATGTTTAAAAACATTAAAAATTATGATAAAATTAAAATTGCCGTCTGGTTCAACGCCGATGATTTAGACCCCCGCCCCGGCAAAAATAACCGGGTGGCACGGCCTTACCGTTTGGATGAAACAAGGCAAACAACCGAGGCATTCAAAAAAGGCATTGCTGCCTTTAAATAAAAAAAGAACGGAGTTTATTTGTGTTTAAGATTTTAACAACCGAAAACAAAGCCCGTCTGGGCACTTTTCATACTGTTCACGGCAACATCGAGACCCCCGTGTTTATGAATGTGGCCACCGCCGCCGCCATAAAGGGGGCGCTCTCTGCCGAAGATTTAAAAACGGTGGGCTGTCAGGTGGCTCTTTCAAATACCTATCATTTGCACCTGCGTCCCGGCGACGAGGTTGTGCGCACCTTAGGTGGCTTGCATCAATTTATGAATTGGGACAGACCTATTTTAACCGATAGTGGCGGTTTTCAGGTCTTTTCTTTGGCTGCCATTAACAAGGTGAAAGAAGAAGGCGTCACCTTTAATTCACACATTGATGGTCGTCGCATTTTCATGGGACCTGAAGAAAGCATGACCATTCAGTCAAATCTTGGCTCAACCATTGCCATGGCCTTTGACCAGTGCATCAATTCTAAAACTGGTTACAAAGAAACTTTAGAAAGCACGCAAATGACCACAAGGTGGCTTAAGCGCTGCAAAGATAAACTGGATACTTTAAACCGATCAGAGGGCGTTGTGAACCCCCATCAGCTTTTGTTTGGCATCAACCAGGGCGGTATTCACGATGACATTCGTGTTGCCCACATGCAAGAAATTGCCAAGCTTGATTTGCCCGGCTATGCCATTGGCGGTTTGGCTGTAGGTGAAACCCACGAAGAAATGTACCATGTGTTGGATGTGGTGCTCCCCCACGCCCCCGAAGACAAACCCCGCTATTTAATGGGCGTCGGCACACCGGCCAACATCATCGAAGCGGTTCATCGCGGCATTGACTTTTTCGATTGCGTGCTCCCCGCCCGTAACGCCCGTCATGGTCATTTGTTCACCAAACACGGCGTTATGAACATTATGAACAAAAAATATGAAACCGATAGCTTGCCCATTGACCCTGAATGTGGCTGTCCCACCTGCCGCCTGTATTCCCGTGCCTATGTGCGCCACTTAATGAAGGCAGGCGAAATGCTGGGCATGCGTCTTGCTGTGCTGCATAACCTCTATTTCTATAACAATTTAATGCTTGAAATTCGTGAGGCTTTGGCGGAAGGCCGCTTTGAAGCCTACAGAGAGGCAAATGTTGAAAAACTGGCAAAAAGGATTTAATCATTTCCGTTTTTTCGTGCACGTCCGTCTTGTGAACACGAGGGTTTGGCAACCATTGCTTACCCCCTAAATTAACGGAGAAAAATCCGTCAAATTTCTACATTCTATTGCATGTATTTTGCGAAAAAAACATTGACATTAAGCCCCATAAAGTTTATAATTAAAGTATGAATTTGTTCATCCACTGGACTAATTGATAAATGGCAGGAGGCAGCTCATGGAAACCCGCAGCAAAACCAGTCAGCAAATGATGAAAGACGCCAATTTGAAACTGGTTTTTTCGCTGATTAGTCAGCATGAGCCCATCTCCCGTGCAGACCTTAAAAAGATAACGGGTTTGTCTGCCACCACCGTTTCGGCTCTTTGTGAAGAGCTCTTTGCCGAAAATCTAATTTTAGAAATCGGCATGAAGGAAAGTGGCAAAAGCGGAAGAAAAGCCGTTTTGCTCAGCATTAACCCCGAAGGCGGTTATTTTGGTGGCCTTAAAATCGGCTCTGCCCTGCGTTTTGATTTATACGATTTAAAATTTCAGCGTGTGCTCAGCAAACGCTATCCCATAACCGACTGGAAAAATCTTTCCAGCCAAATTGCCTCCACCGTTTGTGAGAGCTTGCGTTCTTTAAACCAAAAGGCACCCCTGCTAGGTCTTACCATCGGCGTTCCGGCCACAATTGATACGCAGAACAATAAAATTCTTTCTTCCACTGTTTTAGAAGAATTAACCCCAGATGAAGATTTGATTGGCGAGCTTAGAAAAACCTTTCCTCGCATTCCCATTTTGCTCTGCAACGATTCAAGCCTCATCGCCTATGCCGAAAAAGAATTTGGCAACCACGCCCGCAACTTAATTTCTATTGACATTTCCGAAGGTGTTGGTTCAGGTATTGTGATTGACGGCAACATCTATGCCGGCGCAAGTGGCATGGCCGGTGAATTTGGTCACATCAGTGTTGATTTAAATGGCCCCAAATGCAAATGCGGCAGCTTTGGCTGCTTAGAATCTATGGTCAGCATTCCGGCTATTTTAAATGAAATAAAAAAAGAAACCGGCCTCACTTTAGCGCCGGAACAAGCGTTTGAAGCCTGCTCGAATGGCAACGAAGGTGTTAAAGCCGTTTTGCAAAAGGTGGCAAAGGTCCTTTCTTTTGGTATTGGCAATGTTTTAAATTTGCTGGACCCCGAGCTCATTGTCCTCTCCGGCGAAATTAAGGAATTTGGCGATGCCCTGCTTGTCCCCCTGCGGCAATACTTAAGCGAAAAAACTTTGCACAGCAAAGAAATTCCCGTGCAGTTTTCTTCTGTGGAGGGAAACGCCGTCACTTTAGGCGGTGCGCGTTATGCTTTTGACATACGCTTTCAATAATCTTGTAGTTTTTCCGATACACGAGCCAATCGTTTTGTCCCTTGGTCACGGCATCGGATAAATATATTTTAAAAAATGAACATGAAAGGATGTTGTAAAATGAAAGACGAAAAAGTTGTTATGAATGGCGCCGGCATCGAAGAAATCGGCTTCCCCATGTGGCCCCAATTTGCTCCTGAAACACCCGATCAGGTTGCAGAACTGTTAAAGACCGGTAAGGTTTGCTACTGGACCGGTAAAGTGGGTATGGAATTTGAAGAAGCTTGGGCAAAATGGATTGGCTCTAAAATGGCTATCTCCTGCACCAATGGTACCGCTGCATTGCACATCGCAATCGCAAGCTTAGGCATTGGCCCTGGCGATGAAGTTATCGTTCCTTCTTATTCCTTTATCGCATCTTCCTTCTCTATCGTACAGGCTGGTGCAATCCCCGTATTCGCTGATGTAACAGACGATCACACCATTGATCCCGCTTGCATCGAAAAGCTGATCACACCCAGAACCAAGGGTATCGTTGTTGTTCACCTTTATGGTGTAATGTGCGACATGGGCAAAATCATGGAAATCGCTAAAAAGCACAACCTGAAAGTTATCGAAGACTGCGCACAGTGCTTCGGCGGTGAGTACAACGGCAAAAAAGCCGGTACAATCGGCGATGTTGGTTGCTTCTCCTTCTGCCAAAGCAAACACTTCACCACCGGTGGTGAAGGCGGTATGGTTGTTACTAACGATGAAGATCTGGGTTGGGAATGCCGTTCCTTCCGTGACCATGGTTACGATGTAAAACAGCGTATGAACATGCTGGCATTAGAGGAATCTCTCCCCTACATCCACAGACGCGTTGGTTTCAACTACAGAATGACTGAAATGCAGTCCTTAATCGGTCTCAACGAATTAAAGAGATTCGATAACTGGAACCTGGCTAGAAGATTAAAATATGCTAAGATGTATGACGAAGCTTTCAAAGATCAGCCCGGTATCGCTTCTCTGCCTGTTAACACAGAAGAAAGAAAGAGCGCTTACTGGTGGTATCCCATCCGCTTAGACCTGTCTAAGTTAGATTGCGATGCTCCTGCTATCATCAAAGAGCTGGGCGAAGCTAAAATCCCCTGCTACGGCATTCAGTGGCCTGAAGCTTACCTTGAAAAAGCTTACACCGAGCATGGCGGTTTCGGTACTGCTAAGTTCCCCTTCGAATCCAAGGAATATGCTGATGCATCTGCTACCGATTACACCAAGGTTAACTGCCCCAACGCTCACAAACTGCGTTTTGAAACTGTTTCCCTGTTCTTACATCCCACATGGGAAGAAGTTCACATCCAGCGTTGCATTGACGGCTTAAAGAGCGTTCTGGCTAAACACTTAAAGTAATTTAAGACTTCATACTTAACAAGGCGCAGGGCATTTGCCCTGCGCCAAAAAGTATCATGCGATTGTAATTGGGTTACATCGCATCATCTTTTTATTAAAAATATTTTAGGAGGCCCACTATGAGAAAGATTAAATGGGGCGTTATTGGCTGCGGCGGTATTGCCGACAGAAGAACTCTGCCCGGCATGATGCTGGCTGACAATGCAGAGCTTGTTGCTGTTATGGATGCAAACCCCGAATTTGCTGAAAACGTTAAAGAAAAATACAATGCAAAATATGCATTCACTGATGCAAAAGAGCTTTTGGCTTTAGACGAAATTGAAGCTGTTTACATTGCTTCTCCTGTTGCTTTTCATAAAGAGCAGGCTTTTGCTGCAGCTGATGCTAAAAAGCACATTTTAATTGAAAAACCGGTTGCTCTCACCGCTGCTGATGCAGAAGAAATTGAAGCTTATTGCAAAAAAGCAGGCGTGAAGCTGGGCGTTGGCTTTATGATGCGCTTCCATGCTTATCATCAGGCTATCAAAAATTTAATTGATGAAGGCAAACTGGGCAACATCGTTTCCATGCGCGGTCAGTTCACCTGCTGGTACCCTGAAATTGAAGGCGCATGGCGTCAGAAGTTCGCTACCTCCGGTGGCGGCTCCATGGTAGACATGGGTGTTCATGCCATCGATGTTTTGCAATATGTTTCCGGTTTAAAGGCCGAAACTGTTACAGGCTTTGCCTCCAATTTAGTATTTAATTATGAGGTTGAAGATTCTTGTAATGCCATCATGAAGATGGACAACGGTGCCGCTATGTACATTGAAGCAAACTTCAACATTCCCGATGCAGCTGCAAGCTGCCGCTTGGAGCTCTACGGTACCCGTGGCAGCATCTTGGCTGAGGGTACGCTGAGCCAGGTAGAAGGCGGAAAAGTTGAGGTTCGCATTGCTGACGATTCTCTGGGCTACAACGCACAGCAGGATGTTGCCGAACTGAACATTCAGGAGCTGGAAGTAACCTTTGGTAACATGTACACCAAAGAAATCGAAGGCTTTGGCAATGCCATCATCAACGACACGGATGTGCCTGTTCCGGCTAACGAAGCCATCTTTAACCAGAAGATTGTTGAAGCTGTTTATGAATCCAGCAAAACTGGTAAGTTTGTAAACCTTTAAGTTGCAAACTAAAGTGTAAGGATTATAATGAAAGGTGCCATACCGATTGGTATGGCACCTTTTTTTATTGTTAAAACCGTTTATTGCTTATTTAATGCATATTGCCAAATGGCCGCAGCTGCCCCGTCTTCATCGTTGGATAGGGTCAGCCTATCGGCAGCCTCTTTTGCCTCTGGCACTGCATTGGCAACCGCCACGCCGACGCCTGCCCAGCGAAGCATGCAGGCATCATTGGCCCCATCGCCAATAGCCATAACCTCGCCCCTATCAATGCCCAAATGCTGTGCTAAAGCCGCAAGACCCGAGGCTTTGTTCACCTTATTGGAGCACAATTCCAAATTGTTAACAAAGGCCGCCGTATAGGAAAATTCCGGATACCCCAAAAATACATCCTGGCGGTTTTTCTTATCCTCCACACTTTTAAAAATCATGTGTAGCTTATCAATATCGCCCTTTTCCTTCATAGCCTCTAAAATGTCCGGCACAACCATGCGGGTGGCCTGAAACATAGGCACCTGCTCCGGCGGCATGCCCAACTCTTCCATGTGCTCATAGCAATAGGGGTCCGTATAGGCATCGCCGCTGTAAACCTCTACATATAAGCCCAAGTCAAGTCCCTTCTTTATCATTTTGAGCATAAGCTCCTGATTGGCCGTTTCGTGATATAAAATCTTATTTTCTTTTACATCCTGCACCAGCGCTCCGTTAATGCTCACAATATAGCGGGCAAACAACTGGGGCAAAAGTGGCTCAAGCTCTCTATGGCAGCGTCCCGTAACCGGCACGGTGAAAATTCCTTGCTCATGGGCGGCTCGCAGGGTTTCCACTGTTTTTTGCGATAACTCGCCATTGGTGCACAGCAAGGTGTAATCCATGTCAAATGCAATTAGTTTAATCATATCAATCACGGCTGAGCATAACCATCATAACGCCCTCGCAAATGGTAACACTCGCCATCTCCTCTGTAAATTCATTGCTGACGCCATAAGGGTCGCCCCAGTCCATTTCCGCATCCGAAAGGCTGTAATACAAGCCGTTGGTGGTAATGCCCTTAACCTTTGTAACAGGTAATAAAGACAGTTTATAGCCCTCTTTTTTGGCAATTTGAACCTGTCCCTTAAACATAAACATTTCGTTATGTTCATCCACCAATCGAATGGTAACCCCCTGCATAAGCCCCATATATACCAAAGAGATGGCTGCCATGCTGTGGTCAAGCCTTGTGCCGCAGGCACCGAAAAGCAAAATCTCATCCGCCCCTTTTTCTATGGCGTATAAAATGCACTCATGAAGGTCGGTTTTATCTTTTTCAATCGGCAGGGTTATCACGCAGGCACTCTCAGGAACACCCTCTCTGCAAGAAGAATCAAAATCCCCAATGACGCATTGAGGGATCACCCCGATTTTTGCCGCATTTAAATAACCCCTGTCGGCACAAATCACCAAATCGTCTGCTTTAATTTTTTCCTTATAGAAAACGGGGTCACCAATGGTGCCCCCCGCTATCACAATCGCTCTCATACTGTTACCGCCTTAAAATCCCGTACGGCCTGTGCCGCATCTTCACTACCAAAAACCGCACTGCCTGCCACAATCACATTGGCGCCGGCTGAAACCGGCACATGCAGGTTGTGAAGGTAAATGCCACCATCTACCTGAATGTCAAAATCAGGCCCTAAAAGGCGCCGTGCCTCACTGATTTTATCATTGACATCCATGATATATTTCTGTCCGCCAAAACCGGCGTAAACGCTCATAATGAGCAGCATATCAATCTTATCAAAATAAGGAGTAGCTCGGGATAGCTCTGCATCAGGATTCAGCGCCAATCCGGCTTTTTTACCTAAGCTGTGGATTAAATCCAGGGTTTCTTCAATGTTGCTGTCACTTTCCACATGAATGGTAATGATGTCGGCACCGGCTTTGGCAAAAGCTTCAATATATTTATGCGGCTCACTAATCATCAGATGGGCATCAAACACCATTTTGCTTTTAGCACGCAGGGACTGAACCACAGGAATACCAAAGGAAATGTTGGGCACCAGGTGTCCGTCCATCACATCCAAGTGTAAATATTCTGCACCGGCAGACTCAACCTTTTGAATTTCTTCATCCAATTTTGAAAAATCAGCCGCCAACAATGACGGTGCCATAATAATTGCCATAGCTATTCCTCTTTCTTGTCACCATTTTTTCTGATTTTTTGCCTCTGCATACAAATTGCAGTAATTTCCATATCGCTCTTTGGCAATGTTGCCTGCCTCAACAGCCTCTTTCACCGCACAGCCCGGCTCTGCCACATGAGCACAGCCTTTAAAACGGCAACCCGCCTCATAGGGCACCATTTCAGGAAACAGTGAAGAAAGCATTTCAGGTGTAACATTTCCCGCTTCATAAGACGAAAATCCTGGCGTGTCAAAAACATAGCCACCAAAGGGCAATTCAAAAAGCTCTGTGTGCCGGGTGGTGTGGCGTCCTCTTTTTGTTTTTTCGCTCACATCACCTGTGGCAAGTCCCCAATAGTCACACAATCGGTTTAAAAGGCTGGACTTACCCACACCGGAATTGCCTGCAAAGGCTGTGGTTTTATCCTTTAAAATCTCACGAAGTGCCTCCATGCCCCAATTTTCACGAGCACTGACACTCACCACAGGATAGCCGGCCTTTTCATATATCGCCTTGATATATTCACCAAAGCTTTCGTCTAAATCAAGCTTATTCACGCATATAACCGGGCGCACATCCGCCATCTCGGCTGTTATGGCCAGTTGGTCGACCAATAAAAGATTGGGCTCGGGGTTCTTGGCCGCCACGGTAATAATAAGCTGGTCAATGTTGGCAACCGGCGGTCTTATGAAAACATTCTTTCGCGGCAAAATCTCTTCAACGCTACCTTTGGTTGCATCCTCTGCCGTTAACTGAATGTGAACCAAATCGCCAACCAGCGGTGTCTCCCCCACCTGACGAAATTTTCCTCTTGAACGGCATTCAATGCAGCCCGAAGCTGTCTTCACATAATAAAATCCGCCAATGCCTTTTATAATTGTTCCTGTCAGCATAATTCACCTGTTGATTCAACCGGCGTTAGGCGGTCCAATCACAATGGGCGGATTGGATGTTGCCGGCGGTTTTGTGGGCTCTCCGCTGGGCTGGGCGCTGGGTTCTGTGCTGGGCGCTGCTGTTGCCCGGCTGCCAGAGGAAATGCGCAAATCAATGCTTGTCTTTTCTTTCACTTCAACCTCAGGACGAATGGACTGCGAAACAACCACGCCTTTGGCTTTCGCACTGTCAACCTCTTCAATCTTGCCCCAGGTGAGATTAGCATCCAAAAGCACCGCTTTGGCTTCGCTCTCGGTAAGGCCCAACAGATTGGGCACAGCAACCGTTACCAGTTCCTTGCCGGTGCTGATGTAAACCGTTACAGAGGTTGCATTATCAATATAGGTGCCCACTTCGGGGGTCTGCCGCACAACATAACCCTCAGGAATGTTGTCGCTGGGTTCACCCACAATGGAATAATGCAGGTTCTTATCATCTAAAATGCGTTGTGCATCTGACTCTTTGCGGTTGATAAGGTCCGGCATGGGGAAATCCCTTCCGCCACTGCTGATCACAACCTTAATGGTGGCATTCTCTTTCACCGGCTTGCCGGCAGCAGGACTTTGGGAAATGATGTCGCCGGGGGCAACCGTTTCACTTTCCACTTCTTTCTCCACAACGATGTTGAGCTGGCTGTTAATCACCATTTTTTCGGCTTCTTCCACGGACATGTTGGAAAAGTCCGGCAGTTCAATTTCGGCACCGCCACCACCACCGTTGCCAATAAAATGGTAGCCAACTAAGAACAAAATCACCACAACGGCCAGGCCTGCAAAAATACCGGCTAAAACGCCAATAATATCTTTTTTGCGGTTGCCTTGTCCACCATCCTGATTTAAAAGTTGATCGGGCACGACACCTTTTTTTCTTTTCTTGCTGTCTGCCGCAACAATGGGAATATCGTTTTCAACAGGGGCCACCATGTTGCCTGTATACACCTTTTTCAGGTCAACCATCATCTGTGTAACAGAATCATAGCGCAGGGCCTGCTCTTTGCACATGGCACGGAAAATAACATTCTCTAAAGACTGGGGAATGTCAGGGTTTAACTGGCAGGGTGAGGCTGGCTCTTTTTCAATGTGCTGCATGGCAATGGCAATGGCTGTGTCCCCCTGGAAGGGCAGATGGCCTGTTACCATTTCATAAAGAACAACACCCAAAGAATAAATGTCGGTTTTATAGTCGGTGTAGCCGCCCCGTGCCTGCTCCGGTGAGAAATAATGCACGCTGCCCATTGTGGTGTTGCCGGTGGCAATGGTGCTTGAGCTCATCACCTTGGCAATACCAAAGTCTGTGATTTTCAAGGTGCCCTCACGGGTAATCATAATGTTGTGGGGCTTAATGTCTTTATGGATAATGCCTTTTTTATGTGCGCACTCTAGACCGGCGCAAATTTGCGCTGCATAGTCTACCGCTTCGCGCCACGGAATGGTTTCCTGGGCGTCAATATATTGCTTTAAAGTAACGCCTTCAACATATTCCATGACAATGTAATCCAGGTCCCCGTCCTGCCCAACATCATAAATCGACACAATGTTTGGGTGAGACAAGCTCGCCGCCGACTGTGCCTCGGCTTGAAAACGGCTGATAAAATCTTTATCCTCCCGAAATTCCGGGCGCAGGACTTTTAAAGCAACATAACGGTTCAGCATCATGCATTTTGCCTTATACACAATGGCCATGCCGCCTTTGCCTATGGTTTCTACAATTTCATATCGATTGCCGATCAATTTCTCATTCATCATGTATATCAATCCTTTCAGCACATTCCTTTTTCTTTAGTGGGATGAAATCTCTGCCTACTCCACAATGCCCAGCACAGCTGTTATATTATCATAACCGCCGTGTTGATTTGCATCGCTTACCAGTTTTTCAGCAACCTCTTCCAAAGAACCGCTTGTGCCCTCTGTCAGCTCTGCTGCAATGGCCTCATCCGGCAGCAGATTGGTTAAACCGTCGGTGGTGAGCAACAGCACATCCCCGGCACATACCGAAAATTCATATATATCAATTTCAACATCAGAATCCGTTCCCAAAGCACGGGTAATCACATTTTTCTGCGGATGGTGAAAGGCTTCTTCTGCGGTAATGCGACCGCTTTGCAAAAGCTCTTGCACCAGTGAATGGTCGGTGGTGATTTGGTGTATGGTTCCCTGCCGATGCAGGTAAGCCCTTGAATCACCCACATGAGCCACCATGGCTTTTTCACCCATCACAAAGCAAAGGGTTAAGGTTGTACCCATGCCGTAATAGGCAGGATCTTCATGGCTTTTTTCATAAATGTCACTGTTGGCTTTTTTAATGGCGCGACCCAAAAGGTCTTTCAGTTCAGCCGCTGTTATGCCTCGAAATGCTTCTTCATTGATTTTTTCACTAATGGTCCAAATCGCCATGCTGCTGGCAATTTCACCGGCCTTATGTCCTCCCATGCCGTCTGCCACAATGGCATAGGCCCCGTCTAACGCTTCGCTGTAATCGGAAATGTAATAACTGTCTTCGTTAATGGGTCTTGTCTTTCCCAAATCCGTACAGCCCTTCCAAAGCAACATAATATCACCTCAACTTTAAATCCAAACTGTTTATAACTCTTTTTCCTTTTGCACCTGATGGCGCAACTGTCCACAGGCAGCGCTGATATCAGCGCCCAATTCACGCCGGGTTGTGGCGGGAATACCCGCCTTTTCAAAACACTCTAAAAAGCGGCGGATGTTGGCCTGATGGCTTTTTAAAAATCCTTCGCGGGCTTCATTAACTGGAATCACATTCACATGATATGAAAGACCACCAAACAGCTTCATCAATGCCTTTGCATGGGCCGGGCTGTCGTTTTTATCACGAATCAAGGCATATTCCAGACTAATGCGCCTTCCCGTTGTGGCCTGATAGTGCTTTAGAGTCTTGGCAAGTGTGGCCAACGGGAACTTTTTATTCACCGGCATCATCTCGCTTCGCTCTTCATCAAAAGGCGAATGAACCGAAACCGAAAGGGTGATGGGAAGCCGGTGCTCTGCTAACATATTTATTTTATCACATAATCCGCAAGTTGACAAGGTAAAATGTCGATATCCGATGCAAAAACCGGTTTCGTGGTTAGAAATGGCCATAAACTTTAAAACCTGTTCCAAATTATCTAAAGGTTCACCCATGCCCATCAGCACAACATTGCCGATGCGGCAGGATAAATCCCTCTCTGCCACCATAATTTGCCCAATCATTTCTCCAGCTGTCAAATCTCTTGCTTTGCCCCCCACGGCCGAGGCACAAAAACGGCAACCCATGTTGCAACCCGCCTGGGTGGATACACAAATTGTGTTGCCATGGTGATAGGACATAACCACGCTTTCAATCACTTCGCCATCAGCAAGACGAAAGGCATATTTCACCGTGCCGTCCTTGGCCACTTGCTTGCGCTCAATGGCAGGCAAGCTCATGGTGCAGGCAGAAGAAAGGGCCTCTCTGAACTTTTTTGAAAGGTCTGTCATGTCCTCAAAGGTGGTGGCACCGCTGTAGAGCCATTTAAAAATCTGCTTGCCCCTATAGGCCTTTTCCCCAAGGCTTTGGGCCAGCTCGGCCAGTTCTTCAATTGTCATGGAATATACATTTGGTAACATCGCCATGGCTACTCCTTTTTAAGCTTTGCAATAAAAAATCCGTCTCCCAAATCTTTCTCAGGATAGAAAGTGCCCATGCCTGCTTGCAGGGTTTTCTTTGCCGATTCACCCAACGAGGAATGGGCAATCGGCACCAGTGCACAATCCGGATGCGTTTGCAAAAACTTGTGAATCATTTCTTCATTTTCTCTAGGATTGATGGTGCAGGTGCTATACACCATTTCACCACCCGATTTAAGCAGTTCATAACCCCGCTGCAAAATGGCTTCCTGGGTTTGCACCAGCTCTCCAAAATCTAAAAGGGTTTCTTTATATTTTAAATCTGGACGCCGCCTAATGACACCAAGACCGGAGCAAGGGGCATCAATCAAAATTTTATCCGCCTGCTTTTTCGGTGCATAGGTGCGGGCATCCATGGCCTGCGTGATGATGATGGAAAGGCCCAAGCGTTTGGCCGTTTCCGTCACCGACATAAGCCGCTTTTCATAGATATCGAGAGCAAAAATCTGTCCCTCATCATTCATCAGTTCTGCCAAGTGGGTGGTTTTACCGCCCGGTGCAGCACAAAGGTCAAAAACCGTTTCGCCGGGCTTTGGGTCTAAAACAAGGGCTGCAAGCTGTGCGCTTTGGTCCTGCACGGTAAAGAGCCCTTCTTGATAAGCCTCTGTCTTTTGCACATGACCGCCATGAACCAAAACAGCCGAATCCACCACTCTGCCAGTCTCTGCCGATATGCCCTCTTGTGCCAATCGGCTAAGCAGCTCTTCTTTTGTGGTTTTCATTTTATTAACCCGCAAGCACAGTGACGGCGTCTGATTATTTTCCTCAAGCAGTTTTATCATTTTTTCTTCGCCAAATTGCTGCTTAAGCCACTTTACCAAAGGCACCGGATGAGAATAACGAATGGCTAAAGCTTCGTCGTCATTTCCCTGTGGCAGTGAAATGCCCTCTGAAGACGCCCGTCGCAAAATGGCATTCACAAAACCTCTCGAACGACCCGCATAGCGCCCGGCAAGGCGCACCGATTCGTTCACCGCTGCACTGGCAGGCACCTTATCCATGTAAAAAAGTTGATAAATACCCAAGCGTAAAATGCAAATTACATAGGGCGAAAGCTTGCGCAGCTTAACCGAAGAAAAATGGCTAATGGCATAGTCTAAACTTAACTTGTGCTGCAAACAGCCGTAAACCAGCTCTTTCACAAAAGACGCATCACGACCCGAAAGCTCACCACGACTTGCATAGTTTTGAAAGGCAATGTTTAAGTAAGCCTGGTTTTTTTCAATATCATATAAAATTTTCAGGGCAATTTCTCTGGGTTGCATAAAAAACCTCACTGCTTAAATACATTTTTAAAAATTTCTTGACGGCTAAAATACGATATCATCGACTCGTGTCAAGATTGGGCTAAAAATTTATTGCTATATAGCAAATATGCCCCTATCACAATAGACCCATAAACCAAATAACTGCAAGGGCTGTTAATGTCACCAGGGTATCAATGGTTATACCATAGAACATAGGAGAAAGTCCTGCTTTCTTAAAGTCGGTAAGGCTGGTTCCAAGACCAATGGCCGCAAGTGCCGTTACCATTAAAAATTTACTTGCGCTCTTCATAAGGTTGGATATTTCAACCGGAATAAGTCCAACGCTGTTTACAATAGCCAGTGCCAGAAAACCGCCGATGAACCATGGAACAATTTTCAAAATATTTACCTTTTTGCCACCGCTGACCGTTTGCAACTCTTTTTGTTTTATGCGGGTACCAATAAATGCAAACGCTAACACCGTGGGAATGATTGCAATGGTGCGAGTGAGCTTAACCATTGTTGCAAAATCTCCTGCAGCTTCAGAAAAAGCGTAGCCTGAGGCAACCACGCTGGCCGTATCATTCACAGATGTTCCTGCCCATATGCCATAGGCAATATCTGTCATGCCCAGGGCCTTGCCCATTAGCGGATACAACGCAATCATAACCATATCAAATAAAAATGTGGAAGACAAAGCAAATGCTATATCTTTATCATCAGCATCAATAACAGGCGCAATGGCCGCCACAGCGCTGCCACCGCAGATGCCTGTTCCTGCGGAAATCAGATTGCTCAGTTTCCAATTTAGACCAAACAACTTGCGAACAAAAAATCCGCCGCCAAAGCACATGGCAAAAGTGAAAAACATGACAAAGAAGGTCATTTTGCCAACAGACATAATGGTGCTGACAGAAAGAGATGCACCAAGCAAAATAATGGCAACCTTCAGAATTCTTTTGGATGTAAACTTAAGCGCCGGCTTTATCCAATCCGGATGAAAAAAGCTATTGATGATTGTTCCCATAAACAATGCTATGATGGAAGAACCCAAGAGTTCTCCGGGAATCACCCTCTCAAGCACGATTGACAGAGTTGCCACAACAATGCAAATGGCAACACCTAAGATGAACATACCTCGTTTTTTCATTTTGCTACTCATAAATACCTCCGTATTTGTATTTATATTTATATTTTAAATTTAAATTCAAAGTTGAATCACCTTCTGCGCAAAAGTCAAACACATTTGTCGAAATCAGTCACTTTCTTTGTCTTTTTGACATAGGATAAAGTGGAGGTGAAAAATATGATTGAAACAAATTGCAACTGCCAAATTGGCTGCACAGGTAAAGCTGTTATTGTAAGTGCAATCATCGGCATACTGGCGGCATTCTTCCGCTTTACCGCACTTGTGACAATAACGCCTGCATTTTTGTGGGTACTGTTTGGAATTGCCATCGGTTTTTTAGGTATAGTGCTTTTTACTTCTGTGGCCTTTAACTCCGACAGAAAAAGTTGTTGCAAAAATCTCGGCACTTTCTTGGCAGGAATTTTAGGAACAGTTTTAACTTCGGTCATTCTCCTTGGAATAACATTTGTTGCAACAAGTGTAGCGGGAGCCATTATAACCGGATTTTTACTGTTCTTCTTCTCGCTTTTGATTACTGGTTCAGCCTGCCTCATCCGGTGCAGATATAACTGCGACTAATTTAGAAGAGATGCCGTCAATTGGCACAGTGCTCGAAAGAGCACAAAAGAGCGTTAGCTCTTGAGAATTTTATGAAATAAAATTCTATATGTGTCAATTATACCACACAACATCCGCATTTACAAACAAAATAATTAAAACCATGCCCTTTTAACCAAAAATTCCTCCTGCAATTTTTTCTTGCAGGAGGAATATTGTTTTACAGTAAGCTGCCCAACTCATCCATAGCTTTTTTATCAGGCGCGGGAATGTGTGCAAAGGGGAACTCAATGCCCATAGCGTCATACTTTGTTTGACAAATTTTTTTAAAAGGCAAAAGCTCAATTTTATCCACGCATGCATGGTTTTTAGCAAGAGCTTTCAACTTTTCTATGTTTTCCCGGTTATCATTAAACCCGGGAATAATAACCTGCCGGAGCGTTGTGGCAATATTTTGCTCATTAAGATAGCACAAAAATGCCAAAGGCAAGTCAAGACTACAACCCACATTTTCCTGATAAAGTGCATCTTCGGTATATTTAATATCCAAAAGAACACGGTCCGTTACCGAAAGCAGCTTCCAGACCCTATCATCTAAACAGCTGCCGGATGTGTCAAGACAGGTATTGATGCCGTTATCATGGCAAAGTCTGAAAACCTCATAGGCAAATTCTGCCTGCAAAAGAGGCTCACCGCCCGACAGGGTTATGCCACCCTCATTGGCAAAATATTCTTTAAAATGCAAAGCTTTTTGGACAATCTCCTCGGGGGTGTATAAAGTGCCACCGTCTTCTTCCCAGGTGTCGGGATTGTGGCAGCATTTGCACCTGAGACTGCACCCCTGCAGAAATACAACAAACCGCACACCCGGTCCGTCTAATGTGCCCATGGACTGAATGGAATGAACTCTACCCAATGTTTCTTTCATCACATTGCCTCGTGGAAGGTACGGCTGATAACCTCGCGCTGCTGTTCCCGGGAAAGCTTGCAGAAGTTAACCGCATAGCCCGAAACACGAATGGTGAGGTTTGGATACGCCTCCGGGTTTTCATAGGCCTTCATCAAGGTTTCACGGTGCAAAACATTCACATTGATGTGATGTGCTTTTTTTGCAAAATAACCGTCTAAAATGGCAACCAGGTTGGTGATGCGCTCTTCCTCGGTTCTGCCCAAAGCATCGGGCGTGATGGAGAAAGTATTGGAAATACCGTCACGGCAATCGTCATAGCTGATTTTAGCAACCGAGTTAAGGGATGCCAAAGCACCGTTTTCTTCACGGTTGTGCATGGGATTGGCACCGGGGGCAAACGGGTCTCCGGCCGCTCTGCCATCCGGTGTTGCGGCGGTGTTTTTACCATACATAACATTGGATGTGATAGTGAGAACCGAAAGGGTGTGAACCGCATTTCTGTAGGTTTCAGTTTTGCGAAGCTCGGTAATCATCTTGTGGGTCATGTCCTTTGCAATAAGGTCAACCCGGTCATCATCGTTACCAAATTTCGGGAAGTCGCCCTCTGTTTCAAAACCGGTAATGTAGCCTTCTTCATTTTTCAAAGGACGAACTTTAGCATATTTAATGGCACTGAGTGAATCGGCAACAACAGAAAGACCTGCCACACCAAAGGCCATCAGGCGCTCCACCTCGGTATCGTGCAGTGCCATTTGAATTTTTTCATAGGCATACCGATCGTGCATGTAATGAATGATGTTCATGGTGTTCACATAAAGACGGCTAATCCATGCAATGTATGTGTCAAACCGCTGCATCACTTCATCAAAATCAAGGCTCTCCCCTGCCATAACAGGCATTTGAGGGCCGATATGTATATTGCTCGATGTGTCATAACCGCCATTTAAGGCAATCAGCAAAAGCTTTGCCAGGTTGCAACGAGCACCGAAAAACTGCATCTGTTTGCCAATCTTCATAGCGGAAACACAGCAGGCAATGGCATAATCGTCACCATAAATGGGACGCATAAGATCATCGTTTTCATACTGAATGGAATCGGTATCAGCCGAAACTTTAGCGCAAAACCGCTTAAAGTTTTCAGGCAACTTTGTTGACCAAAGAATGGTGAGATTCGGCTCGGGGGATGAACCCAAGGTGTAAAGGGTGTTAAGCATGCGGAAGCTGTTTTTTGTCACCAGTGTTCTTCCGTCCTCACCCATGCCGCCAACGGCCTCGGTAATCCACATGGGGTCGCCGCCAAAAAGCTCGTTATATTCCGGTGTTCTCAAATGACGGGCAAGGCGAAGCTTAATCACAAAATCGTCCATCAACTCTTGTGCCTCTTCTTCTGTTAAAACGCCCAGTGCTAAATCACGCTCAATGTAAATATCAAAAAATGTGCTGACTCTGCCAAGGGACATGGCTGCACCGTTTTGTTCCTTAATTGCCGCTAAATAGCCAAAATAAGTCCATTGAATTGCCTCTTTGGCATTTTTGGCCGGGCTGGAAATGTCAAACCCGTGCATAGCTGCCATTTCTTTTAACAAACCGAGAAACTCAATTTGTTTATAAAGTTCTTCATCCAAGCGGATTGTATCGGCATTAAAGTGTAAACCGGCAAGGTTTTTCTTGTCTTTAACCTTCTCTTCAATAAGTCTGTCAACACCATAAAGGGCAACACGGCGATAATCGCCAATGATTCTGCCTCTACCGTAGGCATCGGGAAGTCCGGTGATAACATGGCTGGAACGGGCCTTTCTCATTTCTTCGGTGTAGGCGCGAAAAACACCATCATTATGTGTGGTGCGAAAACGAAATTCCTCTTCAATTTTGTCACTCACCTTATAGCCATAGGCCGCGCAAGCCTGACGGGCCATTCGCATGCCGCCAAAGGGATTTACGCCTCTTTCTAAAGGACGATTGGTTTGCAAACCAACAATAATTTCATTTTCTTTGTCAATATATCCCGGTGCATAGCTGGTGAGAGACGAAACCGTCTCTGTATCAACGCTTAAAACACCGCCACGCTTCTGTTCCAAAGCAAAAAGCTCCTGAACCTTTTTCATCAGTTCTTTGGTGCGGGCTGTGGCCGAGGCTAAAAACGCACTATCACCTGTATATTCACTATAATTTTTCTGAATAAAATCGCGAACATTGATTTCATCCTGCCAGATACCTTCGGTAAAACCTTTCCAGTTTTCATGTTTCATATGAATCCCCTCCTTTACAGTATTTGGCTGGCGTCTAAAAAAGAGCAATCCAGCTTATCATTAAGTTGAATTGCCCAGACGGTCGGCATATATCCATTTACGCTCCCCCGCGGTTAACCGCAAATCCGTCAGTTGCGTAAATAGTTTGCTTATAGTTACATTATAAGCTACCCGCTATGAATTGTCAAGAAAAAAGGTGACTTTTTTCTACACTTTTTGGTCACCTGCTTCTTGCAATTTTACTATTTTTCATGCATTGCATCAAAACGCTATAACTATTTCTTCGCAACCACAATGGGCTGATAAAAGCCGGTCTCTTCAGGAAATTTCCATTCAACGCTTTTGTAACCGGCTGAAAGCAACAGGTTTGTCAATTCTTCTCTTGTTACAGCTCTGTATTCACATTCAAATTTACTGGTATTTAACACCCCTTCATCATCAATGATATATTGGATGAGTTTATAGCAATCGTCATGCCATTCCCAGGTTTGAAAGGAGACCCTTTGCCCTTTTTCTGTTTTGTGAATGTAAGGCGCCGAATGAGATGGTTTTTCTAAAAGCAAGGCATCATAATCCCGGATACTAGCCACAAACATGCCTCCGTTTTCCGTTTGATTTGCAATGCTTTTAACCGCCGCTTCTAAATCACTTTTCGAGAGCATGTGAGGCAAGGCATTATCCATACAAATCACAATGTCAAACTTTTCTTGAAACGCTTTTGATAATCCGCAAAAGTCGGCATGCTCAAAGCGAATCGAGGCTTGGTTTTTTGCAGCTCTTTTTTTGGCCTCTGCCAGCTCACCGTCGCTTATGTCCGATGCCGTCACATTATATCCCATGGTGGCAAGTCCAATGGCTTGAGTGCCGATACCACAGGCACAATCTAAAATTTTAGCGGTGGCATCAAAGCCGCCTGCACGAAAAATGGTATCTAAAATTACAGCTTGTTCTTTTGTCGTCATTTGCCAGTCAAGAAAAAGCTTATCATATTGCGTGGCTAAATTATCATAAAAGGTCTGTACAATGTTCATAAATTCTTTCTCCAAGCATTAAATTCTCTCTAAAATATCGATTAAACTTTAAGCGTTTTTAAATATTGCTTTTGCTCCTTTGAAATTCGAAAGCTTTCCACGGCCTTTTGTATGGTTTTGTTATGTGTCCATCGGTCAAGCACTTTATCTTCTAAAAATGGCACAGTTTCTTCATAGCGCTTTGCAAGGGCTGTGGCAAAATACCAAGCCCGCATCATGTTGATGTAATATGCCTCTGACTGAACATCTGCAACCAACAAAAGATGGCTTTTATCAAAATGCTCATCCAGATAAAAGCTCATTAACAAGTTGATGGCATAGCGCACAGCATAAACATCCTTTGAGCCAAGCCATTTTCGAATGTGCCCTAAAAGCTTTTCAGGTTCTTTTTTTAAAACCTTGGGCTTCATGCTGTCGCAAGTTGCCCAGTTATCCACATAAGGCAAAAAGACATTGAGCCGTTCAATGCATTTTTCAAAATTTGTCTCTCTTTCAATTAAAAAGGCATGAAGATTGTCCTCTTCAAAATAAGCATGCGGCAGGTCATTTAAAAAGCCATCATAATTCTCTAAACTCTTTGCATATTTTCTTAAAATGGGAATGCGTATGCCGATGACTTTGCTTTTTTCAACCGTGGGCATCAGCTTGGCGCTGAACTCTCGATAGCCATCTTCACCCATTGAAAGCAGCGTTTTTTGTATGGTTGACGGCATTATAATCACCTCATCAAAATCATCAAACATTCTAAATCTTTTCCACAAATCCATTATCCCACATTCACGCAGAAATTGCAACAAATTTTAATGCTGCAAAAACATGAAAAAGGCGCAGACATTTGTCTGCGCCTTTTTAAACACAAAGATTATTCTTCGTCTTCAAATTCAATGCTGGCATTGCAATTGGGGCAAACCAAATTGCCGCTTTCAATCATATCTTCATCGAAATAAACCTTTTCTTCGCAATGCGGGCACTCAATTTCGTAAAACTCCAAGTCATCATCGTCATCACAATCGCAATCACAATCGCAACCGCAGTCACAGTCGTCGTCACAATCGCAGTCGCAGTCGGAGAAGCAATCAGACAGCTCTTCAGCAAAATCTTCTAAATCATCAATGCGCTCCTCGCAGGTTTCAACAACATCGTTAACCTCTTCAACGGTAATTGCCAGTTCCTCGAGTAAGTCCAGCATTTTGGCAATCACTTTGCCCTCGTCTTTGCTGTCATCAATTTTAAGTCCGTCAGCCAAACCTCTTAAATAGGCAGCTTTTTCTGATAAAAATCCCATATGTGTCACAAGCGGTGAAACCGCTTTTCTCCTTTCTTGATTATCATTCCTTCACCATAGCGCAGGAAAAGCAATGTAATGGTGCACAACCAAGGAAAGATGCCTTATACACGCTCCATGTATTCGCCAGTTCTGGTGTCAACACGGATAACATCGCCTTCATCAACAAACAAAGGTACATTGATGGTGGCACCTGTTTCCAGTGTGCAGGGTTTGGTAGCACCGGTGCTGGTATCGCCCTTAAAGCCGGGTTCTGTTTCTGTAACCTTAAGCTCAACAAAGGTCGGGGGCTCAACACCAAAAACAGAGCCTTTGTAAGAAAGAACGGTAACATTCATGTTCTCTGTAACAAACTTAAGGGCATCGCCTAACTGGTCCTGAGAAAGAGGCATCATGTCGAAGGTTTCATTGTCCATGAAATAGAACAAATCGCCATCATTATAAGAGTATGCCATATTTTTTCTTTCAATATGTGCCTTAGGCATTTTTTCTGTGGGACGGAATGTTTTTTCAACCACTGCCCCGGTAATAACATTTTTAAGCTTGGTTCTAACGAAAGCCGCACCTTTGCCCGGCTTTACATGCTGAAATTCTACAATTTGAAAAACATTTCCTTCAAACTCAAAGGTAACGCCGTTTCTAAATTCACCTGCTGAAATCATAATAAACCTCCAAATTATATATTCATATGTATATAGTGTAAACGAAAATGCAAAAAAATGCAAGATATAATTCAAAAAAACTTAAATTGCACCCACGAAAACAGAAAAACCGCCCCGATCATGCGCTAAAAGATAAAAAAACCGTACGCTAAAAAACGCACGGCTTTTACCTCTTATGAATTTAAACCCTGCATCATTTCCCTAAAAAGAACAACGCAACAGAGGTTACTAAAAATAAAATAGCAACCACAGATGTCCATTTTTCTAAAATCGCATCAATTGTTCTGCCCTTGTTCTTACCGAAAAAGGTTTCAGAACCACCGGCGATAGAGCCTGACAGGCCGGCTTGTTTTCCGGATTGGAACAGCACGACAACAATCAAGACAATTGTGATGATGATATGCAGAATTTGTACTGCTAACAACATACGCCATTACCTCCATCATTTCTTCCAAGGGTGCCGAAACACATCAAAACCTTATTACTCGCTAAGGCCAAACCGTTTTCTGAATTTCTCAACGCGTCCGCCGGTATCAACCAGTTTCTGCTTACCGGTAAAGAACGGATGACACTTAGAGCAAATTTCAACCTGGATGTTTTCTTTTGTTGAACCTGTTTCAATCACATTGCCGCAGGCACATTTAATTGTTGTTTCCTTATAATCAGGATGAATACCTACCTTCATTTGTTTCACCTCTTTCAAACATCTAGCATAACGCAGTAATTATAACATACATTTTTTTACTTTGCAAGCTATTTTTCTTTAAAATTTAATATACATTCAATTGATTGTATTAAATTTCTACGCCCTCTTCTTTAAGTTTGCGGTCAATATAGGCATCGTAGAACACGAGCTTGGCCACTGCCACCAGGGGAACGCCCAAAATCATACCCAAAATACCGCCAAACATACCGCCTAAGGTAACGCCGGCAATGACGAGCAAGGGGCTGATGCCAACTTGTTCTGATACAATTTTAGGGCCAATTACCACATTGTCTAAAATTTGAATGCCAATGGCATAAATGAGCACCCACAGGGCCATAATCGGGCTGTAAAACAACACCAAAACCACGCTGATGAGACCACCCAAAAACGGACCAAAATAAGGAATCATATTCATAACAGCAATGAAAAGTGCAATGAGCGGTGCCAGGGGCACACCAATGGGCACCAGCACAAGCAGTCCCAAAAGGAACATAATGAGCGATTGCAATAAACGGCTAACAATAAAGCTCATAAATATGGTGTTAATTTTTCGTCCCGTTTCAGCCATGCGCTCACCACGCTTTTTGCCAAAAAAGGCGAAAGAAAACTTTTTAAGGCTCACGATTAAGTTCTCTTTGCTGTATAAGAAATAGACCGAAATAACAAGGCCAAAACCAAAACGAATAAGACCTGTGGCAACAGAGCTGACGCCAGATGTTACAGCACCGCCAATGGTGGAAAGGTCGTGATTGCGCAGCCAGTTGTAAAGAATTTTAAACCCATCTTCAAACCAGCTTTCTGACACCAATGCTTTTGAGCCGGGCTTATTACCAAAGTCTGCAAGCCAACCCTCCAAAGCAATCATAACCGAGGGAATTTTGTCCGCCAGCTCACGAAAGCCATTGCTGATAATGGGGATAATGGCAACCACAAAGATGGTAACACAGCCGATTAACAGCAAATATAAAAAGGCAATAACCCCGGTTCTTTTTAAACTGCGTGTGCGGGCTGTATCTTTGGTGGAAGCAATAAGCTTTTCAAAAAAGTTCATGGCCGGATTTAATAAATAAGCCACAATAAACCCCGAAACAAAATAAGCTATGCAGCTGTAAAGGGTTTGAAACACGCCGCCAAAGGAAAGCTCGGTATTATTAACCAGTTTAAAAAGCAAAAAGGCAATGAATAAAACTGGCAACACATTTAAATATGGAATTTTAATTTTTTTCATCGTTCTGCTCCTTTGTATGACATTACTCTTATATGAGTGCAAAATATTGAACCAGACCGCAATAAATGGCCCAGGCTACTTTCTTTTGATAGGCTTCATCCAGCAAAAGCTTTTCTTCCTGCGGGTTGGATAAAAAACCGCATTCAATTAAAATTGCCGGAATTTTCGCTTTTTTTAGCAAATAAATCTCTTTTCCTGCCGGCTTGATTTCACGCTCAGACACAGGCTTTAAAAGGTCAATCATCGATTGCTGCACAGCTCTTGCTGCCATTTCAGAAGCCTCATTGTTTTTCGAATAAAACACCTGAGGACCGCTGTACTTTGAATCGGTAAACTTATTCATGTGAATGCTGACAAACAAATCAGCGTTCGATTCGTTCATAAGCTTTTCACGGTTATGTATATCGGTCTGTTTTTTTTGCTTAATGGTTTTGCTTTTTGAATCGTAAATGCCTTCACTGTCGGCACGGGTAACCAAAACCTGAATGCCACCCTGCTCGGCATATTGCTGCACCAGTTGTGCAATTTTTAGGTTAAGCTCCTGCTCTAAAACCCCTTGACTGCCCACGGCACCACCATCGGGATTGCCATGACCGGCGTCTATCACAATCTGCTTGCCAAAACCGGGCGTTGCTGTGGTTTCCATTGATTTCTCTGGTTTGAGCATGAGTCCAAGGGAGAAAACACCCAGCAAAAACACACTTAATAACAAACAGACATTCCACTTTTTAATAAAAATTAACATCCGACACCGCCCCCAAAAACGCTTTGGTTTTATTCTATTCCCGGTGTCTTTTTTCTATGCCTGATGCCTTGGCTCACGCCAGGCTTCCCAACAAGCCTTCTCCCATGCCTTCTGTCAAAACAACTGTATGTATTTGCCCAATCAGTTCTTCTCCATTCTCTACATATACAGTTAAATACTCTTCTGTCTTGCCCTCACACAGACCCGAATCTGTCACCTGTTCAAACAAGACTTCTTTCTTTTGACCAATAAATTTTTCGCAAAAGTCTTTTTTATGTTGTTCCGTGAGTTTTAAAAGCTGACGGCTTCTTTCTTCTTTTATTTCCGGTGCTATCTGCTCTTGCATGACCGCTGCTGGTGTTCCCTTTCGGGGTGAATATTTAAAAATGTGGGCATCTGCCAAACAAAGTGCTTTTGCAAAAGCCACGGTTTCGGCAAACTCGCCCTCCGTTTCTCCGGGAAAGCCCACAATAATGTCTGTTGTAATGGCCGCATCCGGCATCAGAGCACGAATTCGCTCCACTGCCATAGCATATTCTTCGGTGGTGTATTTCCGGTTCATCCGCTTCAGGGTTGCATCACAGCCACTCTGCAGGGACAAATGAAAATGGTGGCACACCTTATAGAGTGCTGCAACACCCTGCACAAAAGCTTCATCACACAGGGTGGGCTCCAATGAGCCCAAACGAATGCGGCACAGCCCCTCCACCTTCTGCAAAGCCTCCAGCAGCACAAGCAAGTTGCCCTCGCCGCTGTCTTTGCCCCAGGAGGCTAGGTGAATGCCGGTTAAAACAATCTCTTTAAAGCCTGCCCCCGCAAGACGCTTTGCCTCTTTGACAGAATCAGCAAGGCTGCGGGACCGAATGCGCCCACGGGCATAAGGAATGATGCAATAGGAACAAAATTGGTTGCACCCATCCTGCACCTTTAAAAAGGCTCTTGTGTGCTCCTCGTTGCTGCCGTCAATCTCCAAAGGTTCAAAACAGGTTTCGGTTTTGGCAACACAATTGACCCGATTGCGATTTTGCAAAAATTCCTCAACCAAGTCCACCGTTTCACCTCTGTGGCTTGTGCCAATGACAATATCCACATCCAAAATGGCCGAAACGACTTCAGGGGCCATTTGTGCATAGCAGCCCATGACCACCAACACGCTGTCGGGGTTTTTCTGTTTGGCACGGCGAATCATCTGCCTTGATTTCCGGTCGCTTAAATGGGTTACTGTACAAGTATTTACCACATAGACCGCTGCTTTTTCAGAAAAGTCTACCGGTTGGTAACCCCGCTTCGCAAACTGCTCCAGCACCGCCTCTGATTCATATTGATTCACTTTACAGCCTAATGTGCAAAATGCCACTGTTTTTTCCATGGATTTCTCTCTTTCCTTTAGCCAAGCTTTTCAAGTTGCTGCCACAAATAGCCTTCTCTGACACCACCCCGGCAAACACCTAAGCGCTCGCAGCCAAACAAGGCTGCCACCTCGCATAAAATTGCCACGCCGGGAAGCGCCGTATCCAGTCGTTCGGGGCTTGCCTGCAAAATGCTGGTTTCGGCTAGTTTTTCATCATCTAAAAGCTGCGCTAAAAGCGTTTCTAAAGTCTGAATGGCGCCACCGGCACCGGGATATAAAATCTTTTCAAGCTCCATGGCTGTTCTGGCAGCACCGCCAATGCCATAGAGCACGGTTGCTTTTGCCTCCGGTGTAAAATGGTCTTGAACCATTGACCGAACATGACTGCGAATGGCCGAAATAGTCTCCGCATCGGCCGGCCGTTTTTTCACAAACTGCACAAAAGCAGTCAAAGAACCAATGGGCAAGCTCACCGTTTGCACCACCTGGCTGTTTTTTATCAGCACAAGTTCTGTGCTGCCGCCGCCAATATCGGCAATTAAGCCTTCGCTGATTGGCTGTTCCTTTGCAGCACCCTTAAAGGTTAAAATTGCCTCTTCTTCACCGCTTAATACCTGCACCTCTAACCCTACACGCTCCCGTATTGCCAAAAGGACTTCTTCTGTGTTGGTAACATTGCGCAGCGCCGCCGTAGCAAACACTAGTGTATGATTCACCCTTTTATCGCAAATTAGAGCGATTAAAGACTCCAGCGCTCCACAAACGGCATCAATTCCCTCACTTGTTAAGGATCCGTCCTCCACTTTAGACCCTAAAAGGGCCATAACACGACGGTTTAAAACCATTCTTGGTTTTCCGTTTTCTATTCGATATAAACAAAGTCGGACGGTATTGGTTCCTATATCGATAACTGCATATGTCATATACATTCCTCCTTTGCATGCCTAACTAATTCTTATAAAGCCGATAATCCCATTCGCTCTGCAGCCGCACGGACACCGTGTTTAATTCGTTCCATATCCAAGGTCAAAAGCTGTCGGTTTTCCATAACCAGCTGACCGTTAATCATGGTGGTGACAACATGGCCACCCGAAGCGCTATAAACCACGGCTGAAACCGGGTCATAAACCGGCTGCATAGCTGGTGCATCGGCGTCTAAAATAATCAAATCAGCACGATAGCCTGCCTTGAGCATGCCCCGCTCTTTTTCTCTGCCTAAGGCACGGGCACCGCCTGTGGTAGCCATCTGCAGAGCTTCTTCTGCCCGAATCAGCGCCGGCTCAAGCCGCATACCCTTGTGAAGCAGGGCCGCAAGCTTCATCTCGCTGAACATATCAAGAGCGTTGTTGCTGGCGGCACCATCAGTGCCTAAGGCAACATTGATTTCTTTTTCTCTGATTTCTTTAATGTTGGCAACACCGCTGGCCAACTTTAAATTGCTGGTGGGGTTATGGGCAATGCTGGCATCATGAGCCTTTAAAATGTCCATATCGTTGCCGCTTAAATAAACGCAGTGTGCTGCATTGACCGGCAGGGATAAAATGCCCGTATCTTCCATAATCTCTGTGGGCGATTTGCCATAGGTCTTGTAGCAGTCCCTGTTTTCTTTCATGGTTTCGCTCAAATGAATCTGAATGCCGCAGCCATCTTCTGCCGCTGCCTCTGCCACCGCCTTAAGCGCCTCAAGGCTGCAGGTATAAACCGCATGGGCACAATGTTCAATGCGCATGCTACCCTCGCCGGCACCGTCATAGGTTTTAAAAAGCGCGCGACTTTCTGCCAGCCTGGGTTTATATTCCTGTCGCTGATGACCCGTAACACACCGCGCCAGATTGCAGTTGACCCCTGCCTCTAAAATGGCTTTTGCCGAATTTTCGCTCATAAAGTACATATCAGCAAAAGTTGTGGTGCCCGAGGCAATCATTTCAGCGCAGGCAAGCAGCGTGCCGTAATACACAGCGTCATCATCCAGCTTATCCTCTAAAGGAAAGATGTGGTCAAAGAGCCATGTCTGCAGTTCCATGTCGTTGGCACAGCCCCGCAAAAGCGTCATAGGTGCATGGCTGTGAGCGTTGATAAGACCGGGCATAACAATGCCACCACGAGCGTCAATGATGCGGTCAGCATCTTTCGGTGCATCTGTGTGAGGACCCACATATTGAATGTTTTTTCCTTCCACAATGATGCTGCCGTTTTGATATATCGCGCCTTCATCCATGGTGATGATTTGCGCATTATCAATGAAAATTTTCATCTTCTTACTCCTGATTTTTACCTTCCGGTTGCGCCATTAAACGCTCACGAACCTTGCTCTCAATTTCATCGGCAAGCTCCGGATTCTCCAAAAGGTACTTTTTGGAATTTTCCCGTCCCTGGCCCAGGCGGATTTCACCATAGTTATACCAGGTACCGCTTTTTTGTAAAATGTCCATATCGGTAGCCACATCTAAAATGCAGCCAACCTTTGAAATGCCTTCGCCATACATAATGTCAAACTCGGCTTCACGGAAAGGCGGTGCCATTTTGTTTTTAACCACCTTGGCTTTGGTGCGCACACCAACGGTTTCAGTTCCATTTTTAATAAACTCCTGCTTGCGGATTTCCATGCGCACAGAGGCATAAAACTTAAGGGCACGACCACCGGTTGTTACCTCCGGATTGCCATACATAACGCCAACTTTTTCACGCAGCTGATTGATGAAAATGGCAACGGTGTTTGATTTGCTTAAAACACCTGCCAACTTGCGCAACGCCTGGCTCATCAAACGGGCATGAAGACCCACATGTGAATCACCCATGTCACCTTCAATTTCAGCTTTGGGTACCAAAGCCGCAACCGAGTCTACAACCAAAAGGTCAACGGCACCGCTGCGCGCCAGCATTTCGGCAATTTCAAGGCCCTGCTCACCGGTATCGGGCTGGGCAACCATCAAATCGGCCACATTAACGCCTAACTTTTCAGCATATAAGGGGTCTAAAGCGTGCTCAGCATCAATAAAAGCAACATTGCCACCCTGCTTTTGTGCTTCTGCCACGCAGTGCAAGGCCACTGTGGTTTTACCGGAAGATTCAGGACCGTAGATTTCCACAATTCGGCCCTTGGGGAGTCCACCGATACCCAGCGCCATGTCAAGACTTAAAGCACCTGTTGAAACGGTTTCAACATTCATGCGCTCATTACTGCCAAGGCGCATAATGGCACCTTTGCCATAGGTTTTTTCAATTTGCTTCATTGCCATATCCAGCGCTTCTCTGCGCTCATCTGTATCTCTTTTTTGCATAACCGGTGTCCCAATTTTTTTATCCTTATCCATCTTTCTCTCCACCTTTTTCCCTCCTATTGTTTTGCTTTCGCAAGTTTTGTCTGTTTATTCTGCCAAAATCCGCTTTCGCACCTGATTCAAAGCATTGAGCACTGCCGCCTGACGAATTTTTTGTCGATTGCCTTTTAAAGTTAATTTTTGCACAGTCGACTGACCGTGATAACAAACACCAACATACACAAGCCCCACGGGCTTTTCCTCTGTGCCACCATCGGGTCCTGCAATGCCGGTGACAGAAACGCCAATGTCAGTTTTTGCCGCCTTTACTATACCCGCCGCCATTTCTCCAGCGGTTTCGGGGCTGACGGCACCGTGTTTTTCAAGAGTTTCGGGCAAAACGCCTAAATATTTTGTTTTTGCTTCGTTTGAATAGGTCACAATGCTTTCTTTTAAAACCGCCGAAATGCCCGGAATGTTCCCCAAGGTGCCGGTTAAAAGTCCTGCTGTGCAAGACTCGGCACAAGCAATGGTAATGTTTTTCTCTAATAAAAGCCTTGCAACCGTTACAGGCATGTCTTCTTCATCATAGCCGTAGATATATTCGCCTAAACGGTCTTGAATGGCCTGATGCACCGGCTCAATCATGAAAAGAGCCTCTTCTTTTGTTTCCGCCTTTGCCGCAATGCGCAAGGTCACTTCGTTATCTTTTGCATAGGGTGCTACCGTGGGATTGCTGCCTGCCATCAAGTCAGAAAGCATTTCACCCACCGCCGATTCACCAACGCCGAAAAGCCGCAGGGTTAACGATTCCATAACAGAATCTGAACGGGATTTTAAAAAGGGCATCACCTGCTCGGTGAACATGGGAATCAGTTCTCTGGGTGGCCCGGGCAAAAGCACCGCAATCTTGCCGTTTTTTTCTAAAATAACACCGGGGGCTGTGCCGTGGCTATTAGCCAAAACCTGTGCCCCTTCTGGAACCTGAGCTTGCTTCATGTTGCTCTCGGGGCATTTTCTGTTTTTAAAATAAGTCTTAATGCCTTCACCAATCGCCTCATCGTAGTAAAGGGGCGCCTCAAAATAAGCTGCCACCGTTTCTTTTGTCAAATC
>JAZNRE010000012.1:0-15524 GCA_045590535.1 Clostridia bacterium
CATGGCGAGGAGGTCCCACCCGTTCCCATCCCGAACACGGTAGTTAAGCTCCTTTGCGTTGACGATACTTGGCGGGTGACTGCCTGGGAAAATAGATCATCGCCGGAACAAACTTTAGGCAGAACATTTTGTTCTGCCTAATTTTTTTTGCAAAAGTCCGCAGATGTTTCTGCGGACTTTTCATTTTACAGTCATAAGAAGGAGAAAGTGTAAAAAGGCAAACAGTATGCGCTTGGTAAAGCACGGACAATAAACGGTGTTTATTTCGAAAGCGCGGATAAAGCGCTGGAGGCTCTGCAGGACTATGGCTGTCTTCACTTTAAAACTCCCATTATTTGCGGCGTGTCTGAACCTACATATACACCGGAGGAACTTGCCCGGCTTAATGCTCAAAATGCGCGACAAATCGAAATAGACGGTGTTTCCAAAACGGGATATGAGTGGAAGCAGACGATGCGCCGTTTAGAGCGAGAGGGGAGAAGCACCAGCCTGCAAAGAGAAACCTTAAAAGCCGAAGGTGATATTGCCGGCGCCAAGAACCTTGACTTAAAAATGCAGCTCATTGAAGAAAAGTATAACCTGATTGCTGAAAAGGCTGGTATTAAAGCACAGATGGAGAAAATGAGACTTACGCCAGTATCGAGAGGAAATATTGTTGTAGATGTAGATGGTGCAAGTTTAGATTATATGTCAAAAAGCTTTAGACCACAGCTATCCGAGGAGATAAGCTCTGTAACAGCTGTCGATAGGCCGTTTACTGTGAGAAGAGTAGAAAATAGTGAATTTGGCTTATATGCGGAAGATAGACTAACTAAAAGAAGTAAATCGGTGAGACTAACAGAGAAAAACATTAAGGCATGCACGGAATTTTTGCCTGAAGGGTTTGAATTACCAGATGTTTTGGTTGTAGACTTCAGAAAGAACGGAATAACTGTAGACGCCATAGCGGGATATGACAGAAAAACTGGCTACATGCTTATAAATAGTCAATATGAAAATGCTGAACAAATACTGGGATTTGTACAAAAAAACCCTGGATATTTCGCTAATCAGACAGAGTATGCACCATATTTGCACGAATTTGGGCATAAATATTACATGGATTGTGTAAAAAGTATTGCAAATTTGAATAAAATAGGGTATAATGAAGCAAGGAGCCATTTGGATAGTTTGGTGTCGGATTTTATTCACCGAAAGAATGAAGAGGGAGTTTCTCTTGCAGACGCAATTGGGCGTAAAGCTTCGTTCGATTATAAACAACATAACTACACGGAGGTTGTTGCTGAATGCTTTAGTGTATATGGCACAAGCAGCTATGCCAAGGGCTTAATTGATATAATAAGGAGTTGAGGGAAATGATGCTGCAGCCACCAGAAGGATTGATGGTTCTTTATGATGCATATGACGAGGCTATTGCAGAAGGCAATACGGAGGAAGCTAAAAGAATTGACAGTATTATCGATAAATGGGCGGTAATATTGGCACCGAAAGATGGGCAAGCCACCATTTTCCCCCAAAATGCAGGTACAACAGCCATTGACTTGACGGAATTTTATGAGGGAAGAATAGTCAAAAAGGAATCCTAACCGCATTATAAAGCACTTGCTTCTATGTGAGTGCTTTTTTCTTTTGCCATGGTAGAGAAAACAAAACTGAATACTTTATAATGAGCATTAGAGGGTAAAACCTCTAATGCTTTTTTAATTTAGCCGGATGACCAGGCTTAAAACAGTCAGGCGGAGTGCATAGAAAATCACTTAAAAAGTACTTAAACGCAGGAGGAAAATATGTCAATTTCAGTAAAGTATCTTGAAGAATTAGGCGTGGATAAAGAAACCGCCGAAAAAATCTTCGCAGAAAGAAGCAAGGAAATCGAGGCCGATAAGATCAAAAGAGAAAAGCTTGAGGAAGAGCTTAAAGAAACAAAAACCAGCCTTGAAACTCTTACTACGGAGCTGGAAACGGTGAAAACCAACAGCAAAAGCGCCGAGGAAGTTCGGGCGAAACTGGATGCGCTGGTTGCAGAGCGTGAAGCCGAAAAGAAGCAGGCCGAAGCGGACCGCATCCTGAAGGAGAAAACCGACAAAATTGCCAGCCGTTTTGAAACGGTTAAAGGCGACAAGAAGTTCTCTCATTCTGCTGTTGAAGCAGAGTATCTGAAAAAGTTCGGCGAAGCCCTTGAAAGTAAAGATTATGAATTATTTGTAGACATAAAGAAAAATAGCGAAGCAATAGGTTATACCTTGATTGCTTCGCTGTTTGTTGTTTTAAAAGATTTTAAAAGCATTATAAGATGATACAAATCAGACCGCCGGAACCTTCGTTAATAATTTTCTGCAAGGTTTCCTGCAATTTAATTTGCGCTTCATCCGGCATGCGATATAACTTGTTATGCAGTCCTTCGTTAACAAGCTCGTGAAGAGACTTGCCAAAGATGTTGGATTCCCAGATTTTTTTCGGGTCTGATTCAAATTCTTCTAACAAATAATGTACTAATTCCTCAGACTGTTTTTCAGTACCGACAATGGGGCAGACCTCTGTTTCGATATTGGCCTGAATCATGTGAATGGACGGGGCAGAGGCTTTCAGTTTCACACCAAAACGGCTGCCTTGCTTTACAATTTCCGGCTCTTCTAAACGAAGCTCATCAATGGTGGGATTCACAATGCCATAGCCTTTTTGGTAGACCTCATGAAGAGCATAGGATATTTTATCATATTCTTTTTTGATTTGAGCCATGTCGGTGAGCAGAGCTATGAGCTTATCATCGCCGTCAATATCGAAGCCGGAAACCTCTTTAACAATGTGGTAAAAAAGTCCTTCCTGCGTGGTTAAGCTAATTGTGGCCGTGCCGGTGCCTAAATCAATTTCTGAAATGTCAGCATGAGAGATATACTCATATTCACTAAGAATGTTTTTTAAGGCATCCAAGCTGTCAATGCGATAAAGGCCGTCCATAGCCGAAAGGATGCAGTCATATAATCCCTTCTTCAGCCAGTGGTTGTCGTCTAACACATCAATCCATTTTGGCATGTTGACCGTGATTTCACGAATGGGGAAACGGAACAGAACACGGCGCATAATGGTGTTAATATCTTCCATTGTAACATCGGCACAGTTCACAGTCATAACAGGCACGCCGTATTGCTCTTCTAAATATTGTCTTAATTCTTCGGTTTCGGGTTTGTCAGGATATTGAGTGTTTAAAAGCACGAGAAAGGGCTTGTTAATGGCCTTTAACTCTTCCACAACTCGTTTTTCAGCATCCACATAATCCTCGCGTGGAATGTCGGTGATGCTGCCGTCTGTGGTGATGACAAGTCCAATGGTTGAGTGTTCGGTAATAACTTTTTTGGTGCCGATCTCGGCTGCCGTATCAAACGGGATGGGCTCTTTTGCCCAAGGAGTTGAAACCATGCGGGGACTGTCGTCTTCTAAGTGTCCCTGAGCGCCGTTCACGATGTAGCCCACACAGTCAATCATGCGTACCTTCATTTTCGATTGCTCGCCAAGGCTGATTTCTACCGCTTCATTGGGAATAAATTTTGGCTCTGTTGTCATGATGGTTTTGCCTGCTGCGCTTTGCGGCAGTTCATCCCGCGCCCGTTCCTGACTGTAGGTATTTTCAATGTTTGGCAGCACTAATAAATCCATAAACTTTTTTATAAATGTGGATTTTCCGGTTCTGACCGGGCCGACGACACCTACATAAATATCGCCGTTTGTTCGTGTTGCTATATCCCGGTAAATGTTATAATTTTCCATGTGTGTTCCTCCTTCAGACAAATCGTACATGTTACTAACAATATATTGACAAGGTGTGCACTTTATTACAAAAGATTGGAAAAGTGCACAAAAGCACAGGAAATATTTGGTTTTAATATTTTTTTAATTAGGTGTTGATATTTACCCCGGAAGATGGTATAATGAATGCATACATTAAGAAATTTTAATTGGTTGCATTCATTGCACCATAAATTTCCTTAATTAATTTTAAATATGAAAATTTATGGTATAATAAACACATACATTAAAAGAATTTAATCGGTTGTGTTTATTGACCACCCAAGGAAGCAATCCTAAACGGATTGCCTTTATCGTATAATAAACACAGAATATAAAAAACACCCAAGGGTGTGATTATGTAGTTCGTTCACCCTGCGATGTGCGTGATTAGCGATTTTTATTTTACCAACACTTATAATAAGGGAATCTGACTCCGTGCGTGGCGTATACGCCCCCCGAGAAATCGGCCAGGGGACATATAAAACCTGCGGGAAGATACCCACCTGCTCAGGCAGGTAAAAATTAATCCTATACACGGCATGGCGGGGATACAAAAGATAAAAAATGCGGATTGACTCTTTGTCGGTCCGCATTTTCAATGTTTGTCATATTATAAAAACAATTTATGAATGACATTATATTTTGTCAATGAAAAGGGGTTATGCAATACATGAAGAAAGTTGCAGATTATGCTGTTATTTTTTTGGGACTTGCCATGGTGGCCTTTGCCGTGAGCACATTGATTGTTCCAAATAAAATCATTCAGGGTGGTGTTTCGGGTCTTTCGGCCATTGTTTATTATGTAACATCAATCCCTGTTTCCGTTACAAACTTTGTTGTGAATGCTGTTCTAATTATATTGGGTATTCGCATTCTTGGCAAAAAGTTTATTGTTAACACTTTAGCGTGTGTTTTTGTGTTATCACTTTTAATGGAGGTTTTCTCATGGCTTCCGCCGGTTACCAACGACCGGATGCTTGCCACCGTTTTCGGCGGTACCTTATATGGCATGGGCATTGGGTTAACCTTGCTTAAAGGGGCATCTTCGGGCGGCACCGACATTGTGGGCAGAATTATGCAATATTTCATGCCCCATCTTTCCATCGGCAAGCTTTTGCTTGTGGTTGACGGACTCATTATTTTAATTGGTTACACTGTGATTCGTGATATTAACTTGGTGCTCTACGGCGTTGCCACGGTATTTATATCCACTTTTTCCATTGACTATCTCATTAAAAAGCTAAATATTTCAAAAATTGCTTTTGTTATAACGGATAAGGGTGACGAAATCATTCACAGACTGATTTCGACCTCAGGCAGAGGCATTACCAAATTTAATGTTGTGGGCGCCTATACCGATGAGCAAAAGGTTATGCTCATGTGCGCCATTAAAGAGCGTGAAATGCCGGAATTTCAACAGAAAATTGAAGAGGTTGATGCAAACGCATTTACCATTTTCTCTGAATCACAACAAATTGTGGGCAATGGCTTTCATGTGTACCGATAATACATAAGCAAAACATCTTTTTCATTCTAATTTTGTTGAGGGGTGAAAAGACATGGAAAAAAAGACAATAAAAAAAACAGGATGGTTATCCTGTTTGCTCGTTGTGCTGGCAGCCCTTGCCAACCTAGCGGCACGGGACAAAAGCGGCCGATATAAAAAAGCGGTTCTTTACCGTTTTTGTTTTCCTTGTTTTAACAGAGTCGGAAAGCCCGTGGAAGAATCGGCTTTGTCCGCTTACATAAAGGGTTTGGCAGATGCAAAAGGTTGCGGTCTTTCAAGCGGTACGATAAACTCTGAAGAAGAAGGCAAGGCCTATGTTTTCTTTCTGCTTTTAACAGAGGATAGACAAATCAGTAGCATTGGTGAAAGCGTTAAGAGAAGATTTAATCTTGCCTCTTATGAATGTAGCTGCGAAGAGCGGTTTTACCGTTAAGACTTTGTGCGAAGGTTTGAGAAAAAAGTTTTTAAAAGACAGGAGCATTGGGCTTCCATAATGCCACCATAAACCTGGATGGACTGACCGCGAAGTAAATCGGTTTTGCCGCCACAAGCACCCATAGCGGGGTCATATGCTCCGAAATACACTTGGTCCGGACGGGAAAGCAGGATGGCGCCTGTGCACATGGGGCAGGGCTCTAAAGTGACATAGAGTGAGCAGCCATCTAAACGGCGACTTCCCAAAAGACGCAAACCTTCAGCAAGCACCAACATTTCGGCATGAGCTAAAATGCCACTGCCAGATTCAGTCAGGTTGTGTGCACGCACAATAATTTCTTGATTTTTAACCAAAACAGCCCCGACAGGCACCTCGCCTTTTTGGGCTGCTTTTTTTGCCTCTTCCAAGGCTGCACTCATGAAAGGATTCGTCATGCATTGCCTCCCTGTAGTTTTGTTGTTTCATACATCAAAATAGCTGCGGCGGCAGCAACATTTAAAGATTCGGCGCTGCCTGTCATGGGAATTTTAACCACAACATCGGCCAAAGAAAGAGTCTCGGCAGAAACGCCTTTTGCCTCGTTGCCAAGGACGATGACTGTGTTTTCTGTGGCTTTATAATCTCGTGAGGAGATGCTTTTATCCGTTAAAGCCGAAGCAACAACAGAAAACCCCTGCTCTTGCATGGTGCCCAGCATTTCGCATGTCACATCGGTATAAATTTCAATGTGGAACAAAGAGCCCATAGTGGAGCGTACCAGTTTGGGATTATAAGGGTCTACACTCTCGGGGGAAAGCATAACACCGCGAAAACCCATAGCATCGGCCGAACGGATGATAGAACCCACATTGCCCGGGTCACGCACACGGTCACAGTAAACATAAAGACCATTTTGGGGCAGGGGTCTACCTTCCGGCAGGTTGCAGACACAAAGCACGCCCTGGGGCGTTTTGGTGTCCGACATTTTGGCAAAAAGCCGCTGGGGCACCCGATAGGTCGGCACATCCTTTGAAAGAGCATTTGCAAGGGGAGAGAGGTCAAAATCCTCGCTGATGACAATGCTTGTCACGGCAAAGTCAGACTGCAGAGCCCACAAAACAGACATAGCACCCTCTGCCACAAAGGCACCATAGCGCTCACGATATTTCTTTTCTTTTAAAGAAGCGATTTGCTTAATCAGTTTGTGCTCGCTACTTGTAATTTCTTGTATCATCCCACTCATCTCCTATGCATCGGGGTTAATGAATTCGTTATACAATTCGGTTGAACTGTCATCGTTTTACAAAAATGGTACGCATCCAGTATAACATAGAATGAAAAAAAATTCAACGGAAATCGTTTTTTTTATTGATTTCCCCGTGGGTATATGATAAGATAAAATAAGTGGAATTTGCAGATTTATGTCGGCTGTGAAGCAGCCGCTTCGAATTTATAAATGAGCCCAAAGGAGCAAGTTATGAAGAAGAACATTTGGGAAAATGTATATTACCGATTGAATGATCCAGTTGAAATCAAGTTGGCTGTTCTTTTTGCCCTGTCCTATGTTGCCATTCCCATGAGTGATGTAGAACTGAAGCACTGCATGTTAGAAGCCACCAGCGTTGATTTTTTGGATCTTTGTGATGTGATTGAAAAGCTGATTGAAGAAAATCACATAAAAACCGTTTGGCGGGATGAAATGGATAAATTTGTTCTAACTCCCTCTGGCGAGGATATGATTGCTATGTTTGAAAACAAACTTTTATCCAGCGTGAAAAGCAGCTTAAAACATTCCATTGATAAATATTATCGGAATGAAATCAGCCGCAAGGCCATTCGATGCGATTTGCAACCGATAAGTGAAAATCAGTTTAATGTTGAGCTTGAACTGAAAGAGGGTAAAAATTCCCTTTTGGTTATGTCTGTTTTTGCCGGCAGCAAAAAGCATGCTCTTGCCATGTGTCGCCGGTTCAGAGAGGACCCTTATGCTGTTTATCAAAAACTGGCAGAAATGTTGGGCGCTGAAGAAGAAGCATAAAAAGATCCAAATCATTTGTCTGTGACAAAAAAATGTACTGCCGTTGATTCAACCAATTGCGAGACGACGGCATTCTTTTTTTGAGATTTCTCATTTTTTAAATTCATTAAAAAGGAATGATTTATTATGACATTAAAAGAGCTTGCTTTAACAAGAGAAAGCTGTCGCTCTTATAAAGAAGCGGTTGTTTCCCATGATGAACTGAAAGAGATTATGGAAACAGCCTGCCTTTCCCCCTCGGCCTGCAATTCACAGCCCTGGCGCCTCGTTGCAGCAGAAGGCGAAAAGGCGAAAGAAGTGAGCGCTATGATTCAAAAAAGCGGTCGCAATCATTTTGTTGAAGAGGCGTCGGCCTTTATTGCCATTTGTGAAATGCCAGCTGTTCTTCGGCCAGGGGTTTGCTTTGATCAGCAGCATTTTGCGCAGATGGATGTTGGCATGGTGACAATGTTACTCACACTGGCAGCGGCAGATAAGGGTTTATCTACCTGCATTTTGGGTTGCTTTGATGAAGAGGGCGTTAAAGCGGCGTTAAAGATTCCTGCAGAAATTCCCCTTCGTTTAATTGTAGCGGTGGGTCATGCCAAAGAAGAGGGCGTTCGGGACAAAATCAGAAAACCGAAAAATGAAACCATTTGTTTTAACGAGTGGGCATAAAACAATAAGGACAAAAGCAAATTAAAATTCATCGGTGAACGAGGGAACTTTCAACATGAGCCAAACAATGATCAGAGATTTAACAAAAGGAAATGTTACCAAGCTTCTATTGCAATTTGCATTTCCGCTTTTTTTATCAAATGCGCTGCAGGCTATCTATAATATTGTGGATATGATTGTGGTGGGGCAATATATTGGTGGTGCCGGCATGTCAGCCGTTTCCATTGGCGGCGATATTTTGCATCTTTTAACCTTTATTGCCATGGGCTTTTCATCTGCCGGTCAGGTGCTTATTGCCCAAGATGTCGGCGCCGGTAATTTAGACCGCGTTCGCCGCACCATCGGAACGCTGTTTACCTTTTTACTGATAGCCTCTTTATCCATATCCGTTATCTTTTTTCTCATCCGCAAGCCGCTTTTATTATGGGTGAATACCCCGGTTGAATCCTATCAGTTTACCTTGGATTACATGGTGACTTGCATTGTGGGATTGGTTTTCATTTATGGTTATAACATTGTCAGCGCCATTTTGCGCGGCATGGGTGATAGCCGCCGTCCCTTTGTGTTTATTGGCATTGCCGCCGTTTTAAATTTGGTTTTAGATGTGCTTTTTGTAGCTGTTTTTGACATGAAGGTGTTTGGTGCGGCGCTGGCAACCGTAATCGGTCAGGCCGTTAGCTTTATTGTTTCGCTGATATATCTTTACCGTCACCGTGAGAGTTTTTGCTTTGACTTTAAGTTGAAGAGTTTCGCAATTGATAAAGACGCCTTCGGACGAATTGCGGTTTTGGGTGTGCCCATGGCTATTCAGTCAGCAGCGGTGCATTTTTCAAAGATTGTGCTCATGTCGTGGATTAACATGTTTGGTGTTGTTTATTCAGCGCTGACGGGTATTTATAATAAAATCAATGTTATGATTGCTGTTGTTTCCAATTCCTTTACCACAGCGGGCAGCGCTATGGTGGGGCAAAACCTGGGTGCCAAAAAAGATGAACGCATTCCGGAAATTTTAAAAACAGTAACCGTTTGCGGTTTTATTGTTTCTGGTGCGGCGGCACTGGCCATATTGTTCTTTCCCAATCAGGTCTTTTCAGCCTTCACCAGTGATGCCGGCGTGTTAGCGGTAGCCAATGTTTTGATTTGGCCTATCATTGTAAACTTTATCGGTTCGGCCACTAGAAGTGTTAGCTTTTCGCTGATTAACGGTTCAGGCAACACAAAAATGAATTTGGCTGTTGCTATCATTGACGGCATTATTGGTCGAATTGGCATTGCAGCTTTATTGGGCTTTGTCTTTAAGATGAATTGCCTAGGTTTTTGGTATGGCGATGCTCTGGCAGGCCACATTCCCTTTGTGATTGGTTTGTGCTTTTATCTTTCCGGCAAGTGGCGCACACAAAAGAAGACATTAAGCTGACAGAAAATTTGAAAATGATAAAACGCTTCTCTTATTAAAGAGAAGCGATTTTTATGCAATGATAGATAAAAACGGTTGCGACATTGTCGCAACCGTTTTAAAATCAAATTGGTTATTTTTAAAATCAGGCTTTGCCGTCGCAACCCAAAACATTAACCAGTTTTTTCTTAACCAGGTCTTTGATAGCAGCACGAGCCGGTGTCAAATACTGTCTGGGGTCGAAATGAGACGGATTTTCAGCCATGTATTTGCGGATAGAACCGGTCAAAGCAAGACGCAGGTCAGAGTCAATGTTGATTTTGCAAACTGCAGATTTAGCAGCCTCGCGCAGCATGTCTTCGGGGATACCAATAGCATCAGGCATGTTACCACCGTTAGCGTTAATCATTTCAACATATTCGGGGATAACGCTGCTGGCACCGTGAAGAACGATGGGGAAGTTAGGCAGACGCTGTTCAATTTCTTTCAGAATGTCAAAACGCAGTTCGGGTTTCTGGCCGGGCTTGAATTTGTAAGCACCGTGGCTTGTGCCAATGGCAATAGCCAGAGAGTCAACGCCGGTACGGGTAACGAATTCTTCAACTTCGGAAGGACGAGTGTAAGAAGCGTCTTCTTCAGAAACATTAACATCGTCTTCAATGCCGGCTAAGCGACCCAATTCACCTTCAACAACAACGCCACGCTCGTGAGCGTATTCAACAACTTTCTTGGTCAGAGCGATGTTGTCTTCAAAAGAGTGGTGAGAACCGTCAATCATAACGGAAGTGAAACCACCGTCGATGCAGGATTTGCACAGCTCAAAGCTGTCACCATGGTCAAGGTGTAAGCAGATGGGCAGGTCGGTTTCGATTAAAGCAGCTTCTACTAATTTTACCAGATATGTATGGTTTGCATACTTTCTGGCACCTGCAGAAACCTGCAGAATCAGGGGAGCGCTAACCTCTTTGGCAGCCTCTGTGATTCCCTGGATGATTTCCATATTGTTTACATTAAAGGCACCAATGGCATAACCGCCGTCATATGCCTTCTGAAACATTTCCTTGGATGTTACTAATGGCATTTGTTTCAACTCCTTAAAAATTTGTTATCTTTATTGTACCAAACCCGCGGCGTAAAATCAATAGGTAAATTGAATAAAGTGACAAATTTTTCACAGAGAAATATCGGCAGTTTGCAGTTTTGTGTTTGCTTGGCTCACACAAAGTCCGCAGGGGAAAAAGAAAGAGTAAGCCCCAAGGTGACATAGCCCAATAATGCATCAATATCAGAAGAAAAGGGCACACGAACAGGAAATTCCTGCGGCTCAATTAAATTGCCTTTTAAAGATACAAAAGAACGCTGAATGCAGCAGAGAAAATGTGTTTCTTCTGCCTCTGTGTGAATACTGGAGGCAGTGACAGTGGCCAATGAGTGCAACCCATAGGTTATGATGACAGATTTTTTGTTATAAAAAAAGTCGTGTTCGTTGGCGTTTAAAAGGGTCATATAATCGGCAGAACAGGAGCAGGCAGCGCTGTTGTGTAGCAAGGCGATGTCACAATTTTTGTTGGCCTTTGGGTCAAGCAGACAATAGGTCCGGTCATTTTGCAGGGTATTTTGACAAAAACGGATGTTTTTGTTATGAAAAGCCTGCTTAAGCATTGTAGCAATAACATTTTCCCTTTCGGCAATTGCCACAGTAACCATGTGAACACTCCTATATTCCGTTATTCCTGTAATAGTTTTTCAAAATGCCAGGTTTTTATGCGATTTGGCATAATTCTTTCTGCCCTTGAATAGATTGAAGTGAAAGCAGAATGCCGGCGTGGCAAAATGCGCAAGCCGGCGGCAAAAAAGTTAATGCGGATATGGATTATATAAAGGAGGAGCAAATCATGCAAATCGAGTTTAAAAAGGAAGTTGTCCCTTTAAGTGAAATGAAGTGGAGCCAAAACGAAACGCTGCTTGCCGAAGGCGATGTGATTGTACCGGACATTAAGCCGGATATTCGTGATATTTTACTGGCAGAGGCGCGTTCTGTTATCACAGAGCACCACATCAGCGAGGGAAAACTGTATGTGACCGGTGTTTCGGATGTGCACATTCTATATGTGCCGGAAACAGAAGAAAGAGCGCCAAAAAACATGGAAGCTAAATTTGAATTTAAAGAAACCTTCGATGTGGGCGAGGGTAATTTTTCTGATGTGAATGTGTGTGCATCAACGGCGCACATTGAATTTTCACTCATTAACTCACGCAAACTGAACATGAAGGTTGCGGTGGCTATTTCAGCCAGAGGGTATGTGAAGCGGAGCCTTTCTCTTTTAACCGATGTGGCAGAGGAAGGCAAGGTGCAAATTAAGAAAAAGCCTGTTACTGCCTATCAGGTTGTGGCGGACACCACCCGGGAAATTGTTATTGCCGATGCCATTTCTGTGCCAACGGCCAAACCGGATATTGATGAAATTATTAAGGTAAACATTAAACCTGTTCATGGCGATTGCAAAATTATGTCGGGCAAAATTTTGCTCAAGGGCACCTTGGCGGTTAACACGCTTTATTGCGGCGATGATGCCGAACGGGGCATAGAACACATGGAACATGAAATTTTATTCAGCGAGATGGCAGATATAGAGGGACTTGAAGAAGATTGCCTGTGCCATGTTACTTACGGCATAAAAAAAGTGCATTACTCCGTTAGTGAGGATGCAAACGGAGAAGCACGAATCGTTTCTTTGGATGTGGTTTTATCAGCCGATATTATTGCTTCCCATTTAGAAGATGTTCAGGTGATTGAAGATTGCTACAGCACAGCGGGCAAAACCAATCTTCAGTGTGAAGAGGTTTATGTGGATGAACTTTTGTCTGAAGGCGTGAGCCATGAAAGCATTAAAGAAATTTTATCCATCCCCGAAGGGGTGCCGGCTGCTGGCGCCGTATACAGTTTGACTTGCACGCCCAAAATTAAAGAAATTCAGATTGTTCAGGATAAAATGGTGATTTGCGGTAAGCTGACAGCCTTTGTGCTTTATGGATGTGCCGAGGCAGAAAACCCCATGTATAGCCTGGTGGGGGAATTTGATTTTGAGCACGCCATTGCAGTTGACGGAATCGATAGCGACAGCCGTTGCGAGTGCAATGTGGTAGAGCAGGGGGTTAGCTTTACATTAAATGCAGCATCTGAAATTGAGCTGCGGTGCATTTTAGAGTTTTATACCCGGGCTATGCGCAAATCAAAGGTGACCTTATTAACCGGTTGCGAAGTGGAAGAAGAGAGCGAAGACACACAAAGAAGAGGCATGATTATTTATTTTGTACAGCCAGGTGACAGCCTTTGGAGCATTGCCAAGCACTATAAAACCGACCAAAATAAAATCATGCAACTGAATAAAATGGAAAACACACAAATCCTTGCCGGACAAAAATTGCTTATTCCCGGTGCCTGAGCAAAGAAGCCTTGACAAAGGGGAGGCTTTTGTGTAGAATAATGAGTGAATAAAAGCTAAAGGCGTGATTTTTATGTCTCAAACAAGCTGCGAAACCTGTGCTCATTATGTCTATGATGAATTGTGTGATTGCTATTACTGTGCCGTTAACTTAGATGAAGATGAAATGCGCCGCTTTTTAACCGGCGGCTCTTTCTCTTGCTCCTATTGGCGAAATGGTGACGACTATGAGGTTGTTAAAAAACAACGGTAGGGGCATTTGAGTAAATAGTGGAACGACAAAAAGGGATACCGAAACGGTATCCCTTTTATTCACGCTTTTTTTTGTTAGATTGCTCTGGTTACCTTATCAGAACGCAGACATCTTGAGCAAACAGTAATGGTTTTCGGAGTTCCGTTAACCAAAGCCTTAACCTTTCTGATATTGGGCTTCCAAGTTCTGTTTGATCTTCTGTGAGAATGGCTGACCTTAATACCAAAGACAACACCTTTTCCGCAGATTTCACACTTTGCCATCTATCGTACACCTCCCATATGTTCAAAGACAATATTCACATTCAAAAGCAGCTATATGCTGCGCAGCTGGGGCCGTTTTTATCATCAGCCCAAACCGACAAAGTTTATTATAACAAAAAATTGTGCTAAAAGCAAGAGTTTTTTCATTTTTTTTGAGAATTATTTCTTGCTTTCTTTTTTTATTTTATTTTTCGTTGTGAAGAAGAGCCGCTTTCACCGTGTTTTTCATTAACATGGCAATGGTCATGGGGCCAACGCCGCCGGGAACGGGTGTGATGGCAGAAGCTTTTTCGGTGGCCGATTCAAAAGCAACATCGCCCACCAAACGGCCGTCATCCAAACGGTTCATACCCACATCAATCACAACAGCGCCTTCTTTAATCATATCCCCGGTGATGAGCTCAGCCACGCCAACAGCGGCAACAACCACATCCGCTCTGCGGACAGTTTCAGCCAGGTCGCGGGTTTTGGAATGACAAATGGTAACGGTGCCGTGGGAATGGAGCAGCAGCATGGACATAGGCTTGCCCACAATGTTGCTGCGGCCGATTACAACACATTCTTTGCCGGCAATGTTAATGCCGCTTTCTTTAATCAGTTCCATAACACCAGCAGGGGTGCAGGGAAGAAAATCATAGTCACCAATCATAATTTTGCCCACATTAACGGGATGAAAAGCATCCACATCTTTATCAGGACGAATGGCGTTAATAACGGCCTTTTCGTCTAAATGTTTCGGCAGGGGCAACTGGCACAAAATGCCGTCAATGTCGCTTTCGTTGAGTTTCTGAATTAAAGCCAAAAGCTCTTCCTGGGTTGTTGTGCCGGGGAGGGCATATTCTTCAGAGCGAATGCCGATATATTCACATGCTTTCTTTTTGTTGTTCACATAAATTCTTGAAGCCGGGTCATCCCCTACGATGATGACCGCCAGACCGGGATGTACGCCCTTTGCCTTCAGCTCGCTTACGGTCTCTCTCAGTTCGTCCTTGATTCTCTGTGAAACGGCTTTTCCGTCCAGAATTTTTGCCTTTTGCATTTTCTTTTCCTCCTGATTGTTTATGAATAGAAGACGATTTTTGTTTTTTTTGATTTTGGGGTTTTTTATCTAGGTTTGTTTCCTTTTTTTCAGCGGCATAGGGCGGTTCCACCAAACAAGACGGACCAAAGCCGATTAAATCTTCCCGTCCAGCCTTTTTCAGCGCCCGGCAAACCATGGCGCGATTTTTCGGCAAATAGGCCTGCAACAAAGCCCGCTGCATCACCTTATCTTCATCCTTGGGGACATAAACAGGCTTTAGGGTGAAGGGGTCAAGCCCCGTGTAATACATAGCGGTTGAAACAGAGCCGGGGGTGGGATAAAAATCCTGCACCTGATCGCTTTTCAGCTTATGCTGCTGCATATAGCGGGCCATCTTTTCAGCGCTTTGCATGGTGGAGCCGGGATGAGAAGACATCAGATACGGCACAACATACTGCTCCAGCCCCGCTTTTTTACTGGCCGCATCAAACCGCTCTACAAAGCGCTGATACACTTCATAAGAGGGCTTGCCCATTAAATGAAGGACCTCCGGGCAGATATGCTCGGGAGCTGCCCGCAGCTGGCCCGATACATGGCGCTTGGCAAGCGCTTCGATAAAGCGGCCGCCATGGGCTTTATCGGCCATCACATAATCATGGCGGATTCCGGAGCGCACAAACACCTTTTTCACGCCCTTCACCGCCGCCGCTCTTCTGAGCAGCTCGATATATTCGCTATGATC
>JAZNRE010000013.1:0-29946 GCA_045590535.1 Clostridia bacterium
CATCGCCGTGTTCCACGGCTTCCAGTCCGAGCCCCGTCCCTTCTACGCCGCCGCCGACTGCGTGGTGCTGGCCAGCTACCACGAGGGCATGAGCAACGTGCTTCTGGAGGCCGCCGCCACGGGTCGTCCCGTCATCACCAGTGACATCTACGGCTGCCGGGAGGCGGTGGACGAGGGCGTCAGCGGCCTGCTGTGCCGTGTGAAGGACGCCGACAGCCTCTATGAGCAGATGAAGAAAATGGCCCTGCTGAGCCGCCAGGAGCGGGAGCAGATGGGCATTGCCGGCCGGAAGCGGATGGAGCAGCAGTTCGACAAACGAAAGGTCGTAGCGAATACGCTACAGCCTTTTTCATTTGTTTATAATACATTTAATTGTGCTTACACACCGCTGTAGGCTGAAAAGCCCCCATCAACGGGAATCACCGTTCCGTTAACAAAAGAGGATGCCTCGGGGCACAAAAGCCACAAAAGCGTGCCCACCAGTTCCTCCACCTCACCAAATCGGCTCATGGGTGTTTGTGATAAAATCTTTTCTGTGCGCGCCGTGGGTGTGCCTTTTTCATCAAAAAGCAGGGCACGGTTTTGCTTGGTCACAAAAAACCCGGGGGCAATGGCATTCACCCGAATGCCCACCTTTGAAAAATGCACGGCCAGCCACTGTGTAAAGTTGGAAACCGCCGCTTTAGCACCGCTGTAGGCAGGGATTTTTGTCAAAGGCGAAAAAGCATTCATTGAAGAGATGTTCACAATGCTTGCGTCTTTACTTTCCACCATGTCTGCGGCAAAAACCTGTGTGGGTAAAAGAGTGCCCAAAAAGTTTAAATTAAAAACATGGGAAACCCCTTCCGGCTCCAAATCAAAAAAAGATACCAGCTCTTCTTTTGTGTCATCCCCTATGTTGTAATATTCAAGGGTGGTTGTGCCCTTGGGGTGATTGCCACCGGCACCGTTAATTAAAATATCACAACGGCCATACATTTTGTTCACCGTTTCTTTGGCGGCCCGCAAACCCTCTATCTCTAAAACATTGGCCGCAACACCAATGGCCGTGCCACCAGCTGCCACAATTTCCGCCGTCACCCTGTCGGCATTTTCCTGACGCCAGTCTAAAACCGCCACTTTGGCACCGCAGGCCGCAACGGCTTTGGCAAAGGTGCTGCAAATCACGCCACCACCACCGGTGATAACCACAACCTTATCCTGCAAATCAATTTGAAATGGTAGTTTCATTTTTTTCCTTTCTAAAAAGGAGAAAGGGTTTTAAAGCTTGACCGACTCTTTTCTCTTGACCCCTGCTTTTTCCATGCCTTCCCACAGGCCGTTAATGTAAACGGCACCTAAGGCGCGGTCATAAAGGCCATAGCCCGGACGACCCGTTTCGCCCCAAATCATGCGCCCGTGGTCAGGGCGGATATAGCCGTCAAAGCCGCTTTCATAATAGGCTTTCACAATGCCGGCAATATCTAACGAGCCGCAATCGGTTTTGTGAGCACTTTCTTCAAAGCACCTATCTCCCGTGATTTTGATATTGCGGATGTGGGCAAAGTGAATCCGGTCTGCAAAGGTTTTGACAAAATCGACAATGTCATTTTTAGGGTCAACGCCCAAAGAACCACTGCACAGAGTCAAGCCGTTATAGGGGCTGTCGTAAAGTTTTAAGAAACGCTTAAGATTTTCTTTGTTTGTGATAATGCGAGGCAGGCCAAAAATGCCCCATGGCGGATCGTCCGGATGAATGGCCATTTTAACCTTAACCTCTTCGGCCACTTTAATCACCCGGTCTAAAAAATATTTTAAATTGTTCCATAAATCCTCTTCGGTTATGGACTGATATTTGGTCAAAAGGGACTGCATACCTGCCTTGGTGTAGCTTGCGTCCCAGCCGGGCAGGGATAAATCACCCGTTAGGGGATTCATGTTTTTAACGGTATCTTCAATATAAATCAGGGCGTTAGAGCCGTCTGCCAGTTCATGTGCCAATTCGGAACGGGTCCAGTCAAAAACCGGCATGAAGTTATAGCAAACACAGTCAATCCCCGCTTCTGAAAGGTTGCGCAGTGTCTGGCAATAGTTGGCGATATACCGGTCGCGGGCGCCGTCGCCGGTTTTAATGTCCTCATGCACCGGCACGCTCTCAATCACAGAAAGAGAAAGACCCGCTGCCTCAATTTTATTCTTCAGTGCCAAAATGGCCTCCAGCGGCCACACTTCGCCTACAGGGATGTCATAAATAGCCGATACAATGCCTGTCACCCCGGGAATTTGTCTGATTTTTTCCAATGTAACCGGGTCAGAATCACCATACCAGCGAAAGGTCATTTCCATTTGTCATTCTCCTTTAGCTCAATCTGCTTAACCACACATCACTTGCTAACATCTGTCCACACATTCCCCGCCTTGCCGCTTTCATACATAGAAAGAAGGGTCATGGCGGAGGGCAGTGCATCCGCTAAGGACAGATATGTACCCTTGCCCTCTGCTAAAAATTGATAATAGTCCTGAATCAGCTGGGGATGACCGCTGCCCCAAACCACTTTACCCGGTGTTTTGCGTGCATCCTTTTGCAAACACTCTGCCTGCCCTTGCGGGTCAATGCGGTAAAGCGCCTGGTCGGCATAGCGAAACCGAGCATGTTCAAAGTCTAATTCAATCATAGCCGGCGAAGATGATGTGTATGTATTGGTGCCAAAGAAAACACCCCGCACGCCGCTTTCAAACTCAATGAGGGCATTGGCCGTATCTTCGGTTTCAATAATGTCGTCCCACCAGTTGGTTGCAATGTGCGCCCGCACCCGCTTTGCCGGTCCGGCAAAATAGTGCATTAAATCAAGGGTGTGAATGGCCTGATTGCACAAAAGACTTCCGCCCTCTGTGGCCCAGCGCCCTCTCCAGCCGTCTTTTTTATAATAGGCTTCGCCACGATTCCAGACTAAAACGCCCGTAACCCCTGTCAACTTACCGATGGAAGCATCGGTTTTAATAATTTCAGCCAGCTTTTTAATGCCGGCATTTGAGCGGGTCTGCAAAGAAACGCAAACATGCTTGCCTGTTTCCTTTTCCGCATCCATCAGGGCTTTTAAGTCATCCCGGGAAAGTGCTACCGGCTTTTCCTGCAAAACATGTTTGCCGGCACGAAGGGCACGAACGGTCATCTCCACATGAAGATGATGGGGCGTGCAAATGTGCACCACATCAATATCCGGGTCGTCTAAAACCTCTTCAAAGCTATAAAGGGCACGGCAGCCATATTCCTTTGCTGCCTTGTCGGCACGCTCCGGCACAATGTCACACACGGCCTCTAAAACGCCATATTCCGTTGCCTTGATGCCCATTGCGTGCATGGTGCTGATAGCGCCGCAGCCCACAATACAACCTCGTAACATTTAAAATGCTCCTTTGTAAAATACTGCTTATAAAAACCACTTTTTGTATTTTACCGGCTCTCTTAGTATGTCCGGTAAACACAAAAACATGCACGCTTAGTAGGGTAATGTAATTTCAATTTCTTTACCCTCTGTGTAAGACTTTAAGGTGGCTTCTAAAACAAAAACAGGCGCCGCAATGTCTTGGGGTGTCATGTTGTTTTTGCCGCTTTGCAGCACTTCATGGAAAGCTTTCAGCTCATGGAGATAGCAGTCATCATCAATAACAATTCTTTCCTGCTCCAGCGCCGACCAACCCTCTTTATAAAGGGTAATGGTATAGTCTGTGCCGAAGAACGCTGTAACAGCGTAGTCCGCATAGCGATAAATGGCGTGAACGCCGCCCTTTGCCTCTACCGCATAAACGCTTTTAATGTCGTTGCCAAAAATGGAGGTAATCATTTGAATTAAATGCTGTGCATAAAACCAGAACTTACCGTAAGGGCTCTCCATAATAATGGGCGCTGTCACATGGCCGCCATTTAAGGTGTCACCCCAGCTCTTTGCTAAATCTGCCAAAGCTTTCACCTGGGGAATAAAGGGCACATTGGAGCCGCCGGTTAAAATGCAGTTGTGTTTTTTTGCCAGCTCAATCATTTCGCAAACGGTTTCGCCGCTGCAGGTGATGGGCTTATCAACCCAAACAGGAATGCCTCTTTTAATATATTCTTTGGCATATTCCAAATGATATTTGCCGTGACGGGCTGTAATCATAACCGCATCGGCTGTATCTAAAAAGTCATTATAATGCTCTGCAAAAACGGTGCAGTTGCTCATGTTTTTAATTTCTTCTGCACCAACTTTGCCGTCTTCGGTTGCATAATCGCCCCAAACACCAATGAGCTCAACATCGTCAAAAACTTTGGTGCCGTCTTTGCCGTCAAGATAGCGGGCAAAATGCCAGGCGTGGCTGTTGTCGATTCCTATAATGGCTAATTTTTTCATTTTCTATTCCTCCTAAAATTTTAATTCCATGGGATTTTGTGCATGAACCAGTTCCATAACTTTAATTTGCTGAACAATTTTTTCCGGCTTGATGATGAGCTCAGCACCTTTTGTCAGGTGGTCATAAATGTTTTGGTAATACACCATGGGGCCATAACCAAAGGCATCGCCCTCTAAAGTTTCATGCTCTTCATGCCAGGTAAGCTCCTCGCTGCAATAGGCCGGCGAAATGCCGTCTTTTCCGCAAAGGGATTCTAAAGTCAGGGGCGGCATGGGCTTATCTTCGTGATATTTCCAATCAATGTCATATACCGTTGCCTTTAAAGAGCCTTTCTCGGCATAAATTTTATAAAGATAATCGCTGTAACCATTGGCTGAATTGATTTCAACATCAATCAGCGGCCGGTCGGGATAGGTCAAAATAATTTTGGCATAGTCCTCGGCATCGCCGGAAGAGTTAATTCTCTTGAGCACAGAGAAAACCTGGGGCATATCATCGGTATCAAGCAAATCAAGGGCCTGATCCATGGGGTGCGGACCTGTATTTAACAGACAGCCGGCATAAAACCGCTGGCTGCATTGCCAGTCCCAACGGCGTGCAAAGCCACTGAAGTTAATGTTAATCTGATGAATTTTGCCCAGCTTACCACTTTCAATAATTTCTTTAATGCGCTGATAATAGGGCGCCATGCGGGACTGCTGAAAAACACACAGCATCACGCCGTTTTCCTTGGCTGCCGCAATCATTTTCTCACATTCCATGGCGTATTTGGAAAAAGGCTTTTCCACAATCACATTCATTTTGTGACTGAGTAAATCCATGGTAACGGGAAAATGTTCATAAGAATAGGTAGAATTCACAACCAGGTCAATGTCATCCCGCTTGTAAAAATCACGATAGTCCTCATAAACATCACAGTGAAAGGTCTCTTTTGCACGCTCACGGCGTTTTTCGTTCCATTCCGCCACCGCCACAACATTATAAAGCTTTTGACCTTCTTCTGTCAAAAAATATGCGCCATGAATGTCACGACCGCTTCGACCCTGACCAATAATGGCAATGTTCAGCTTTTTCATGGTCAATCCTCTCCTTTTTTCTGTTTCATATTTATTCCCAACGGGCATCCATTTCTTTTAAAATTCTCTTTAGAGAATCAAGGGCAAGACCAAAAGTGTCCGGTCCGCCATCGGGCAAGCGGGAAAGCTTTCCACTTGCTTGCAGTTTATCAAGACCTGCAAAGTTGCCAAGGTGCGGCTCTAAGCTGAGAAAATAGGGCGTTTCTCTTTCCGGCACGCCGGATAAAACCGCTTGAATGCATCCATCGCCTTCGCCGGCCGGCACAATCTCGCCGCCTCGTTTGGCGTCTTTAATGTGAAAATAGGTGATTTTATCTTTTAAAAGCGCAAAGGCTTCGGGGTAAGCCTCGTGACCGTAATAGGCAAAGTTGCCCGGGTCAAATACGCAACCCAAGGCTGCCGAATCAACGGTGTCTAAAATGTCACGGCAGTCTTTTGCTTCGTCGCCGTAAATGCCGCCCTCGTTTTCGTGGAGAAGCGTCTCCCCTTCTGCTTCTGCCATCTCGGCCATTTTCTTCATGCGGCGCATAACCTCGGGGCGCCAGGTGGCCCGGTCCTCTCCTTCGGGAATGTAGAAGCTAAACACCCGCACAAAAGAAGCATCTAAAATTTTAGAAAGCTCTAAAACATGACGAAGCTTAACTAGGTGCGGCTCAAAAGGGTCGACAATGGATATTTTGCCGATGGGTGAACCAATGGATGAAGCCTTAATGCCGGCAGCGTCCATTTTTTTCTTAAGCTCTTTTGCCTCGTCTATGGTTAAATCAGCAATGTTTTTTCCGTCTATGCCCCGGGGCTCAAACCAGCGGATGCCCAGTCGGTTTAAATGGGCAAACTGCACATCAACATCGCTGCTGATTTCATCAGCAAAGCCTGTAATCATAAAGTTTTTTGCCATCCCACAGCCTCCTGTTCTTATGGCTTTTCTATTGTATAGAATATCACTCATATTTTCAATTTTCTACAAGAATATTGCCAAAAACATTGAAAATATTGTTCTTTTGTGCTATACTGTGAAAAAGAGACCCTTTTTTGTCCGTTTTTAAGGGCAAAAAAACAAGGAGAAAGGTGATGTGAATGAGCGATTTTACCCAGGTCATAGAGCCAAAAAACAAAGACTATCAATATTATCATTTGCAGGATGATGCCCCCGAAATGTCCCGCTATCAAATTCACACCCACGACTTTTATGAGTTGCTGATTTTTATAAAAGGTGACGCCAGCTTTGTGGTTGAGGGTGCGGTTTTTCCTTTGGCGCCCTATGATGCGCTCATCACACGGCCGGGGGAAATGCATCAGATTTTTCACCATTCCTCCGCCCCTTATGAACGAATTGTCCTGGCTGTAACCGACGCTTTTTTTATGAACAACGATTGCACCGACTTCCGTAACATTTTCACTGAGCGCGAGGCAGGCTGTGAAAACATTTTGCGGCTAGGCCCCAAAAATAACACCGCCATCCTGGACACCACCAAGCGAATTGAAGAATACGCCCGAAAAGAGCAAAAAAACGAGGTGGTCCTCCGCTGCGCTGTCATCGAGCTTTTATATGCCTTAAACCAGCTAAAGCCCGCCAAGGCGGTGAGCACGCCCCAAAGCGAAATCATTGGTCATGTCACCTCTTACATCAGCCACCATTTAGACAGCGATTTGACATTAGATGCCCTGGCCGAGCAGTTCTTTGTTTCGAAATATTATCTGTGTCGCATTTTTAAAAAATATACCGGCATCACCCTGGGGCAATACATCACACAGAAACGGATTCTAGCCGCAAAATCCTTTTACCAAAGTGGTCATTCTTTAAGCGAAGCCGCCTCACTGGCCGGCTTTTTGGATTACTCTTCTTTTTACAAGGCTTGCACCAAAGAAACCGGACAGCCACCCCGCAAGGCTTTGAGGGTTTAAATGATTTTGCTGTTGCTTTTTTATTGATAAATCGGTATAATGATAATAAAGAGCTGCCTTGTTAAAAAGGCACTCTTTGGAAGGAATATGGCTATGAGTTTTGCGCATTTACATGTTCATACTGAATATAGTTTTTTAGACGGTCTCTGCCGGCTGGATGACCTGCTTGCCCGGGCCAAAGAGCAGGGTATGACCGCCCTCGCCATGACGGACCACGGCGCTATGTATGGCGTTATCGAGTTTTATAAAAAGGCAAAGGCGGCGGGCATTCATCCCATTATCGGCTGTGAGGTTTACACCGCCGGCGTCAGCATGCACGACCGCACTCATGAAAACGGCAACCGCACCGGCCATCTTGTTTTGCTGGCCGAAAACATGACCGGTTATCAAAATCTGGTGCGGCTGGTTTCCGCCGGATTTACCGACGGTTTTTATTATAAACCCCGCATAGACAAGGCTCTCCTTTCGCAGCACACCGAGGGTCTTATTGCCCTGTCTGCCTGCCTGGCAGGTGACATTCCCAACGCCCTGATGAATAATGACGAGAAAAAAGCCCGTCAAACCATTGAAGAATATATTGACCTCTTTGGCAAAGATAACTTCTTTTTAGAGCTGCAGGACCACGGCATTCCCGAGCAAAAAAAGGTGAACGCCCGCCTGATTTCCCTGGCAGAGGAATATGGCCTAGGGCTTGTGGCCACCAACGATGTGCACTACATTCGCAAGGAAGATGCAAAGCATCAGGATGTTTTGCTGTGCATTCAAACCAACCGCAAGGTAGCGGAAGCAGACCGCATGCGGTTTGAAACCGACGAATTTTACTTAAAAAGCGAAGACGAAATGATGGCCTTGTTTGGCGCTGTGCCCGAGGCGATCGAAAATACCGCTAAAATAGCAGAGCGCTGTCAGGTAGATTTCACCTTCGGCAATCTGTTGTTGCCCAAATATGCCGTGCCAAACGACGGCGACTCTCTCACCTACTTAACCTCTCTCTGTCAGGCCGGCCTTAAAAAGCGCTATGGCGACAGACCCGAGGCCAAAGCACGGCTTGAATATGAGCTGGGCGTCATCAGCCACATGGGCTATGTGGATTACTTCCTCATTGTGTGGGATTTTATTAAATATGCAAAAGATAACGGCATTCCCGTGGGTCCGGGTCGTGGTAGTGCCGCCGGCAGCATTGTTGCTTACTGCCTTGGCATTACCAACATTGACCCCCTGCAGTTTAACCTGCTGTTTGAGCGCTTTTTAAACCCCGAGCGTGTCAGCATGCCGGATATTGATGTTGATATCTGCAACGAAGGTCGTCAGCGTGTTATTGATTATGTGGTGAGCAAATATGGCCGCGAGCGTGTGGCACAAATTATCACCTTTAACGCCATGAAGGCCCGGGCTGCCATTCGTGATGTGGGTCGTGTTTTGGATGTGGGCTATGCCGAGACCGATGCCGTTGCCAAAATGATTCCTAACGAGCTTGGCATGACTTTAGAAAAAGCGCTCACCATGAACCCTGAGCTTAAAAAAGCCTATGATGAAGACCCCGTGGTGAAAGAGCTGATTGATGAGGCTTTGGCCCTTGAGGGCTTAATCCGCAATGCCGGCACCCATGCCGCCGGCGTGGTAATTGCCCGGGATGTGATTTGTGACCACATTCCCATTCAAACCAATGACGATGTTATCACAACCCAGTTCCCCATGGGCAACATTGAAGAGCTGGGCTTTTTGAAAATGGATTTTTTGGGCCTTCGAAACCTTTCCATTATTGACGAAGCCCTTTCCATCATTGAAGCCTCCGGCGGCGAGCGACCGGATATGAGCACCATTCCCATTGACCGGCCCGAAGTGTATGCCATGTTGTCCCGAGGGGAAACCGAGGGCGTTTTTCAGCTTGAATCCGCCGGCATGAAGCAGGTGATTAAAGAGCTTGAGCCTCGCAGCATTGAAGATATCATTGCGGTTATCTCTCTTTACCGCCCGGGACCGATGGACCAAATCCCCCGTTACATAGAAAACAAGCGCCACCCCGAGCATGTCACCTATAAGCATCCCATTTTGGAAAAAATTCTGGATGTAACCTATGGCTGCATGGTGTATCAGGAGCAGGTTATGCAGATTGTTCGTGAAATGGCCGGTTACTCCTTGGGTCGTGCCGATCTTGTCCGCCGTGCCATGAGCAAGAAAAAAGCCGCCGTTATGGCAGAAGAAAGAAAGAACTTCATCCACGGCATAACCGATGAAAACGGCGAAGTTTTGGTGGATGGTGCTGTGCGCCGTGGCGTTTCAGAGGCGGTTGCCAACAGCATTTTTGATGAAATGATGGACTTTGCGCAGTATGCCTTTAACAAGTCTCACGCTGCCGCCTATGCTGCCATTACCTATCAGACGGCCTATTTAAAATGCTTCTATCCTGCGGAATATATGGCCGCACTTTTATCCTCTGTTTTAGACAGTCCCGAAAAAGTTGCCCGCTATTCCGCCGAGTGCAAGCGCATGGGCATTAAAATTTTGCCGCCGGATATTAACAAAAGCCGCAGTGGCTTCACCGTTTCAGATGGTGACATCCGCTTTGGTCTGGCGGTTATTAAAAATGTGGGGGCAGGCATTATTGATGCTGTGGTGGCCGAGAGAGAAAAAACCGGCGCCTTTTCCTCTTATGATGATTTTGTTAAGCGCACTGCTCACTTAAATGTGACAAAGCGGGTTCACGAATTTTTGATTAAAGCCGGCGCCTTTGACGCCTTGGGCGAAACCCGTGCCTCTCTGCTTTATGACTATGAGGCCATGCTCGCAGCGGCCGCTGCCGATAAAAAACAAAATGTGGCCGGGCAAATCTCCCTTTTGGATTTAGGAGGCGAGCCGGAGCCCACTTCTGTGACCGTTACAAAACGACCGGAATTTCCGCCCAAACGCCTTTTGGCTTTAGAAAAAGAAAGCGTGGGCTTTTATCTCACGGGACACCCCTTGGATGCCTACGCTCAAGAAGCCGCTGCTTTTTCCGATTGCAGTTTTATCCAGCTTGCTGAAGCCGGACAGGAGGAAAGTCCCTTTAGTGACGGGCAAATCCTCTCTTTATGTGGCATTGTTTCGCATGTGCGGGAAAAAGTGACGAAAAACAATCAGATTATGGCCTTTGTCACCTTAGAAGACACCACCGGCTCCATTGAGTGTATTATCTTCCCTAAAATTTATACACAATTAAAACCCTTTTTATATGAAGACAGCATTGTGGCCGTGTCGGGACGCCTCAGCTTGCGTGAAGAAGAAGAGCCCAAGCTGGTGCTAAACACGGCGCAGCCTTTGGCAGAGGCTAAAAAACAAACCGAACCCACGGTTAAAGCTCCCACCCAAAAAGAAGAAACCAGAAAACTTTTCTTAAAATTCTCTTTGGGCAAGGACTATCTTTTAGACCGGGTAAAACCCCTGCTTGCCTCCCATGCAGGCAAGATGCCGGTTTGTATTCACATTGAAGAGACAAAGTCCACCGCCATGGCACCCCAGTCCCTTTGGGTAACCCCTGAAGATGCACTCCTTGCCACTCTTTATGATCTTTTAGGCAAAGAAAATGTTGTGCTGAAATAAAAGTTCTCTCATAATTAACACTCCACCTGCGCCATAAGCGTGAGTGGAGTTTTTCAATTATCACAAATCTGTTAACACCCTTTAAAACATCTTGAATTTTAACAGGCGCTGTGATACAATAATTTTATACTCCAAAGGTGAAAGGAATGAGATTTATGGGTGAAAATAAATGCCATATCACCAGCATTGGCGGTCAGGCGGTTATGGAAGGCGTTATGATGCGTGGACCAAAAGAAATCGCCGTTGCCGTGCGCACCCCAAGCGGTGAAATTGTTATGGATAAAAAACCGATTGCATCGATTTTGCAAAAATATAAATTTTTAAAGCTGCCCATCATCCGCGGCGTTGTTTCTTTTATTGAGTCTTTAATTATTGGTACAAAGGCTCTCATGTATTCCGCCGAGTTCTTTGACATTGAAGAAGAGGAAGACAAGGCAAAAAAAGAAACCATGACCGAAGAAGAGCGGGCGGCTTTTGAAGCCAAAGAAAACAAAATGAAAACCGCCGCCATTTATGGTTCGGTGGTTTTTGCGCTGATTTTCGGCATTGGTCTTTTCATGCTGCTGCCCACGGTTTTAGTAGGTTTTGTTAAGCCCTTTATTGGCAGCGGTGTTTTAGCCACCCTTTTAGAAGGCGTTGTGCGCATCATCCTCTTTTTGCTTTACATCGCTCTGGTTTCCCGCATGGAAGATATCCGCCGTGTTTTTGAATATCATGGTGCCGAGCATAAAACCATTTTCTGTTATGAAAGCGGCGAAGAGCTCACGGTGGAAAACGCCCGCAAATTCTCTCGTTTGCATCCCCGTTGCGGCACCAGCTTTTTGCTGATTGTCATGGTTGTGAGCATCATTTTGTTTTCGTTTATTTCCTGGGACAATCCCTTAACCCGCATTGTGCTCCGGCTTTTGCTTTTGCCAGTGGTTGCCGGTTTATCGTATGAAATTATCAAGCTGGCCGGTCGCTCAAAAAGCAAGGTTATGAAATTTGTGAGCCTGCCGGGCATGTGGCTGCAAAAAATTACAACAAACGAGCCGGATGACAGCCAGTTGGAAGTGGCCATTGCCTCACTTTCTGCCGTGCTCACCGGCAATCGGGAGGACGACAAGTGGTAATCCGCACCTTGCTCCAACAGGGCACCGAAAGTCTTCAGCTTGCCGGCACCAGCTCCCCCCGTTTAGACGCCGAGGTGCTGCTTGCCCATGTGCTGGAAAAAGACCGTTTGTTTTTACTGATGCATCGGGATGACCCCGTGGCAGAAGACCTATGCGATGCTTTTTTTGCCATGATAGACCGCCGTGCAGCCCACACTCCTGTGGCCTATCTCACGGGGTATAAAGAGTTCATGTCTTTAAATTTTACTGTCACGCCCGGGGTGCTTATTCCCCGTCCGGATACCGAAACTGTGACCGAACTGGTAATAAACGAGCTTAAAGATGCGCCCGCCCCCTCTGTTTTAGAGCTTTGCTGCGGTTCGGGTGCCATTTCGGTGAGCCTGGCCCACTATCTGCCAACGGCCACCGTCACCGCCTATGACATTTCACCCCTTTGCGTAGATGTAGCCCGGCAAAACGCCCAACAAAACGGCGTAGCCGGCAGAGTGCACATCGAAGAAAAAGACATTTTAAAACCTTTTTCTGTCCCAGCGCCTTTTGATTGTGTGGTTTCAAACCCGCCTTATATTCCCACCGAGGTTTTAGCTTCATTAGAGTCGGATGTGCGGGATTACGAGCCCCACCTTGCCTTAGATGGTGGTGATGACGGACTTTCTTTCTATCGTCACATTGCAAAAGCGGCCGCCCCCCTGCTTGCCTCAAAGGGCCTTTTGGCTTTAGAGGTGGGGCATGACCAGGCCCAAGCCGTTGCCGATTTAATCAAAAACACCGGCGCCTATTCCTCTATTGTCTTAACCGATGATTTGGCCGGCATCCACCGGGTTGTCTCGGCAAGAAAAAATGGATAATGTCTATTTAAACCCCTTCTTTTTTACAAATTGTTGAAAAAGAAGGGGTTTTGTTATGTTGTTTTAGAATTTTTCTTGACAAAATTTACTCTATGTGATAATATAATATACAATATTAGATTACCTTGTTTATCCAATTTAATTTGTCGAATTATGACAGAAGGAGTTTTTTATGAGTTATGTAATTGTAACCGATTCTTGCGCTAACCTTCCTGAAACGATTGTTGACCAATATGATATTGCCGTTATCCCCCTCACCTTTCGGGTGGGCGACCGGGAGCTTAAAAGCTATGAAAAAGGCAAGGTTACCAATTTTAAAGAGTTTTATGATATGATGCGCAACAAAGAAGTGATCGCCACCAGTCTGGTCAGCCCCGAACGATTCAGTGACTTCTTTAAAACGATTTTAGAGTCCGGGCAGGACATTTTGTATATCGGCTTCACATCTGCCTTAAGCGGCACTTACCAGTCCGCCACCATTGCCGCTGATGAATTAAGAGAGCTGTATCCCCAGCGTCAAATCGTCACCGTTGACACGCTGTGTGCCTGCGGCGGAGAAGGCCTTATGGTTTTATATGCCGCCCAAATGCGCGAGGAGGGCAAAGACATTAACGAGGTGGCCACCTGGCTTAACGAAAACATTTTGCGCATGGCCCATTGGTTCACCTGCGACGATTTGTTTTACTTAAAGCATGGCGGTCGCATTTCGGCTGCTACTGCTGTTGTAGGCTCGCTTTTGCAGGTTAAGCCCGTTCTGCATGTGGATGACGAAGGCCGTTTGGTTTCTGTCAGCAAGGCCAGAGGTCGCAAACAGGCTTTGGCCGCCTTGGTTGCCCAAATGGAAAAGACCGTGGAGGAGCCTCAAAAACAAACCATCTTCATTGCCCATGCCGACTGTGAAGAAGATGCCCTCTATGTTAAAAATTTAGTTCAAAACAAATTTTCTGTTAAAGACACCATTATTCATTACATCGACCCTGTAATCGGCGCCCACGCCGGTCCCGGCACCGTTGCTCTGTTTTTCTTAGGTGCAAATCGTTATTAAACATAAAATTCTCCCTTAAGGTCTGCAAGCTTGCAGACCTTTTTCTTTGCCCGCCGCTGCCTTGACAAGCCATGGTAGATTTCATATAATATACATATGATTTTGAGACTATCTGGCCTTTTGCGGAGGTGCTTATGAAAACCCGAAAAAAAGCTTTTATACTGACGGCCCTGGGGGCGGTTTTGCCCTATTTTTTATATGGCTTTCAATATTTCCCCGTTTTAGATGATTACATTCAATATTGGGGCTATCCTGCCCGCCACAATTTAGCCTATGTATATACTGAAATTGGCACTCTCTCCACCCGACCTTTAGCCTCGCTTTTAGATCCGGCTTTTTGGGGACAAATGTGGTCGTTTTTGTGGCTGGCCCTAATCGTAATTGTCCTAATGCATCTGGCTTCCGGCTGGTTTTTTGCAAAAACCCTGGATAACTATCAGGTTTCTCTTTCCCCTTTGTTTTTGCTAATTTATTGGCTGTTCCCCTTGGGCATGGAGGGTCGTTTTTGGCTCTCTGCTGCCACAAGACTTGTCACGGGGCTTTTCTTTGCCGCCCTGTCTTTATGGATTTTAAGTCACTTTCTGCAAAAAAGGCATAGCGTTTTTCTTTTCATTCTCTTTGCTTTTTTCCAGCTCATCTCCTGCGGCTTTTATGAATCGGTTTCGGTTTTTTCGGTAACTGCCGCTGTTTTGCTGTTTTTCATGAGCTTTTGCGAAAAGAAAAAGCCGGGGCTTCTTTGGGTGCCCCTTGTTTCCTGCGCCAACATCGGTTTTATGTTTTATTACTACCGCCTCTTTGCCTCATTGGGCCACAATGAAAGCCGGGCTGCCTCATTAGAGCTTTGGCGCTTGCCCGAGAACATAGCCTCTCTTTTTCGGCAACTGGGCGAAATTTTATTACAAACCTTTGATGCGGTGATAAAAGGCAGCATTGAGGGCTGCAAAATTTTACTTGGACACGGCTTTTGGGGCCTTTTGCTTTTGGGCGCCGCCCTCATCATTGCCTTTTGGCTCTGCCGTTTTGAACCGGCACAGGCAAAGAAAAGCAAAAAACACGGCTTTTTCCTGGTTTGCGGCGGCATCTTGTTGTTTTTTGCCCCGCTGGTGCCTAATTTACTGGTTAGCAAGGTGTGGCTGACCCATCGCAGCCTTTTCGTTTCTTTCATTGGTCTTGCCCTTTTGCTTGAGCCTCTTTTTGCTCTTTTAAAAAAAAGATGGCGGCAGGCAGTTTTATGCATCGTTGCCTTTTTGTTTATAACCTCTGCGGTGAATGAATATGATGTATACAAACGGGTGCATGAACAAGACCGCCTTCTTTTGAAGCAAGTGGTGTCACAAATGAATGAAGAAGCCAAAGCCGGCAGCTGTGATGTGGTTGTTCTGTTGCCCCGTCCGGTAGAAACAGAGCAAAACGCCAAGTATAAAGACCATGTTAAAAGCGTTTTTGATTCTGACTGGGCGCTCACCGGCGCTATACGCGCCGAAATGAAAAGCCTTTTGCCCCGCCGCATTGTGCCAGTTTTGCCCGGGGAAGCTTATGAAATAGAGAACACCCAGGTGATTGACCTCGTCTTTAGATGAATGACTAAATTCCCTTAGAACGACCCGCTTAAATGATTGACCAAAAAATATTTTTATGTTAAAATGGAAAAGATAATGAAATTACTTTGCATAGAAAAGGAGCGTTTAAAATGAACATAACAAAGGATATTCAATATGTCGGCGTGAATGACCACAAAATTGACCTGTTTGAAGGCCAATATGTTGTGCCAAACGGCATGTCTTATAACTCCTACGCCATTATAGATGAAAAAATTGCCATTATGGACACGGTGGATGCCCGCTTCACCCATGAATGGCTTGATAATATTGAGCAGGTTCTTTCCGGTCGCACGCCGGACTATCTCATTGTGCAGCACATGGAGCCCGACCACTCGGCTAACATTGCCAATTTTATGAATTTATATAAATCCGCCAAAATCGTGTCAAGCGAAAAGGCTTTTCGCATGATGCAGCAATTTTTTGGCACCGATTATGCGGACCGTCAGGTTGTTGTGGCAGAGGGCGACACCCTCTCTTTAGGCGCTCACACCCTGTCCTTTGTCACCGCCCCCATGGTGCACTGGCCCGAGGTTATTGTGACCTATGACAGCACAGATAAAGTGCTGTTTTCCGCTGATGGCTTTGGCAAATTCGGTGCTTTGGATGTTGAAGAAGATTGGGCCTGTGAAGCCCGTCGCTATTACATCGGCATTGTGGGTAAGTACGGCGCACAAGTGCAGGCACTTCTCAAAAAAGCGGCCGGCCTGGACATTCAAACCATTTGCCCTCTCCATGGTCCCGTGCTCAACGAAAACTTAGGCTATTACCTGAATTTATATAACATCTGGTCTTCTTATGCCGTTGAAACCGAGGGCATCGTCATTGCTTACACCTCTGTTTACGGCAACACAAAAAAAGCGGTAATGAAACTGGCTGAAAAGCTGACGGCCAAAGGCTGCCCCAAGGTTGTTGTGAACGATTTGGCACGGTGCGACATGGCTGAAGCTGTTGAAGATGCTTTTCGTTACAGCAAGCTGGTGCTGGCCACCACCACATACAATGCGGATATCTTCCCCTTTATGCGCGTTTTTCTTGACCATTTAACCGAGCGCGCTTATAAAAACCGCACGGTGGCATTCATTGAAAACGGCACCTGGGCGCCCCTGGCTGCCAAAACCATGAAAAACATGCTTGCCCCCTGCCGCAACCTTTCTTTTGCTGATACAACGGTGACCATTCACTCTGCTTTAAATGACGATAGCATGGCGCAGCTGGATGCTTTAGCCGATGAGCTTTGCCGTGACTACATTGCACAGCACAGCGAAACCGCTAACAAAAACGACTTGTCTGCGCTGTTTAACATTGGTTACGGTCTTTATGTTGTCACATCCCACGACGGCAAAAAGGATAACGGTTTAATTGTGAACACCATCACCCAGGTTACCAGCACGCCAAACCGCATTGCCGTTACCATTAACAAAGAAAATTATTCCCACCATGTGATTCAGCAAAGCGGCATCATGAATGTGAATTGCCTTTCTGTTGATGCGCCCTTCTCCGTTTTTGAAACCTTTGGTTTTGCCAGCGGACGCGCCAAGGATAAGTTTGCAGGCGCCGAGGTTCTGCGCTCGGATAACGGTCTTGTCTTTTTGCCCCGCTACATTAACTCCTTTATTTCGTTAAAGGTTGAGCAATATGTTGATTTGGGCACCCACGGCATGTTTATCTGTAGCATCACCGAGTCCCGCGTGATGTCTGAAACCGAAACCATGACCTATACTTATTATCAGAACAATGTTAAGCCCAATCCCGAAACCGAGGGCAAAAAAGGCTATGTTTGCAAAATCTGTGGCTATGTTCACGAAGCCGACGAACTGCCCGACGATTTTATCTGCCCCTTGTGCAAACACGGCGCTTCTGATTTTGAACCCATCGCTTAATTGAATAACAAAGGGCAAAACGGCACATGCTATGGGTGGGGAAACCCCCAAAGGAGATGGTTATGTGCCGGAGAAGAAAAAGAAAAGCGCCCGTCCCATTGGTGACGAGCCGGTGCCCAAAGAACCGGACGATTATGACAAGTTTGATTTGTGTAACGCCTGCTCTTCTATGGACTGCACGGGTTTGATTCCGGCTCCACCACAATCTGCGGCGGAGATCGAATCATATATGTTCATCTATGACTATCAACCGCCGGTCACGACGGATGAAGATGATGAATACCGTTAATTTTTCTCTGTAAAAACGAAAAGCCACAAAGACAAAAACCGTCTTTGTGGCTTATTTTTTCATTTATGCTGCATTATTTACAATTTGTTCATACTGTCTTCAAAAAATTGTATTATGATAAATACATACAAAACGACACCCCCAAACAGGAGGACCTTGTATGTACGAAAACGATTTTTTTAACAACCATGAAACCGATACAGAATTAGAACCGGAAATCAGCGAATCAAACTGGTTTACCGACGATTTTGAAACCTGCTTTAAGCGCTCTGTTCCCCGTCACCGTTCCCTGACAGTGTATAAGCCCAGACCCAAGCGATTTCGTAAGCTTTTTAAAAGCCCTGTCTTTGCTGCGGTTGTCAGCTCGGTGGTAACCTGCTGCCTATGCTTTGGTGTTTTCTCCGCTTTCTACCGTCCCAAAACCGCCGGCAATGTTTTACCGGCTCCTGGCGAGGCCTATCTTGCCGCCGGTTATGATGACTATGAGCAGTTGGCAACAGCTGCAAACAACGGCAGTTTTGGCATTCCCGAGGTGTATGAACTGGTTTCACCGGCTGTTGTCAGCATTGTGTGCAAAAGCCAGTCAAACGGTTATGTCCAGTCGCAAATGTCCAGCGGCTCCGGCGTTATTCTGCGCAGCGACGGTTACATCGTAACGAACAACCATGTTATTGACGGCGCTTCTGAAATCACCGTCACCACCATTGCCGGTCAAAACATTGCCGCCACCGTGGTAGGAAAAGATGAGCGTACCGATTTAGCCGTTTTAAAAATCGAAAGTGATGCGGCACTGCCCTTTGTTGAGCTGGGCGATTCTTCAAAGCTTCGGGTGGGCGAAATGGCACTTGCCATTGGTAACCCCCTTCGTGAAGAGCTGGCCGGCACACTGACCGTTGGTTACATCAGCGCCATCAATCGCTCCATGGTGATTGACGGCAAACAAATGACCATGCTCCAAACCGACGCCGCCATCAATCCGGGCAACTCCGGCGGCGCTCTTTTAAACCTACGGGGTCAGCTCATTGGCATTAACACGGCAAAATCCACCGGCTACGATGTTGAGGGCCTTGGTTTTGCCATTCCCATTAACGAGGCAAAGCCCATCATTGAGTCCATTATTGCTCATGGCTATGTGACCGGTCGTGTTGTCATTGGTCTCACCGGTCAAACCGTAACCGAGGCCATTGCCAAAGCCAACAACCTGCCCATCGGCGTTTATGTGGGTTCTATTTTGGAAGATAGTGCCGCCCAAAAAGCCGGCGTTCGTGTGGGTGATGTTATTATTGCCTGTGATGGCCAAAAAGTCGCCACTATTGATGAAATCAATAAAATCCGCGATTCTCACAAGGTGGGCGAAGTTATGACCATGACGGTTGACCGAAACGGCCAGACCGTAGAACTGCGCCTGATTTTGCAGGAAGAAAAACCCACAAAAGAATCGAAAACTCCCGAAGTTCAGCAAATTCCCCAGCAGCAGCTTCCGCAACAAGTTCCTTTCCCGTTCTCCTGGTTTGGTTGGTAATCACATCTTTCTAATAAAACACAAAAAGACTGCCCCGCAGCGTTTTGCGAGGCAGTCTTTTCTCGTATGAAAGACGGATTTAGTTCAAATTTGTTTAATCCTTTTCAATGATGCATCGCCTGGCGGCAATATGATGTTTTTCGCTCCGCTCAAAATGATGTTGCTGGCCAACTTGCAATGATGCGATGTTTGCACCAAAACATTAGGCAAAGCCGACATCATTTCTGAAGGAAATATCATTCGCGTCAGCGTCATCATTTGCCAAAGGCAAACATCATTGAAAAAAGACTATTCCGAAGAATAGTCTTTTTTCTGGTGCCGCTGACCGGACTTGAACCGGTACGGGATTGCTCCCACGGGATTTTAAGTCCCGGGTGTCTGCCAATTCCACCACAGCGGCGAAAAATTTACCTAAACGACTTTATTATTGTAGCACGATTCCCTGTTTTTGTCAAGAGGTTTCTTTCAATTAAATGTAACCCAGCAAAATTCCTGCCAGAGCCGACGCTGCCAAATACCAAATGGGGTGCTTTTTAAACACCTTAAAAAGCACAAAGGCTGCCACAAAAATCGCCACAGAGGGCCAATGGAACAAAGCCAAAACGCTGCCTTTATAGGGCAGGCAAAGGAGTGATGCCTTGGCAACAGTTAAGCCCGCAGCCGCAATCAATCCCGCAACCGCCGGTCTTAATCCATAAAAAACCGCATTCACATACTTGTTATCACGAAAAGCATCTAAAATCTTTGCCACCAAAAAAATGGTTAAAATAGCCGGAGCAATTAAGCCTAAAGTGGCCGAAAGGGCGCCTAAAATACCCCCGACCTGAAAACCTGCATAGGTTGCCATGTTCACGCCGATGGGGCCCGGTGTTGATTCTGAAACGGCAATCATGTCCGCCAGAGCCGCCTCGGTAAACCAGTCGGTTTTTGCCGCCATATCCCGCAAAAACGGCAGGGTTGCCAGTCCGCCACCAATGGCAAACAGACCCGTTTTAAAAAATTCATAGAACAAGCGCAAATAAATCATTTTAAAAACCGCCTCCCTTGCAATAACACGCCTAAAAGACCTGCTGCCACAACCATAATAATGGGAGACAGATTAAAAAAGCACACACAAAGGAAAACAACAACGGAAATAAGCAGCGTGGGCGCATCGATAACCGCTTTTTTTGAAAGCTTGATAACTGAATCCAAAATGAGGGCACAAACACAGGCACGAATGCCAATAAACGCATTTTTGACAATCGGCAATTCGGAAAAGTTCGTAAGAACCGCCGCAATAATGGAGATAATCACAAAAGACGGAAAAATCACACCCAAGGTTGCTGCAATGCCGCCGAGATACCCTTTTTGACGGTAACCGACCAAGGTCGCCACATTAACAGCAATCACCCCCGGTGTGCATTGGGCCATGGCATAGTAATCCATCAAATCTTCTTCGGTTGTCCATTTTTGCTTTTCAACCAATTCCTTTTGCAGCATGGGCAGCATGGCATAGCCACCGCCAAAGGTGAAACCCCCGATTCGTGCAAAGGTGAAAAAAAGCTTGATTAAGTCTTTCATGTGCTCACTTCCGCCTCAAAATGTGTTTCATAATTTATTGTTTCACATAAAACAAAATATATAAAGCAAAAATCCAGAACGCTACTGCATTCTGGATTCATGGAGCTGTCTAGCAGAGTCGAACTGCCGACCTCTTCCTTACCAAGGAAGTGCTCTACCATCTGAGCTAAGACAGCACAGCTCTAATACCCGATTAGTATAGCACAAAAAAAAGAATTTGTAAAGGGGTTTTTTGAAAATATTTTATTTTTCTCTCCCTTTGTCATCTTTTTTTGGCCCGCCGTTGCAATCGGACATTCCCTGTGATACAATCAAAAGCAGAAAGGAGGCGTTTTTATGGAATATGGTGAAGTTAAATCCGTTCGCTTTCTGTCACGGCCCAATCGGTTTATTGCCCTGGCCGAACTGAACGGCGAAGAAGTTGTTTGTCATGTGAAAAACACCGGTCGCTGCTGCGAGCTTTTGGTGCCCGGGGCTTCCGCCTTTGTGGAGGTGGCCAAAAACCCTGACCGAAAAACCAAGTTCGATTTAATTGCGGTGTATAAAAATGACCGCCTGATTAACATGGACAGCCAGGCTCCCAACCGCCTCTTTGCCGAATGGGTTTTGGCGGGCAATTTGTTTCAAAACATCACCCTTTTTCGCCCCGAAACAAGCTACCAAAACTCCCGCTTTGATTTTTATCTTGAAGCCGACGGCCGAAAAATATTCGTTGAAGTGAAAGGCGTCACCTTAGAAGAAAACGGCGTCGTCCGGTTCCCCGACGCCCCCACGCAGCGTGGTGCACGGCATCTCCGCGAGCTTATAAACGCTGCCAAAGAAGGTTTTGAGGCCTATGTGGTTTTCGTGGTGCAAATGAAAAATGTAAGCCATTTTTCGCCCAACGACCGCACCGATGCTTTTTTTGGCCAAGCGCTCCGTGAGGCTCATGCTGCGGGCGTTAACATTTTAGCCGTGGATTGCCATGTTGCACCCGACAAGCTCTGCATTGCCGATTTTGTGCCGGTCATTTTATAGCTTCACCAATATTTTCTGTCTAAACTTCTGTATTGAATGGCTTCTGCCAGATGCTCGGTTTGAATGGTGGCACAGTCTGCCAGGTCGGCTATGGTTCTGGCAACCTTTAAAATGCGGTTGTGTGCCCGAGCCGATAAGCCCAACGAGTCAAAAACCGACTGCATCAGCTGGCTTTCGGCGTCGCCCAGAGCACAGAACTTTTCTGTCATAGGCGTGGTCATTTGTGCGTTGCAGAAGATGTTGGGCGTGTCTTTAAAGCGCATGGCCTGCCGGCTTCTTGCTGCGTTAACCCGCTCACGAATCACCGCTGAAGATTCGCCCTTGGTTTTTGAATTAAGCTCTTGATAGGGCACCGCCAAAACCTCAACATGCAAGTCAATGCGGTCTAAAAGGGGACCGCTTATTTTCGAAACATATTGGTGAATTTGTGCCTCACTGCAGGTGCAAGGGCGAACCGGGTCGCCGTGATAACCGCACTTACAAGGGTTCATCGACAAAGTGCCACATCCATTCAAACCTTGATATATCTGCATTTTTCAACCTTTCTAAAAATCTGTTTACTACCTTATAAATCTTGCTTGATTGCTTTTTTTCTGCCTTTTTTGCTAACTTGTATTGTATCTTCTCTAACTGCTCTTTTGTAAAATCTAATTTTTGTGTTGTTCTGTTAATCTTAACATATATGTCAATATGTGTCGGCGAATAATAAACAACCCTATCAATATACTTTACAAAAAATTCTCTGCGAAGGTCAAAACTCATTTTATCAAAATCGGCATTTTTCCAAGCGGTAATAAAACCATCTATGTCTGCTTGTGTTCTTTCTTCAGTTTCCGACTTTAACCTTAACTTTGTCAAATCTTTTTCTAACTTTGCTTTTTTGCTTGTTTCTCTGTTGATTTCTTCAATTAAGGTTTCCTTAACTATATCTAATGTTGAAGAAAGTTTTATGGTTTCAACAAGATTTAAAATTGCAGTTTCGCATTTTTCAATCTCTTTTCTTATTGCTTGTTGTTCTTCTTCATATTTTGCAACAATTTCATTGAGTTTCCCATTTTCTTTTTGAACAATGTCATCAATCATCATAAGAATAAAACTGTCCGATAACGCCGCCATAACGTAGTTGTCAACGACTGAACAGTGAACACTTTCCATATCACAATCTGTCAAGTAATTTCTTCTATTGCACCTATAATAATAGTATGTTCTTTTTATATCTCTATGATTTACCGACCCATTCATTCTCCGACCACATTTGCCACAATACAAAAGGTCTTTTAATAAATAATTGGTCTTTTCCCGAACTGCCTCACATTTTTGATTTTCTAACCTTAATTTTTGTGCTTGAACAAATAAATCCCAATCTATAATTGGTTCTATGTCATAACCCAAAATCTCAAAGTCAGAATTCCAAAAATTTTCAGTATCTAATCTGTTTATTTTTAGATTATTGGAAAACACCCAATCTGTCGGGTCATTATTGATATGACTTGTTTTGTTTCCATTGGCACTTTTGCTTTTCTTTCGCCTATTGGTTACATTTATTCCCGCATAACAAGGATTGTCTAAAATTCTTCTAATTTTGCTCGAATTCCAAGCAACAGGAATATTCAACTCATTCATCCGCTTATCCGACCTATAAATTGAAACGTCTTGGTCGGGTCGGTTCGGGTCAATTTCTGCCCTATTGAATTTTTTAGCTATTGTTGAAAGTGGAATTTTATCAACAACAAACATTTGAAAAACCTTTTTTACATTTTCGCTTGTTTCAGGGTCGGGAATAATAGTCCTATTTTGCCTGATATAACCATAAGGCGGAATTCCACCATTTGTCCATCTGTTCCCCGACTTTGCTCGGTTCACATTACTGTCCGAAATAACGGAAATCAGTCTGTCGCGTTCCAACTGCGCTATTGCACCAAACACATTTAAAAGAAATGTCCCCATTGCATTTGAGGTGTCAATAAAACTTTCTTGAACACTCCTAAAACCACAATTCAAGTCATTTTTCAAAATATGAGTATAAGTGTTTATATCTTTTATAGACCTTGAAAATCTGCTTAAATTGTAGCAAATAACAATATCTATATCGCCATAGGTTTTCAGGCGGATATCTTCAAACATTCTGTTAAAATTAACTCTATGTTGAGTTTCCGAACCCGATAAGTCCTCGTCCGAATAAACCTTTACTAACTCATACTTGTTGAAATCACAAAACCTCTTTATTTCTTGAATTTGTGATTGTGTCGACATTTTGTTTTCTGCCATTCTTGACACTCGGGTATATGCTACTACTCTTTGTGTCTTTTCTTCTGTTCTTGCCATAATAATTCCTCCTTTTTGATATACTAACCCACAATACCAAAATCAAAGGAAATACAATCGATTAGAATGTTTTTTGTCTTTTGATATAGTTATACATCTACATTATACCAAAACATTAAAATTTTTTCAATACATATATGATAGTTTTAACAATTTCTTTACCCTATTTGTCGGGGTTGTATTTACAAACGCGGGAATATGTGATATAATGTCATTAACTATATTTATATGTAGGAGTTAAGGAACATGTCAGGAAACAAAGATTTACATAAAGCAAACAAATCAAAAAAGGATGAATTTTACACTCAACTTGAAGATATAGAAAACGAGTTAAAACATTACCGAAAAGAATTTAAAGACAAGGTTATTTTCTGCAACTGCGACGACCCATACGAGAGCAATTTTTTCAAATACTTTGCTATGAATTTTAATGCTTTCGGGCTAAAAAAATTGATTGCTACTTGTTATGTTAATTCTCCCATTGTCGGCGAACAAATTTCTTTGTTTGATGTTGTAGATATAAAACCTATTGAAGATAATAAAAAACCTTATAAAATAGAAATTACAGAGGTTGCCGACTTAAATCAAGACGGAGCAATAGACCTCTCCGACGTTGAGTATTTGATAAAAAACAAAAAAAATACATTGACATTATTGCAAGGCGATGGAGATTTTAGAAGTGAAGAATGTATAGAACTTTTGAAAGAAGCCGACATAGTTATAACAAACCCACCATTTTCTTTGTTTAGGGAATATGTTTCTCAACTGATAGAATATAACAAAAAATTTGTTATTATTGGTAATGTTAATGCTATTACATATAAAGAGATATTTCCTTTAATACAAAATAATAAAATGTGGATGGGGCGGAGTATTCATAGCGGAGATAGAGAGTTTAAAGTTCCTCAAGATTACCCACTCAACGCGGCGGGGTGTCGGGTTGATAATGAGGGCAATAAATATATTAGGGTAAAAGGTGTTAGATGGTATACAAATATTGACTATGAAGAAAGACACCAAGACATAGTATTGTTCAAAACATACAACCCCGAAGAATACCCCAAATATGATAATTATGATGCTATCAATGTTGATAAAACTGCCGAAATACCTTGTGATTACGAGGGTGTTATGGGTGTTCCGATAACATTCCTTGACAAATATAATCCTTCTCAATTTGAAATAATCAAATTTAGAAAAGGAAATGATGATAAAGACCTTTGCATAAATGGAAAATGTCCTTATTTTAGAATACTGATAAGAAAAAAGGTGTAAGTTATGGAAATCAGATTAGAAGAAAAGACAGTAAGAGAAGTATATAATGGTTATCAAGATAGCGCCGAAAACGGAGTTGTCGCCTTTGGTGGAAAACTCAATGTCCGACCAGCTTTCCAGAGAGAATTTGTCTATAATGGAAAACAGAGAGATGCAGTAATAGACACAATCAAGAAAAATTTTCCTTTAAATGTTATGTATTGGGTAGAAGATGACAAGGGAAATTATGAACTATTAGATGGGCAACAAAGAACTATCAGTATTTGTCAGTATGTCGGGGGAGAATATTCCATAGACCATCGGGCATTTATCAATTTGACAGAGGCAGAGAAAGAGCAAATTTTAAATTATAAGTTAATGATTTATATTTGTAAAGGCACAGACAAAGAAAAATTAGATTGGTTTAAAATAATCAATATAGCAGGCGAAAAATTGTTTGAACAAGAACTCCGAAATGCTATCTATACAGGCGAATGGTTGAGCAATGCGAAACAGTATTTTAGTAAAAATGGTTGTCCCGCTTATCAGGTAGCGGGGAAATATATGAGGGGAACTGCTATCCGACAAGATTATTTAGAAACTGTCTTAAAATGGATTTCTGCAAAAGACAACGAAGAAATAGAAGATTATATGTCAAAGCACCAAAAAGACACAAATGCTACTGAATTATGGTTATATTTCAATAGTGTTATGAATTGGGTAAAAGCTATTTTTCCAAATTACAGAAAAGAGATGCAAGGTCTTGAATGGGGTATTTTATATAATAAATATGGGAATGACAAACTCGACCCGAAACAACTTGAAGAAAGAATTTCCGAACTTATGCAAGATGACGACATAACAAAAAGGTCGGGTATCTATGAATATTTGTTAAGCGGAAATGAAAAGCACCTGAACATAAGAGCATTTACCGACACAATGAAAAGAAAGGTTTATGAGAAACAAAAAGGCATCTGCCCTTATTGTGTTAAGGAAAAAAGAGCAAAGACAAAATATGAGATTGAAGAAATGGACGCCGACCATATCAAGCCTTGGTCGGAGGGTGGCAAAACAGAGATACAGAATTGTCAAATGCTTTGTAAGGAACACAACAGAAGAAAATCAAATAATTAAAAAATTAAGCGGGAGCAGATGCCCCCGCTTTTCATTTTCTTCTCAAATGGTTTTCTATTACATATTCTTTTATTTGCTTGTCAGTAATATAATCTTTTCTATCTCTATTTTCTTGCTTTAAAATCATAATTCTATCTACAATGTCGCTTGGTTTTAGTTCTTCTTCTGAAAAACCCCTTTCCAAATAATACATATATTTTATGTTGTAAAATCTTGCATAATATGAGGGGTTTATAATGACATATTTATTACTTGCCCTTTCATAAAAAGCAATCAAATTATTTTCCTTTAATGCCGACAAATTTCTATACGTATGAATTTGACTGTAATTCATATTTTCTGCTATCTTCTTTATTGGAATTGTTATAAGGTTTAAATCTGGCTCAATGTATCGGGAATTTATATTTACTAACAAAATAAAAAAATGTATATAGGGAGATGGAATTCCACTTTCAAAAATCAACTCACTTAATTTAATATCAAAAATCTTTGTAAATCTTCGCTTGTCGCGTCTCTTTGTATCAGTAATCAAAAGAGTATTAAAACCTTTGTCCTCAATACTTTTAATTTCCTCAGTCAATTCAATTTTTGATTGAATTTTACTTTTTTTGTTGCCCACAACCGACCCTCCTTATTTTATCAATAATTATTAAACCTTTTATCATATATGATAAAACATATATTACCTAAAATGCCTTTGTTTATGCCATTTAAGAGCATTTTATAAAAATTCTATAATCTTACTCTTGTATTAAAAAAGGTCATCTACATTTATAAAAATTTCATTAAAAACAAAACAAATCTCATTTAAAGATTTACATTCCGAGAGCACATAGTCAATATTAAATATTCTAAAATAATTACTGAAGAAAGCATATAGTTCGGCAGAACAATTTTTGACTTTTAAAAATTTCTCTTGAAAGAAAACCTCACCTCCTAAAAAATAATCTGCGTAATCGGTCAATTCTTCTATTAGTTTGCTTTGATTTACTGATAAAAAACCTTTGTAGTTATCAACTATATTTTTCTCTATCAATTTTGATATAACATAAGATATGCTTTGAGGAGAGCATCCGATAGCCCTTGACATTTCTTCTTGGTTATAACAAAATTTTTTGTTGTTTAACAAAGAGAGAACAAGTATCTCACTACTATTAAGAAAAAAATTGGTTTTACTCATAAAACACCTCCGAAAAAAATAATATTTAGATTAAAAATAATCTATTTATACTTGTTTTATCGCAAATGATAAAAGTAGTCAAATTATAAGCTTCAGGAGTAAAGATATATTTTTTTTAAATCTCCCCTTTCCGAACCGTGCGACAAGTGTCTTTGAATTACATATGTTTCTGCTTTCTCTCTCGACCAACCTTGACTTAAATAATATTGTAGGGCGACTTGACTATGGTATTTCCTAAACTCGTGATTTTTGCCCGACTGCTTTATTCCTAATTCCTTTGTTATCTTCCTAATCTCATTACTTAAAATCTGTCTTGTTTCTTTTTCACTTTTCGGCAAATTAAAAATTTTGTCATCAGGGTTTTTGTCTTTTATTAACTCCAAAAAGAAATCTCTATATTGTGGCAAAATTACTCTATAACTGTCTTTTCCTCCTTTTCCTATAATGTGTATTGTGGAAAAGGTATCAATGCGACCATCTTTTTTTGTTGTGGTGTAAATGTGCTTTGATAGATTTATGTCCGAGGGTTTTAAAAAACGCAATTCCGACACACGACAACCACAGAAACACATAGTTTTAATGGCATCTTGCCATTTTCCAGAATAATTAAATATTTTTTCAATTTGCTCATTTGTATAAATTCTGCTTGAATTTGTTTGACGGGTTTCCGACACTTTGTATGTCCTCACATTTTCAGTATAAAAATTTTGAATATGAAATTTACAAGCACAAGCAAGAGAAATTTTTTCTAATGCGTTTTTGTATGCCGATATAGTTTTTTGACTGCTCCCGCTTTTACTCTCTAAAAATTTTATACACATATCAGGTGTAATGTCCTTAACATTTTTTATATTGTAATTTTCTTTTAAGAACTTAACAAAATTTTTTGATTTTTCAGTAATATTTTCGGCAGTACGTTTTGAAAAAATATATTGTTTGCAATCATCATTTTTTTTAAATTCTCTTTTCCCGACACATTCAAAATCAGTATTATTTTTGTTGTTGTAAATCTCTGTTCTTTTCTCTTTGTCTTGCATATTTATTACAGATAATGCAGAATGTATTTGAAAACCTAAACTTTTTGATTTCCCCATAAAAACCTCCTTTTTTCTGTCAATTTCCTTGATTTTATCAAGAAAATTGATTTTTTTCTTTTTCTCTGATTTTTTTCCATTTTTATTTATTTTATTTCTTTTTTTCCTAATCCCCCGAATGTGTTTAGGTTTAAAACCTAACCACATTCGTCGCATCGGTAATTTTAATATAAGCGGTAAAAAATCACTTATATTAAAATAAAAAAAACAGACAAGTTTGCGCTTGTCTGTAATCTATTCTGTTGCGAGAAATCGCCCTTGCCGACTTTATGTTTAGTATGCTTTAAGCATATAGAACTATAAAGTCCCAAAATATATGTTATCGCTTTTTTAAGCGGTAATAAAAATTAAGTTTCCCCTCCCCGAAAAACTGTCAAGAGCAAGAATATCTATGTGGGAAGACGAAAGGGCACAAGAGCCGATTTTACTGTAAGTATGAAAAGGGTATTTACTTGACTGTTGTGAGCATTTACATCTGTTTTAATGAAAGTTTGTTAAAGTACTAATCGACTTTTATTTTCTTTGTAATTATATATTTATTCAAAAAAGAGATAAACCCTTTTTTAATAATAAACAATTTTACAATTTACATTATATTTTTTGCATAGGTTGATGGTTGATTGTGTTCCCCGACTTTTACCGTCCCAAAAGGCAATAACACCGTCGGCAATTTTTACCATCTCCTCATTTCTTAACGGTCCTGCTCTCCGACCATACTTTTTCCATTCGGCAATATGTCTTTCAATGCTCAAATCAAATTCTTCAGCAAATCTTTCGCCGAGACTGTCTGCACCCGAAGCACCACCTGAAACAATGATGACATCGGGCATTTTATTTTTTAGGAAAAACAAACATTTTTCTTTTAATAGGTTATAGTCGGCAAAATCCCGACAACCACAAACAACACATTTAAACATTCTTTTCACTCCTTGCAGATATATTATTTAATAATTCTTTTATTGTTGCTCTAAAACTGTCTATATCACTTGCAGAGGCATTAAACAAAGGCGAAAAATCTATGTCTATGCTCTTCAAAAAATTATCTTTACCCCCTACACAATTTTCTATAAATTGTGTGATATATCGGGGGAGATTTCCATTCTCTAATTCTTTTACTTTATCAAAAAAATTGTTTTTATCGGCGGGAGCATTTA